>NZ_JBAKHO010000074.1:0-20135 GCF_036902735.1 Micromonospora lacuserhaii | reverse complement strand
CCCGGGACGGCTCCGGCCGGCGAGGGGCGGGCACCCGGGGACCCGGCGCGGCACGGCCGGGCGGCCGCGCGTCGGCGCGGACGCCGGCGGGGCGGCGCGGCTGATCAGGGGTGACCGAGGACATCGGGTCTACTCTGGCACGCCGCGCGGGCTGCGGCTGCCCGCCGGGGCGGTGTGGCACCGGCGAGTTCCGTGATCCACGGCCCTGGGGGCCGGATCCGGTCTAGCCTCGGCGCAGGACGCGACTCAAGTCGTGGCATCGAGTGCTGGGAGGAAGCCGTGAACGCTCCGTACCCGCCGCCCCCGCCGCCACCCGCCGCGGGCAAGGACCGCACCACGCTCTGGGGGGTGCTCGGCATCGTCCTCGGTCTGATCTGCTGCGGCGTCCTGGGCATCGTCTTCGGCTACCTGTCGGTCCGGGACGCCAAGCGGTACGGCCAGTCGCCGGTGCTCGGCTACCTGGCCATCGCCTTCGGCGTGATCAACATCATCGGCACCGCGATCTGGCGGGCCAGCGGGACGTACCCGCTCTGGAACGACAACAACTGAGCCGCAGCGGGTCCCGCGGGACCGGTGAGGTGACCGCGCGCCACGCGCGCGAAGGGGGCCGACCCCACGGGCCGACCCCCTTCGTACGTGCCTGCCGGCTCAGCGGCCGGACATCAGCTCCCGCATCAGCTTGGCGGTCTCGGTCGGGGTCTTGCCGACCTTGACGCCGACGGCCTCCAGGGCCGACTGCTTCGCCTCGGCGGTGCCCGCCGAGCCGGAGATGATCGCGCCGGCGTGCCCCATGGTCTTGCCGGGGGGCGCGGTGAAGCCGGCGATGTAGCCGACGACCGGCTTGGTGACGTTCGCCTTGATGAACTCGGCGGCCCGCTCCTCGGCGTCGCCGCCGATCTCGCCGATCATCACGATGGCGTCGGTCTCCGGGTCGGCCTCGAACGCGGCGAGGGCGTCGATGTGGGTGGTCCCGATGATCGGGTCACCGCCGATGCCCACGCAGGTCGAGAAGCCGATGTCCCGCAGCTCGTACATCATCTGGTAGGTCAGCGTTCCGCTCTTGCTGACCAGGCCGATCCGGCCGGAGCCGGTGATGTCGGCCGGGATGATGCCGGCGTTGGAGGCGCCCGGCGAGGCGATGCCCGGGCAGTTCGGCCCGATGATCCGGGTCCGCTCGCCCTTGTCCAGGTTGTACGCCCAGAACGCGGCGGTGTCGTGCACCGGCACGCCCTCGGTGATCACCACGGCGAGGTCGATGCCGGCGTCGATCGCCTCGACCACGGCGCCCTTGGTGAACTGCGGCGGCACGAAGATGACCGTGACGTCGGCCCCGGTCTCCTTCATCGCGTCCGCGACGGAGGCGAAGACCGGCAGCTCGGTGCCGTCGAAGTCGACCGTGGTGCCGGCCTTGCGCGGGTTCACGCCGCCGACCACGTTGGTGCCCGCGGCGAGCATCCGCCGGGTGTGCTTGGAACCCTCGGAACCGGTCATCCCCTGAACGATGACCTTCGAGTCCTTGGTCAGCCAGATAGCCATCGTCAGACCCCCGCAGCTGCCAGCTCGGCGGCCCGCTCGGCCGCGCCGTCCATGGTGTCGACCCGCTGGATCAGCGGGTTGTTCGCGCCGTCGAGGATCGCCCGACCGGCCTCGGCGTTGTTGCCGTCGAGGCGGACGACGAGCGGCTTGGTGGCCTGCTCGCCGCGCTGCTCGAGCAGCGCCAGCGCCTGCACGATGCCGTTGGCGACCGCGTCGCAGGCGGTGATGCCGCCGAAGACGTTGACGAAGACGCTCTTCACGGCCGGGTCGGAGAGGACGATCTCCAGGCCGTTCGCCATCACCTCGGCGCTCGCGCCACCGCCGATGTCGAGGAAGTTGGCCGGCTTGACGTTGCCGTGCCGCTCGCCCGCGTAGGCGACCACGTCGAGCGTGGACATGACCAGGCCCGCGCCGTTGCCGATGATGCCGACCTCGCCGTCGAGCTTGACGTAGTTGAGGTCCTTCTCCTTGGCGGCCTGCTCCAGCGGGTCCACCGAGGCCTGGTCGACCAGGGCCTCGTGGTCCGGGTGCCGGAAGCCGGCGTTCTCGTCCAGAGTGATCTTGGCGTCGAGCAGCAGCAGCTTGCCCTCGGCCGTCGTGGCCAGCGGGTTCACCTCGACCAGCGTGGCGTCCTCGGCGACGAAGGCCTGCCACAGCCCCACCGCGACCTCGACGACCTGGTCGGCGACCTCGGCCGGGAAGCCGGCCGCGGTGACGATCTCGCGGGCCTTCGCCTCGTCGACGCCCTTGACGGCGTCGATCGGGGCCTTGACCACCTTGTCGGGGGTCTCGGCGGCGACCTGCTCGATGTCCATGCCGCCGGCGACGCTGGCGATGCAGAGGAAGGTGCGGTTCGCCCGGTCGAGCAGGTACGAGAAGTAGTACTCCTCGGCCACGTCCGCGGTCACGGTGATCATGACCTTGTGGACGGTGTGACCCTTGATGTCCATGCCCAGGATGTCGGTGGCGCGAGCCACCGCCTCATCCGGGCCCTCGGCCAGCTTGACGCCGCCGGCCTTGCCTCGGCCGCCGACCTTCACCTGCGCCTTGACGACCACCCGACCGCCGAGGCGTTCGGCGATCGCGCGGGCCTCCTCCGGGGTAGTGGCGACGCCGCCGGCGAGCACGGGCAACCCGTGCCGCTCGAACAGGTCCCGCCCCTGGTACTCGTACAGGTCCACGATTGCGCGTCCCGTCCCGTCTCCGCGGCGCGCCGTCGCGCCGCCACCAGCGTTGTGGAAACTCCGTTGACGCCTGTCATCAGTTCAAACAGGCCGTGGCCGCAGCCTAGCGAGATGCGCACCGGGGGCAACCGAGCGGGTGCGCGGTGTGCGGTAATGCACAGCGCGCCGTCCGCGACTCGCCGGGGCGGCCACGGTGGTCGGCCGGCCCGCCGGGAACGGTCGCGGAAGACGCGTAACCCCTGGATGAGGGCGTCGTTGAGTCTGATGTCGGAGCGCTGATGCAGCGCGAGGACGGGAGCGGCCGATGCCCTGTCGGTCGAGGGGTGGCGGCGGGGCATCGTGCATAGAAGGGCCGGGCGTGTGAGGGGTGCGTCCGGCCCTTCCCCCTGCCCGCGTTCCGGTACCGACGCACCCGACGCGAAGTGGCGGCGTCCCGACCAGGGACACCGCCACTCGTGCGGGACGGACCGGGTCGCCGGTCAGGCGACGGCCTGGGCCACGTTCTCCCGGACCCACTCGACGATCGACTGGGTGGTGGCGCCCGGGGTGAAGATCTTGGCGACGCCGAGCTGCTGAAGCTCGGGGATGTCGGCGTCCGGGATGATGCCGCCGCCGAACACGACGATGTCCCGGGCGTCCCGCTCGCCGAGCAGCTCCAGCACCCGGCGGAAGAGGGTCATGTGCGCGCCGGAGAGCACCGACAGGCCGACCGCGTCGGCGTCCTCCTGGATCGCGGTCTCCACGATCTGCTCGGGGGTCTGGTGCAGGCCGGTGTAGATGACCTCCATGCCGGCGTCACGCAGGGCACGCGCGACCACCTTGGCGCCCCGGTCGTGGCCGTCCAGGCCGGGCTTGGCGACGACGACCCGGATACGAGAGCTCATCAGCGCACACCTTTCACGGGCTCCGCGACTTCCCACCTGAACGAACGGTAACCCGACCGGGCGGGGGCGGGAAATCCGGGCCACGTCCTTTACCGCCCACCCCCTCCGCGGGAAAGCCGGACACCTCCGCCGAACGGTCACTCTGCGCGACGAACGGACAGGTTCGGGGACAGCCGTCCGGGGGACGAGCTGTGACAAAGATGGACGGGAAGGGACAGAAAGAAACGCCGGTTCGGCGCTTCCGCTTGTGACGGGAGCGGGGGTTGGCTAACGTGTCCACGGTTGTCATCAGGTCCACGGACGGGTGACGACGTGGCCCCGGACGTTCGACAGAGCTTCGCCGAACGGTTCGAGGTCGCATCGGATCCCCGACAACGGAGGGTGTGCGTGCGCCAGCGCCTGTCGTCTGAGCCCGATAGATATCGCGGCCGCCGCCGCGTACCCACCCCCCCGCGGAGCCGCTACGCGGCGGTCGTCACGACCGCTTTCGTCGGCGCCGGCGTCGTCGCGCTCGGCGCGGGCGCCCTCCCGGACGCCAAGAGCGTCAGCCCGTCGGTCCTCGACGAGCTCAAGCAGGCCTCGATCACCAGCCAGGACGCGGCCGCCCGGGCCGACTCCGCCGAACGCGCCACCCGTGACAACGACCGTGGCGCACAGGCCGAGTCCACCGAGCAGGACCCGTGGCTGCTGCCGTTGCAGGGCTACGACTTCAACTCCCCGTACGGCATGCGCTGGGGCAAGCTGCACACCGGCATCGACCTGGTCGCGCCGGAGGGCACCCCGTTCGTCGCGATCCACTCGGGCACCGTTACCAAGGCCGGCTGGTTCGGTGGCTACGGCTACGCGGTGATCGTCCAGCACGCCGACGGCAGCGAGGCCATCTACGGCCACTCCTCCTCGGTGAGCGTCCACGAGGGGCAGCAGGTCAAGGCCGGCGACCAGCTCGGCCTGGTCGGCAACACCGGCCACTCCTACGGCTCGCACCTGCACCTGGAGATCCATGTCAAGGGGCAACCACTCGACCCGGTGCCGTGGCTCCAGGACCGCGGAGTGGACATCAAGCTGCAAGTCGAGGCATATTACAGCGAAGCAGCCGCGTCCTGACGCTGCGTAACGCCCGTTGACCGCCCGGATCGATCGATCCGGGCGGTTTTTCGTGCCCGAAGTCTGCTGGGTCACAGTCGAAGATGTGGGCGGTGCCACAGGGCCACATGATCACATATAAGGGCGCAATCCCCGACAAGGGGCGAATTCGGACAGCAGCCGACGGCGCTCGCGATTACCCGCTGGTACCCCTACCCGGTGCCGGGCCGGTTCACACCCAGGATGGTCGGGTCCCGTCCCCCTGAGTGTGTGAAGGTCCGCCGTGCAGAAAGACAGCTCCACCCGGAACGACACGACCCAGGTCGCCCCGGCCCGGCACCGTCGGCGGCCCCGCCTCGGCGGGCGCGCCCTCGCCCTCGGTGCGGTCGCGCTGGTCGGCCTCGGCCTCGCCGGCGCCTCGACGATCGCCTTCGACCGCGACGACACCCCGGCCACCACCGCCGTCGCGCTGGACGCCCAGTCCCGCGCCGAGGCCGCGGCACGGGCCGAGGCCGACTCGCGCGCCGACCGCTCCGCCCGCGAGTCGGCCACCCCGCTCAGCCCGTCGGCCACTCCGAGCCCCACCACCGCCAGCCCCTCCGCGAGCCCGTCGGCGACCCCGACGCGCAAGGCCACCCCGACGCCGAAGCCCACGGTGCGCAGGACCAGCACGCCGAAGCCGAAGCCGAGCTGGGTGATCCCGATGCCGGGCGCCGAGATCACCTCCTGCTACGGCCAGCGCTGGGGCACCCTGCACGCCGGCATCGACTTCGCGATGCCCGCCGGCACGCCGATCCACGCCGCCGCGGCGGGCACCGTGGTGAAGGCCGGCGACGCCGGCGACGGGTACGGCAACTCCGTCTTCATCGACCACGGCAACGGGTACCTGACCCACTACGGCCACCAGAGCAGCCTGAAGGTCACCGTCGGCGAGCAGGTCACCGTCGGCGAGGTGATCGGCTACGAGGGCTCCACCGGCGACTCCACCGGCCCGCACCTGCACTTCGAGGTGCACCAGGGGCAGATGTGGAACCAGATCGACCCCGCGCCGTTCCTGCGCGCCCGGGGCATCGACGTGGGCTGCTGACCCGCCCACGGACGACACGAGGGCCCGGCCCGGCGGTTCGCCGGAGCCGGGCCCTCGTCGTCAGAGCTTGTCGATCGGGGCGTGCCGCAGCACCAGCCACATGGTCTGCTCGCCGAAGTCGATCTGCGCCCGGGCACCCGGGCCGTGCCCCTCCACGGCGAGCACCCGCCCCAGCCCGTAACGCTGGTGGTTGACCCGGTCCCCGGCCGACACCTTCGGCGCCTGCGGCAGCTCGCTGGCGGTCGCCAGTCGGCTGCCGTCCACGCCGAGCCGCTTCGCCAGCTGGGCCGCCTTCGGCGTACCCCCGGCGAAGCCGCCACGCCCGCCGGGCGCGCGGTCCGCGCGGCCGCCGACGCCGCCACCCCCGCCGGCCCACGAGGTGTACGACCCCTCGGTGCGCTCCCAGCGGACCAGCTCCGGCGGCAGCTCCTCCAGGAACCGCGACGGCGGGTTGTAGGACGGCTGCCCCCAGGCCGACCGGGTGACCGCCCGGGACAGGTAGAGCCGCTGCCGGGCCCGGGTGATGCCCACATAGGCCAGCCGGCGCTCCTCCTCCAGCTCGCGGGTGTCGCCCAGCGAGCGCAGGTGCGGGAAGACGCCGTCCTCCAGCCCGGTCAGGAAGACCACCGGGAACTCCAGGCCCTTCGCGGTGTGCAGCGTCATCAGGGTGACCACCCCCTGGTGGTCGGGGTCGTCGGAGGGGATCTGGTCGGCGTCGGCGACCAGGGCCACCTGCTCCAGGAAGCCGGCCAGGGTGGCCCGCTCCCCCTCGTCCCCCAGCGCCTCGATCCGCTCGGTGTACTCCCGGGCGACGCTGACCAGTTCCTGGAGGTTGTCCACCCGCCCGGCGTCCTGCGGGTCGAGGCTCTCCTCCAGCTCGGTGAGGTAGCCCGAGCGGGTCAGCAGCGCCTCCAGCACCTCTTCCGGAGTGCCGGTCTCGGCCAGCTCGCGGGCGCCGTCGAGCAGCGCGACGAAGTCGCCGATGCCGTTGGCCGCCCGGGTGGAGATGCCCGGCGCGTCCTTCGCCCGGCGCAGCGCCGCCCCGAAGGAGATCCGGTCCCGGCCGGAGAGCGCCTCGACGCAGGCCTCGGCCCGGTCGCCGATGCCCCGGCGCGGGGTGTTCAGGATCCGGCGGAGGCTGACCGTGTCGTCGTCGTTGACCACGGCGCGCAGGTAGGCCAGCGCGTCGCGGACCTCCTTGCGCTCGTAGAAGCGCACCCCGCCGACCACCTTGTAGGGCAGGCCGACCCGGATGAACACCTCCTCGAAGACCCGGGACTGGGCGTTGGTGCGGTAGAAGACCGCCACGTCGCCGGGGCGGGTCTCGCCGTCGTCGACCAGCCGGTCGATCTCCCGGCCCACCCAGTCCGCCTCGGCGTGCTCGGTGTCGGCGACGTACCCGACGATCTGCTCGCCGGCCCCCGCGTCGCTCCACAGCCGCTTGGGCTTGCGGGAGGTGTTCCGGTCGATCACCGCGTTGGCCGCGTTGAGGATGGTCTGGGTGGAGCGGTAGTTCTGCTCCAGCAGGATCGTCCGGGCGTCGGTGAAGTCCCGCTCGAACTCCAGGATGTTGCGGATCGTCGCGCCGCGGAACGCGTAGATCGACTGGTCGGCGTCGCCGACCACGCAGAGTTCGGCCGGCTCGATCCCCTCGGTGCCGGAGACCAGCTCCTTGATCAGGGTGTACTGCGCGTGGTTGGTGTCCTGGTACTCGTCCACCAGCACGTGCCGGAACCGGCGGCGGTAGCTCTCCGCCACGTGCGGGTGCGACTGGAGCAGGTGCACAGTCGTCATGATCAGGTCGTCGAAGTCCAGCGCGTGCGCCTCGCGCAGCCGCCGCTGGTAGAGCGTGTAGGCCTCGGACAGCGCCCGCTCGTTCGGCCCCTTGGCCCGCCCGGCGAACTCCTCCGGGTCGACCAGCTCGTTCTTGAGGTTGGAGACCTGGGCGGCGAGCCCCCGGGCCGGGTAGCGCTTCGGATCGAGGTCGAGCTCGCGGGCGACCATCTGCATCAGCCGGCGCGAGTCGTCCGCGTCGTAGATGGAGAAGGTGGACTTCAGCCCGGCGTGCTCGTGCTCCGCCCGCAGGATCCGCACGCAGGCGGAGTGGAACGTGGAGACCCACATCAGCCGGGCGCGCGGGCCGACCAGGTGGGCGACCCGCTCCTTCATCTCACCGGCGGCCTTGTTGGTGAAGGTGATCGCGATGATCTCGCCGGGGTGCACGTCCCGCGCGGCGAGCAGGTAGGCGATCCGGTGGGTGAGCACCCGGGTCTTGCCGGACCCGGCGCCGGCCACGATCAGCAGCGGGGAGCCGGCGTGGGTCACCGCGTCCCGCTGGGGGCCGTTGAGGCCCTCGACCAGGGCCTGCGGATCCAGCCGGGCCGGACCGGACCCGGGCCGGTGCGGCGGGGTGCGGGCGGGCTCGGGCGCGGGCGGGGACGCGGGGATGTCGAAGAGAGGATGCATCGCACGGCGAGTCTATGCCGCCGGCCGGACACTTCCCGCCCGCGCACGCCCGGGTGCGAGGTGAGACGAACCTGTCACGGAGTCCCCTCTGGCGCCTTCGTCCCCCAGCCGGAACGATGACGGTGAAAACCCCGGCTCCTCCCCCGTACCCGACCTGGGAGAAACAATCATGAGTCAACCGCGTCCGCGCGGTCGGGCCCTGCTGCGCCACCTCGCCGCACCGGCCCTCGCCCTGGCCGTCGTGGCCAGCCTGCCCGTCACCGGCCGGCCCGGACCGCAACCGGCCGCCGACGTCCCGGCGGCGGGCCTGGCCCCCGTCGCCGTCTCGTACGCCTCCGCAACCGGCGGCGAGATCAAGGGCCAGTTCCTCAGCTACAACGACTTCCACGGCGCCATCGACCCACCCGGCGGCAGCGGCGCCACGGTCAACGGCACCCCCGCCGGCGGAGTGGAATACCTCGCCACCTGGCTCCAGAAGCTGCGCGCCGAGGCGGCCGCCGAGGGCCGGAAGACCACCACCGTCGGCGCCGGCGACCTGATCGGCGCCACCCCGCTGGTCAGCGCCGCGTTCCACGACGAGCCGACGATCGAACTGATGGACGAGATCGGGCTGGAGATCAGCTCGGTCGGCAACCACGAGTTCGACGAGGGCGTCGACGAGCTGATCCGGATCAACAAGGGCGGCTGCCACCCGGCCGACGGCTGCGCCGACGGCGACGGCTTCGCCGGCGCGAAGTTCACCTACCTGGCCGCCAACACGATCAGCAAGAAGACGAAGCTGCCGATCCTGCCCCCGATCGACGTGCGCTTCGTCGGCGGTGTGCCGGTGGGCTTCGTCGGCGTCACCCTCGAGGGCACCCCGGGCATCGTCAACCCCGCCGGCATCACCTCCGTCGAGTTCCGGGACGAGGTCGAGACCGCCAACAAGTGGGGCGGCCTGCTCAAGCTCTTCGGCGTCCGGGCGATGGTGCTGCTGGTGCACGAGGGCGGGGCCCAGTCGCCGCCGCCGAGCACCCCCGGCGTCTCCGACTGCGCCAACTTCGCCGGCCCGATCGTGGACATCGTCCGCGGCCTGCGCCCGGAGTTCGGCCTGGTGGTCTCCGGGCACACCCACCGCTTCTACTCCTGCTCGCTGCCGAACTCCTCGGGCGCGCAGAGCGTGGTCACCAGCGCCGGCAGCAACGGCCAGCTGATCACCGACGTCGACTACTCGCTGGATCGGCGCACCGGCCGGTTCACCGGCATCACCGCGAAGAACGTGATCGTGGAGAACGGCGTCCGCAACCCGGACGGCAGCTGGCAGCAGAGCGCGCCCGGGGTCTTCGCGCGCAACCCCGAGCTGGTCGACCCGGGCGCCAGGGCGCTGGCCGACAAGTACCGGGCCGCGGTCGCCCCGATCGCCAACAAGGTGGTCGGGAGGATCAGCGCGGACATCGTCCGGGACGCGAAGCCCAGCGGCGAGAGCCCGCTCGGTGACGTGATCGCCGATGCGCAGCTGGCGTACACCAGGGGCGACGGGGCGCAGCTGGCCCTGATGAACCCGGGCGGCATCCGGGCGTCCCTGTCGTACGGGGCGTCGGCCGGCGGCGAGGCGCCGGGCGAGGTGACCTACGGCGAGGCCTTCACCGTCCAGCCGTTCAACAACCTCGTGGTCACCCAGACGCTCACCGGCGCGCAGCTCAAGAGCGTGCTGGAGCAGCAGTTCGTCGGCTGGAACGGGCAGACCACCCAGCGGATCCTCCAGGTCTCCGCCGGGCTGACCTACTCGTACGACAGCAGCGCCGCGGCGGGCTCCCGGGTCAGCGCGCTGGCGCTGAACGGTGTGCCGGTCGACCCCGCGGCCAGCTACCGGGTCACCACGAACGACTTCCTCGCCAACGGCGGGGACGGGTTCACCGACCTGAAGGCCGGCACCGGCCGGACCACGGCAAAGGGCTTCGACGTGGACGCACTCGTCGCGTACCTGGGCGCCGGCGCACCGGTCGCGCCCGGTCCGGCGGACCGGATCACCAGGCTCGGCTGAGCTGACGTCGACGCGGCGCGGTCCCGCTCCGGCGGGGTCGTGCCGCGTCCCACGGGTTGGCCGGAATCCTTGCGCGGCCGGCCCACCGGTCGGCATACTCGACGACGTGATCGAGGCGCGCTTCTACTTTTACTACGGCACCGGGAGTCCGGCAGCCGTAGGTCGCGCCTGATCGTTCAGACCTGCGAAAGCCCCGGGCTCGGAGAGCCCGGGGCTTTTCGTCCCGGGATCCGGGCACCGGGCCCGACACCCGAGGGGTACGACGATGATGACTGACGTGGTGGAGTCCAGCGGCAGCCTGGCGCGTGACGACGACCGGCCCGGCAGCGACGCGAACGGAGCGGCGACCGCCCGCCCCGGCACCGGCACCGGCACCGGCACCGGCACCGGCACCGGCACCGACGACGCTGCGGCGGCCGAGCGGATCGTGGCCATCCGGGAGCGGATCAACGAGATCGACCGCACGATCATCGCGCTCTGGCAGGAGCGGGCCGCGCTGTCCCAGGAGGTGGGGGCGACCCGGATGGCCTCCGGTGGCACCCGCCTGGTGCTCTCCCGCGAGCGGGAGATCCTGGAGCGGTTCCGCCAGGCGCTCGGGGCGGACGGCACCCAGCTCGCGCTGCTGCTGCTGCGGGCGGGCCGCGGCCCGCTGTGAGGCGGCCGGGGGCGGAAACGGCGAACCGCCTGCCACCGTCGTGCTGACGGCGGCAGGCGGTCCGGACGGTGTCACGCCCCGTGGGTGGCGACGATCTCCCGCTTCTCCGCGAAGTGGCAGGCGCTCGGGTGGTCCGAGCCCCGCCGGATCTCCAGCAGCGGCGGCTGCTGGGCGCAGATGTCCTGCGCCTTCCAGCACCGGGTACGGAACCGGCAGCCCGAGGGCGGGCTGATCGGCGAGGGGACGTCACCGGTGAGCCGGATGATCGCCTTGTTGTCCCGCAGCGTCGGGTCCGGCACCGGCACCGCCGAGAGCAGCGCCTGGGTGTACGGGTGGGTCGGCCGCTCGTAGATCTCGTCCTCGGTGCCGATCTCCACGATCTTGCCGAGGTACATCACCGCGACCCGGTCGGAGAGGTGACGCACGACCGACAGGTCGTGGGCGATGAAGACGTACGACAGGCCGAACTCGGTCTGCAGCTTCTCCAGCAGGTTCATCACCTGGGCCTGGATCGAGACGTCCAGGGCCGAGACGGGCTCGTCACAGATGATGATCTCCGGCCGCAGGGCGAGCGCCCGGGCGATGCCGATGCGCTGCCGCTGACCACCCGAGAACTGGTGCGGGTACCGGTTGATGTGCTCCGGGTTGAGGCCGACCAGGTCGAGCAGTTCCTTGACCTTGTCCCGGCGGCTGCCCTTCGGCGCCACCTCCGAGTGGATCTCGAACGGCTCGCCGATCAGGTCGCCGACCGTCATCCGCGGGTTGAGCGAGGTGTACGGGTCCTGCATCACCAGCTGGATCTGCCGGCGCATCGCCTTCAGCGAGGAACCGGAGAGCTTGGAGATGTCCCGACCCTTGTAGTGCACGCTGCCGGCGGTCGGCTTCTCCAGGTTCATCAGAACCCGGCTCAGCGTCGACTTGCCGCAGCCCGACTCGCCCACCACGCCGAGGGTCTCGCCGGCCCGCAGGTCGAAGGAGACGCCGTCGACGGCCTTGACCTGGCCGATGGTCTTCTTGAACACGATCCCCTGGGTGACGGGGTAGTGCTTGACCAGGTCACGTACTTCGAGAATGTTCTCAGACACGGTTCACCAGCTCCTCGGCGAAGTGGCAGGCGCTGGCCCGACCGGCGCCGATCTGCAGCAGCGGGGGGACCTTCTCCCGGCACACCGGCTGCGCCATCGGGCAGCGCGGGTTGAACGGGCAGCCCGGCGGGATGTTCATCAGGTTCGGCGGGAGGCCCTTGATGGTCCGCAGCTGCTGGCCCTTTTCGTCCAGCCGCGGGATCGACTCGAGCAGGCCGAGGGTGTACGGGTGCGCCGGCTTGGCGTACAGGTCGTACACGTCGGATTCCTCGACGATCCGGCCGGCGTACATGACCGCGATCCGGTCCGCGACGTCGGCGACCACGCCGAGGTCGTGGGTGATCAGGATCATCCCCATCCGCCGCTCCCGCTGGAGCTCGCCGAGCAGGTCCATGATCTGGGCCTGCACGGTCACGTCCAGCGCGGTGGTCGGCTCGTCGGCGATCAGCACCTCGGGGTCGAGCGCCAGCGACATCGCGATCATCGCGCGCTGCCGCATACCGCCCGAGAACTGGTGCGGGTAGTTGCTGAACCGGCCCTTGGCGTTCGGGATCTTGACCTGGTCGAGCATCTCGATCGCGCGCTTCTTGGCGTCCGCGCGGCTCATGCCGCGCCGGATGCGGAACTGCTCGGCGATCTGGAACCCGACGGTGAAGACCGGGTTCAGGGCGGAGAGCGAGTCCTGGAAGATCATCGCGATGCCCTCGCCGCGGATGCGGCGCCGCTCCTCGGCGGACATCTTGAGCATGTCCTTGCCGTGGAAGCGGACCCGACCACCGGTGACGTGGCCGGGCGGTGTGTCGAGAATGCCCATGATGGTCTGCGCCGTGACGCTCTTACCGGAGCCGGACTCGCCGAGCACGGCGAGGGTCTCCCCCGCGTCGACGTGGTACGTGACCCCGTTGATGACCTTGGCGACGCCGTCCCGGGTGCGGAACTCCACCCGCAGGTCGTCGACCTCGAGCAGCCGGCCCGAGGGGCGGCCGGATCCGTCGGCGCCGGGCGCGGACTGCTGGGACACGAGAATGTCGGACAACTCAGTCTCCCCTATCGGAGCTTCGGGTCGAGGGCCTCGCGGACGGCCTCGCCGAGCATGACGAAGCTCAGCACGGCGGTCACGAGGAACGCGGAGGGGAAGAAGAGCAGGAAGGGCGAGACCCGGATGTACTGCTGCGCTTCGTTGATCATGATGCCCCACGACACCACCGGGCTCTTCAGTCCGATGCCCAGGAAGGAGAGGGTGGCCTCCGCGCCGATGAATGAACCGATCATGATCGTCCCGTAGACCAGCAGCGGCGCCAGGCAGTTCGGCAGCAGGTGCTTGAGGATGATCCGGCTCGTGCTGGCGCCCATCGCCCGGGCCGCCACGATGTAGTCGGCCTCCTTGGTGGCGAGCACCGAGGAGCGCATCAGTCGCATGACCACCGGCCAGGTGAGCAGGACCAGCGAGCCGATCACCAGGAACTTGATCTGCCACTCGCTGTTGCTGGACCCGGCGCCGTTGAAGGTGGTCAGGATGACGATCGCGCCGAGCACGAACGGCAGGCCGAAGAAGATGTCGGCGATCCGGGAGAGCAGGCCGTCGACCCAACCGCCCCGGTAGCCGGCGATGATGCCCATCGTCCCGCCGATCAGCAGGGTGCCGATCGTGGAGAGCAGCGACACCACGATCGAGGCGTTGGCGCCGTAGATGACCCGGGCGTAGACGTCCCGGCCCTGCACGTCGAAGCCGAACCAGTTCTCGCCGGAGGGCTCGACCCGGCTACGGGCCAGCGAACCGTCGGTCGGGTCGCCGGAGGCGAACAGCGACGGGAAGACCGACATCAGCACGAAGAGCACGATGAAGGCGGAGGAGATCCAGAACAGCGGCTTGCGCCGCAGGTCCCGCCACGCGTCGCCGAGCAGGCCGCGGGGCTTCTCCTTCTTGCCGCCCGCCGGTAGGCCGGCGTTGGTCGGAGCGCCGATCTCGGTCGGCTGCTCAGGGCGGGGGGTGCTGACGATCGAAGCAGCACTCGGGTCACTCATAGCGAATCCTCGGGTCCAGGGCGGCGTAGAGCAGGTCCACCAGAAGGTTCATCAAGAGATAGACGAGCACCAGGACCACCACGATGGAGACAACCGTAGCGCTCTCCTTGGTGACGATCGCCCGCAGGACGGTGCGTCCGATTCCGTTGATGCCGAAGATGCCCTCGGTGATGATCGCGCCGCCCATCAGGGCGCCGAGGTCGGTGCCGAGCAGGGTCACCACCGGGATCAGCGAGTTGCGCAGCAGGTGGATGCCGACCACCCGGCGCATCGGCAGGCCCTTCGCGATGGCCGTCCGGACGTAGTCGGCCCGGCGATTCTCCGCGATGCTGGTGCGTGACACCCGGGCGATGTATGCCATGGACGCGCTGCCGAGCACGAAGCCCGGGAGGAGCAGTTCGGAGAGGCGCATCTCGTTGGAGACGGTGGGGGTGACGATGCCCCACTTCACGCCGAAGAGCCACTGGAGCACGAAGCCGACGACGAAGACCGGCAGCGCGATCAGGAAGAGCGTGGTGACCAGGACCAGGTTGTCCAGGAAGCCGTTGCGGCGCAGACCGGTCAGGACGCCGGCGGTGAGGCCGATGACCGCCTCGATCACCAGGGCCACCGCGGCCAGCTTCAGGGTGTTCGGGTACGCCGTGGCGATGATGTCGCCCACCGGCCGACCCGACCAGGTGGAGCCGAAGTCCCCTTGCAGGAGGTTCTTCATGTAGGTGAAGTACTGCACCCAGATCGGCTGATCCAGCTGGTACTTCTCGGTCATCATGGCGATGTAGTTCTCGGGGCAGCCGCGATCACCGCACTTGCCGGCGAACGGGTCACCAGGGACCGCCCAGACCAGCGCGTAGATCAATAACGTCGTACCGATGAAGACCGGGACGAGTTGAAGCAGCCGTCTCACCAGATAACGGCCCATGGGTGGTCCTCCTGACAAGGGGGCGCGCCGGGCGGGGTACGGCCGACACACGGATGGCGACAACGTTGCGAGGGAATGTTGTACACCCCCTCGCGGAACGGCCCCGGGTCGGGCTCACCGGTAGGCGAGCCCGACCCGGGGTCAGACCGTTCGGATCAGAGCTCGACGGAGGTGATGTCGAGCTCACCGACGTTGGAGAGCTCCATCTTCTTGATCTTCTCGGAGTGGCCGGACTGCTGGCCACCGAAGTAGATCGGCATGGACGGAACGTCCTGGTCGATCTTGGCAACGGCCTCGGCGAACTTGGCGTGAGCGTCCTCGATGCTCGGCGCCGAGCTGGCGGCCTTGGCCAGGGCGTCGACCTCGGGGTTGCTGTACAGACCGTCGTTCGAGGAACCACCGGTCACGTAGAGCGGGTTGACCCAGTTCTCGACGTCCGGGTAGTCCTGCTGCCAGCCGGCGCGGTAGGCGCCGTCCATCTTGTGGGCGTTGATGTTCTGACGGAAGACCGCGAAGGTCGGCACGCCGACGGCGACGGCGTCGATGTTCAGCGTGGTCTTGATCTGCTGAGCAACGGCCTCCATCCAGTCCTTGTGGCTGGCGTCAGCGTTGTAGTACATCTTCAGCTGGCCCTTGAAGCCACCGGCCTTGGCCAGGAGCTGCTTGGCCTGCTCCGGGTCGAACTTGCAGGCGGTGCAGTTGCCCGGCTTGGCGCCCGGGGTGAGCGGGTTGGCCCAGCTGTCGGCCGGCTTGCGGTTACCGAAGAAGATCTTGTCGGTGATCTGCTGGCGGTCGATCGACAGCGAGATCGCCTTACGAAGGTCCGCGTTCTTGAAGCGGGCGTCGTAGATCGGGAACGCGATGATGCCGGTGGACGGCGTGGTGGAGGCGATGGCCCGGTCGCCCAGGTCCGACTTCCACTTGTCGCCGGCCAGCGAGGAGACCGGAACCTGCTGCTGGAAGTCCAGGTTGCCGGAGACCAGGTCGTTGTAGGCCGCCGTGTCGTCCTGGTAGATCTTGACGGTGACGTCCTTGATCTTCATCTTGTCGCGCAGGGAGTAGTCGTCGAAGCGGGTGAGCTTGATCGCGACGTTGTTCTCCCAGGACACGAAGCTCACCGGGCCGTTACCGATCGGCTTCTTGCCGAACGCCTCGGGGTTGGTGAAGAACGAGTCCGGCAGCGGCATGAAGGTGCTGTAGCCGAGCTTGGTCGGGAACACGGCGGTCGGCGCCTCGAGGGTGACCTCGAAGGTCCAGTCGTCGACGACCTTGAGGCCCTTCATCTCCTTCGCGGTCGGCGTCGGAGCCTTCTTCGGGCCGTCCTCGTCCGGGTCGGAGGTGTTGACGTCCGCGAAGCCGGCGATGTCGGCGAAGAAGCTGGCGTTCTGCGCGCCGTTCGGCGAGTAGGCGCCCCAGTTCCAGGCGTCCACGAAGTTCTTGGCCTTCACGACGGTGCCGTCGTGGAACTTCGTGTCCTTCTTGATCTTGATGGTGTAGACCTTGGAGTCCTTGGTTTCGATGGACTCCGCAAGCGCGTTACGCGGCGCGCCACCGTCGTTCGGGTACTCCACCAGGCCGGTGAAGAGCCAGTCGATGACCTTGCCGCCACCGGTCTCGGTGGTGTTGGCCGGAACCAGGGGGTTCTCCGGCTCGGTGCCGTCGATGACGATGCTGCCGTCCTTGCTGGCGGCGCTGGTCGTGTCGTCACCGTTGCCGCTGGAGCAGCCGGTCGCGATGAGCGCGAATGCCGCGCCCACAGCGATGGCGCCGCTCGCCCGCTTCGAGACTCTCATTCCGAGGGGCCTCCTCTTTCTAACCTGGTTCCGTCGTGGGTTTCACGCACGTATGGGGGGTGATGCCGCCAGTGACCCCGATGTCGCAGGTCACCGGTTTTACCGCAGAGAAATCGGGGAACCGATCCGCCGGGCTACCTCACCTCTCGCGCTCGGCGCCGCGCAGGCTCGACGGCCACGAAGCGCTCCTGGCGGAGCGGCGCCGTGGCCGGCGGGACGTGCGGGGTGCCTCACACCAGGGGTGAGGTGCTGCCACTGTGACACCCACCGGCCCATTACGTGAAGGTGCCGTTATCAAGCCGTTAGTTGGTTGCCACGTTGCCGATACTTGAGAGAAGATCATGATCTGCCCTGGTCGTACCGCTCTGAGCAGGTAAGACAGCAAGCCGGCCGCGCGTAGGCTGAGGGCTTGTGAGCTTTCCCGCGTCTGCGCCGGCCCTCTCCGACGTTCGCCGGACGCTGGCCGTTTTTGCCCATCCGGACGATGTCGACTTCGGCTGTGCGGGCACGATTGCCGGCTGGGTGGAGGAAGGCGTCGAGGTCGCGTACCTGATCGTCACCTACGGGGACGCCGGCGGCTTCGACGACACCGCACGGGAACGGATGCCCCGGATCCGGGCTGCGGAGCAGCGCGCCGCGGCGGCCGAGGTCGGGGTCACCCGGGTCGACTTCCTGGACGGCTACACCGACGGGACCGTCGCGCCGACCCTCGGGCTGCGCCGCGACGTCACCGCCGCCATCCGGCGGTTCCGGCCTGACCGGGTGCTCACCAACTCGCCGCTGCGCCGCTGGGAGCACCTGGCCGGCCCGAGCCACCCCGACCACCTCGCCGTGGGCGAGGCCGCCACCTGCGCCGTCTACCCGGACGCACGCAACCCCTTCGCCCACCCCGACCTGCTCGCCGAAGGGCTGGAGCCGTGGGTGGTCCGGGAGATCTGGTACGCCGGCGGCCCGGCCCCGGACCACGCCGTCGACATCACCCGGCACACCGAGCGCAAGATCGCGGCGATGCGGACGCACCACACCCAGACCGGTCACCTGGACGTGGAGACCTGGGTACGCGACCGGCTGACCACCGTCGCCGACAACGCCGGGCTGCCGCCGGGCCGGCTGGCCGAGGCGTTCACCGTGCTGCGCACGGAGTGACCGGACGGTTCGGCGGATCAGACCAGGCGGCGGTCCGCCGCCCAGCGGGACAGCTCGTACCGGTTGGACATCTGGAGCTTGCGCAGCACGTTCGACACATGCGTCTCCACCGTCTTGATCGAGATGAAGAGCTCCTTGGCGATCTCCTTGTACGCGTAGCCCCGGGCGAGCAGGCGCAGCACCTCGCGCTCGCGGTTGGTGAGCTGGTCCAGCTCCGGATCGGCCACCGGGGTGTCCGGCCGGGCCGCGAAGGCGTCCAGCACGAACCCGGCCAGCCGGGGGCTGAACACGGCGTCGCCGTCGGCCACCCGGCGGATCGCGGCGGTCAGCTCGTCCGGCGAGATGGTCTTGGTGACGTACCCCCGGGCGCCGGCCCGGATCAGCCCGATCACGTCCTCGGCCGCGTCCGACACGCTCAACGCCAGGAACCTGACCTGCGGGTGGGTACGCCGCATCGCGTCCAGCACCGCCCGCCCGCCACCGTCGGGCATGTGCACGTCCAGCAGCACCACGTCCGGCTCGGTGGCGGCGATCCGGGCGACCGCCTCGGCCACCGTGCTCGCCTCCCCGACGACCTCGACGTGCCCGCCCAGCTCGGCCCGGACGCCGGCCCGGAACATGGCGTGGTCGTCGACCAGGAACACCCGCAACCGCTGCGTGCGGGGGCCCGTCCCCTCCACCGGATCCATCGACTGCTCCGCCATGTCACTTGTCCCTTTCCGCCGTGGAGCCGCTGCCGCTGATCGGGAGGATCAGCCGTACCTCGGTCCCCTCACCCGGCCCGGACCGGATCTCCGCCCGGCCGCCGTGCCGCTTCATCCGCCCGATGATCGAACCTCGGACGCCGTGCCGGTGATCCTCCACCGTATCCGGATCGAAACCCTTCCCCCGGTCCCGGACGAACGCGCTCACCTGCTCGGGCTCGACCTCCGCGTAGAGCGAGACGGTCTGCACCCCGGCGTGCCGGGCCGCGTTGACCAGGGCCTCCCGGGCCGCTGCCACCAGCGCGCCGACCCGCTCGTCGGTCTCCCGGTCGCCGACCACCACCGCCTCCACGGTGATGGCGAAGGTGTCCTCGACCTCGGCGGCGGCCTGCTCCAGCGCCGCCGCGAACCGTTCGGTGGGCGACCCGGTCGGCTTGTAGAGCCAGTTGCGCAGCGAGCGCTCCTGCCCCCGGGCCAGCCGCTGTACGGCCTTGACGTCGCTGGCGTTGCGCTGGATCAGGGCGAGGGTGTGCAGCACCTGGTCGTGCACCATCGCGGCCAGCTCGGCGCGTTCCTGCTCCCGGATCCGCCCCTCCCGCTCCGAGCGGAGCTGGTTCCAGGTCCGCCAGAGCAGCGGCGCCGCCACCACCCCGACACCGGCCAGCCCGACCAGCGCGAAGATGACGCCGTTGACCACCGCGTCGACGTTCTGCACCGGCGAGTAGACCGCGGCCACGCCGATGATGCCGACCGCCACCAATACGCCGCCGCCGACGAAGCGGAGCACGAAGGCCCGCCGGTCGCTCTCCTCGATCACCGCGCCGAGCCACGGCACCGGCAGCGACTCGCCCCACTGCCGGCGGCGCTCCGGCCCGGACTGGTGCCAGATCACCCCGGCCCCGACCGCGATGATCGCCACCAGCCAGCCGGCGGTGCCGGTCGCGCCGACGGAGTCGAAGACCAGCACCTGCACCAGCAGCACGCCGAGGCCGATCAGCACGAACGGCAGCAGTTGGGCCAGGTCCCGGCGGGCCGGCGTGCTGGTGTCGCCGGGACGCAGCGGCACCACCGCCCAGAACGCGGCGTAGAGCAGCAGTCCCAGCCCGCTGAGGCCGAGCAGGACCATGAAGGCGACCCGGACCCGCAGCACCGAGATGCCGAGGTGGTCGGCGATGCCGGCCGCCACACCGGCGGCCATCCGGTGCTCGGGCGCCCGGTAGAGGCGGGGCGGCGGGGTCACGGTGCTGATCGGAGGCTCCCTGCTCACGGACGGGACGGCGCGCGAACGGTGCGTGTCGACGCCGGTTCCGATCGTCACACGGGACGGAGCCGTGCGACCACGGGGACGCCCCCGACTTCGGGGGCGTCCGGATCTCAGGGTGGCGTCAGGGTCGGGTCCTGAGGACGCTCGGGCGGGCCACGCAGCAGGATCGAGGCATGACCGAGGAAGCTGCCCCGTCGCCCCGCCCCGGGCCGACCGAGCCGGCCGGGGCGCCGACCGCGCCGACCGCCGCCGGCCCGGCCTGGTCGGCGCCGGCGCCGACC
>NZ_JBAKHO010000073.1:0-21486 GCF_036902735.1 Micromonospora lacuserhaii | reverse complement strand
CGCCGGCAGGTGCAGCGCGCCGGGCCGCCCGGCGGGGACCCGGGACCCGGTGGTCCGGCCCCGCCCGGTCCGCGCCCGGGACCGCCGCCCGGGCACGCCCTCGCCGACGCCGGGCGCGGTGAGCAGTCGGGCCTTCAACCCATCCCGGGGTACGGCCACCGGCTGCCCGCCGGTCGTCCGGTCCCCGGTCGGGTCGCCCGGGCGGCCGGCCCGCCCGTCGGGCCTGCCATCGGGCCCGCCGTCGGGCCTGCCGTCGCGGTCCGCGCCGGAGCGGTCGCCGGCCCGGTCCGGCCAGCCGCCGTCGCCGCTGGCCGACCAGGCTTCGGGGGTGCCGTCCGGCCCGCCCTCGCCGGACGAGCCACCGTCGCCGCTGCCGTCCCGACCGGCCCGACCGTCGGCCGGAGCGGCTTCCGGTCCGGTGTGTGCCCGCGACGGTCCCGGGGACCCGGCCCCGCCGGACCGCTCGGGTCCACCGGGGCACTGGTCGGCGTCCGCCCCGCCGGCCGGTCCGCCGGCGGGATCACCGCCACCGGGGCCGCCGGCCGGCCCGCCACCGTCCGGCCCACCACCGGACGGGTCGTCGTCCGGCGGGTCCTCGTCGGGATGCGCCTCCTGGGCCCGGTGCAGCGCCTCGTCCAGCACCTTCTCGTCCAGCCCCGGGGTGTCGAAGGGGTCGCGGCGGCGCCGGTGCGGCAGGGCGAGCCGGGCGGCCACCCGGACGTCGGCGGCGGTGACCCGGTCCCGACCCGCCCAGGCGGCGTGCGCCACCGCGGTGCGGGCCGTGACGATGTCGGCGCGCATGCCGTCCACGTCGAACGCGGCGCAGACCTCGGCGATCTGCCGCAACGCGGCGTCGGGCAGCCGTACCCCGTCGACCCGGCGGCGGGCGGTGGCGACCCGGCCGGCCACCTCGGCGTCGGCGTCGGCCCAGCGGGCGGCGAAGCCGGCCGGGTCGGCGTCGGCGGCCAGCCGGCGGCGGACCACCTCGACCCGGACGGCCGGGTCACGGCTGGCGGCCACCTCGACGGTGAGCCCGAACCGGTCGAGCAGCTGCGGACGCAGCTCCCCCTCCTCCGGGTTCATCGTGCCGACCAGCAGGAACCGGGCGGCGTGGCTGACCGAGACGCCCTCCCGCTCGACGTGGCAGCGGCCCATCGCGGCGGCGTCCAGGAGCAGGTCGACCAGGTGGTCGTGGAGCAGGTTGACCTCGTCGACGTAGAGCAGGCCGCGGTGCGCGGTGGCGAGCAGCCCGGGCTCGTAGGCGCGGACCCCGGCACCGAGGGCCTGCTCCAGGTCCAGCGAGCCGACCACCCGGTCCTCGGCGGCGCCGACCGGCAGCTCGACCAGGCGGGCCGGACGGGTCTCGGCCGGCGGGCCCGCCGGGTGCGGGCCGTCCGGGCAGCCCGGGTCGGGCGCGGCGGGGTCGCAGGCGAACCGGCAGCCGGCCACCCGGTCGACCGGGGGCAGCAGGCCGGCGAGGGCCCGCACGGCGGTGGACTTGGCGGTGCCCTTCTCGCCCCGCACGAGCACCCCGCCGATCGCCGGGCTGACCGCGTTGAGCAGCAGGGCGAGCCGCATGTCGTCCATGCCGAGCACCGCGGAGAAGGGATAGCTGGTCATTTCCGGTCCTCCAGGTCGCCCTCGCTGGCCAGGTACGTCTCGCGGAGCCGGTCCAGGGTGGCCGGCTCGGGCGCCGCCCAGAGTCCGCGGTCGGCGGCTTCCAGCAGGCGTTCGGTGATGCCGCGCAGCGCCCACGGGTTGGCCCGCTCCAGGAACTCCCGGGTCTCCGGGTCGAAGAGGTACGCCTCGGCGAGGTGCTCGTACATCCAGTCGTCGACGACGCCGGCGGTGGCGTCGTAGCCGAAGAGGTAGTCCACGGTCGCGGCCAGCTCGAAGGCGCCCTTGTAGCCGTGCCGGCGCATCGCGGCGATCCAGCGCGGGTTGACCACCCGGGCCCGGAACACCCGCCGGGTCTCCTCGCCGAGGGTGCGGGTCCGCACGTCGTGCGGCATCGCCGAGTCCCCCACGTACGCGGCGGGGGCCGTGCCGGTGAGGTGGCGGACCATCGCCACCATCCCGCCGTGGTACTGGAAGTAGTCGTCGGAGTCGACGATGTCGTGCTCGCGGGTGTCCTGGTTCTTGGCGGCCACCGCGATCCGGGCGAAGGAGCGTTCCATGTCGACGCGCGCCTCCCGCCCGTCCAGGCCCCGGCCGTACGCGTAGCCGCCCCAGACGGCGTACACCTCGGCGAGGTCGGCGTCGGTGCGCCAGTTCCGGGCGTCGATGAGCGGCAGCAGCCCCGCCCCGTACGCCCCGGGCTTGGAGCCGAAGATCCGGGCGGTGGCCCGGCGTTCGTCGCCGTGCTCGGCGACGTCGGCGTCCACATGGGCCCGGACGTAGTTGTCGTCGGCGGGCTCGTCGAGGGCGGCGACCTGCCGTACCGCGTCGTCGATGAGGGCGACGACGTGCGGGAAGGCGTCCCGGAAGAAGCCGGAGATACGGACGGTGACGTCGACCCGGGGGCGGCCCAGCTCGGCCAGCGGCACCACCTCGACGCCGGTGACCCGGCGGGACCGGTCGTCCCAGACCGGACGGCAGCCGATCAGCGCGAGGACCTCGGCGATGTCGTCGCCCTGGGTCCGCATCGCGCTAGTGCCCCAGACGGTCAGCCCCACCGAGCGCGGATGTTCGCCGGTGTCGGCGAGGTGCCGGGCGAGCAGCGAGTCGGCCAGCGCCACCCCGACGTCCCAGGCGTTGCGGCTGGGGATCGCCTTCGGGTCGACGGAGTAGAAGTTGCGGCCGGTGGGGAGCACGTTGACCAGTCCCCGGGTGGGCGAGCCGGACGGCCCGGGCGGCACGAAGCGGCCGTCGAGGGCGCCGAGCACCCGGTCGATCTCGTCGGTGGTCCGGTCGAGGCGGGGCACCACCTCGCGGGCGGCGAAGCGCAGCACCTCGGCGGCGTCCGGGATCGGCCGGCCGGCCACCTCCGCGACGACGGCGTCGACCGTGGACTCGTCCCAGCCGAGGGTCTCCATTCCGACGACCAACCGGCGGGCGAGCGCCTCGATCAGGTCGACCGCGTCGGCGGCGGTGACCGCCGGCCCGTCCACCACCTCGGTCAGCGTCTCCGGCACGGCGACCCGCTCGCCGGGCGCGGCGAGCAGCTCCTGCTCGTCGAGGCCGACGCTGGCGGCGAGCGCCTGGCGCAGGCCGGGCAGCGCGCGGGCGCCGCCCCAGACCTGCGGGGCGCGCAGCACCGCGAGGACGAGGTTGACCCGGGCCTCGCCGGTGGGCGCCTCGGCGAGGATGTGCAGGCCGTCGCGGATCTGCACGTCCTTGACCTCGCAGAGGTACCCGTCGAGGTGCAGCACGAAGTCGTCGAAGTCCTCGGCCGCGGGCATGTCGTCGGTGTGCAGGTCGTGGTGGAGTTCGGCGGCCCGGACGAGCTGCCAGATCTGCGCCTGCACGGTGGGCGCCTTGGCCGGATCGAGCGCCTGCACGGTGGCGTACTCGTCGAGCAGCTGTTCGAGTTTCGCCAAGTCGCCGTACGTCTCGGCGCGGGCCATCGGCGGCACCAGGTGGTCGACCACCACGGCGTGCGCGCGGCGCTTGGCCTGGGTGCCCTCGCCGGGGTCGTTGACGATGAACGGGTAGACCAGCGGCAGGTCGCCGAGGACGGCGTCGGGGGCGCAGTCCGCGGCCAACCCGAGGCCCTTGCCGGGCAGCCACTCCAGGGTGCCGTGCTTGCCGAGGTGGACCACGGCGTCCGCGCCGAAGCCGCCGTCGGCGACCGGCGCGGCCAGCCAGCGGTACGCGGCCAGGTAGTGGTGGCTGGGCGGCAGGTCGGGGTCGTGGTAGATGGCGACCGGGTTCTCCCCGAAGCCGCGCGGCGGCTGGATCAGCAGGGTGACGTTGCCGAAGCGCAGTCCGGCCAGCACGACGTCCCCGCCGTCGGTGTAGAGCGCGCCGGGCGGCTGGCCCCAGTGCTCGGTCATCCGCTTCCGCAGCGGCGCGGGCACCTGGGCGAACCAGCGCCGGTAGGTCTCCCCCGGCACCCGGGCCTCGGCGGCGGCGAGCTGTTCCGCGGTGAGCCATTCGACGTCGTGCCCGCCGGCGGCGATCAGCGCGTGGATCAGCGCGTCGCCGTCGGTGGGGAGCGGGCCGTCGCCGAGGTACCACCCGGCGTCGGCGAGGGCGGCGAACAGGCGGACCGCCGAGGCGGGGGTGTCCAGCCCGACGGCGTTGCCGACCCGGGAGTGCCTGGTCGGGTACGAGCTGAGCACGACCGCGAGCCGCTTCTCGGCGTTCGGCACGTGCCGCAGCCGGGCCTGGCGGACCGCGATCGAGGCGACCCGGGCGGCCCGCTCCGGGTCGGGCTCGTAGACCGAGAGCCCGTCGGCGTCGATCCGCTTGAACGAGAACGGCACGGTGACGATCCGGCCGTCGAACTCGGGGATGGCCACCTGCATCGCCGCGTCCAGCGGGGACAGTCCGGCGTCGCTGCCGGCCCACTGGGCCCGGGTGCTGGTCAGGCAGAGCGCCTGGACGATCGGCACGTCCAGGGCGGCGAGCGCGCCGACGTCCCAGGCGTCCTCGTCGCCCCCGCCGGAGGCGTCGGCGGCCACGGTGCCGCCGGCGGCGAGCATGGTGACGACGAGGACGTCGCAGCGGGCGAGGAGGTCGAGCGGCCCGGTGCCGGGGGCGAGCCCGCGCAGCGACCCGCAGAAGATCGGCAGCGGCCGCCCGCCGGCGGCGGTGACCGCGTCGGCCAGGGTCTCGACGAAGTCGGTGTTCCCGGCCAGCGCGTGCGCCCGGTAGAAGACGATGCCCACGGTGGGCCGCCCGCCGGCCTCCGGTCGGTCGCCGAGGACGCCGTACGGCGGGGTGGGCGCGGGCGGGGCGAAGCCCTCGCCGGTGAGCAGCACCGTGTCGGAGAGGAACCGGGCCAGCTCGGTGAGGTTCGCCGGTCCCCCCTCGGCCAGGTAGCGCAGCGCCTCGGTGACCGCCCCGGAGGCCACCGTGGACGCCGCCACCAGCTCGGCGTCCGGCGCCGCCTCGCCGCCGAGGACCACCGTCGGCACGCCGGAGGCGAGCACCGCGGCCAGGCCGTCCGGCCAGGCCTGCCGGCCACCGAGCAGCCGTACGACGGCCAGGTCCACCCCGTCGAGCAGCGCCGGCACGGCGGCCACGCCGACCCGCGCCGGGTTGGCCAGCCGGTAGTCGGCGGCGCTGGCGCGGGCGGCGAGGAGGTCGGTGTCGGCGGTGGAGAGCAGCAGGATGCGCACGGATGACTCCGGAGAGTGACGCCCGTGCCGCCACGGGTGGCGGTCGCGGGCGGAGCGGGAGCGGACGCGGTTCAGCGGGTACGGCGAACCGCCGGGATCACCGGCGCGGGGCCGGTGGGCGCGGGCGGCGCGGTGCGGAACTCAGCGGGGTACGGCGGGGCGGGCGGAGCCGGGCGCGAGGCCACTCCGGCCGAGGGTGGCCGGCGCGTCGGATGCGGGCGCCGGCGGCTCGACGGCCGGCCCTCCGGCAGCGACGACGAAGCCGCCGGCCAAAGGCGCGGCGGCACGGACGAGCACGGGAGCGCTGCCGCGCTCGATGCGGATACGACGGATCTCGTCGACGGTGGAGACGCTGCGCGTCATCGGGTCCTCCTCGGGTGTCCACGCCCTGGGGTCATCCCGACGGCCGAAGTATCCTGGCTCCCGGATCGACGCTCACCCCCGGCCTTCCAACCGTGCACGCACGGCCGTGACTCACGAGGGGGGATCGCTCCCCGGTGACAGTGGCGGGACCGCGCCGGAATCGCACCGGCTTCCTTCACTGCCGTCAGGCCGCGAACTCTGCCACACGAAACGACGGCCGGTCAACGTCGCCCCCAACCCGGTCGGAGGTCCACCTCCATCGACCGGCGGCGATGCGCTCTCCCCTCCGGCCAGTTCGGACGGTGCGCGCCGCTCTTCGTCGGAACCGCCCCGCCGATGGGTCCGGGAGCGTTCCGCGCCTCCGGTTCAGCACGGCCGGGGGCGGGGCGGCGGCGCTGGTGGGGGCAGTCACCGAGCGGTCGAGCGCCTACGCTTCGGCGGGGACGCAGAGCGTCCGCCGTCGCGGGGAGGGAGTCGACACCATCATCGATCCGACGTTTCGCCACCTCGCCGGTCGGGTGTGGCTGCTGCCCGGCGACCCCGACCCGCTCAACGTCCGGCCGAGCGTGGCGCTGATCACCGACGAGCGCGGCAGCGTGCTGGTCGACGCCGGGCAGAGCCCCGGGCACGCCCGCGAGATCCGGGCGGCACTGACGGCCGCCGGGCTGCCCGAGCCACGCTGGCTGGTCTACACCCACCACCACTGGGACCACGTCTGGGGCGCCTGCGCCTGGCCGGGGGTGGAGATCGTCGGCCACGCCGCCGGGGAGCCGCTGCTGCGCGCCGAGGCGGCCCGCCCGTGGAGCCACCGATATCTGCGGGAGCTGGCCCGGACCAACCCCCGCCTGGGGCACAGCGTCCGGGCCCGGGCCCTGGCGATGGACTCCTGGGACGACTTCGCGGTGCTGCCGCCGACCCGCACCTTCACCGACGAGCTGGAGCTGCCCGCCGGCGTCCGGCTCCGGCACATCGGCGGCGCCCACGCCCCCGACTCCACCGTGGTGCTGGTGCCGGACTCCGGCGTCCTGCTGCTCGGCGACTGCTACTACCCACCGCCCGCGCACCTGCGCGAGCCCGACGACGGCCCCGACCTCGCGCTGGCCCGCCGCCTTCTCGACGACGACGTGCACTGGTACGTCTCCAGCCACGACGACCCGCTCACCCTCGCCGAGGCCCGCGCCGCCCTGTGAGCCGGTCAGCGGGCCCGGCGCTCCGGATGCGCGCGATTCCAGGCCCGCATCCGCTCCGGGTAACCGGTCCTCGCCGCCTCGTAGAGCGGCACCGCGTACCGGTTGGCCAGCTTCGCCGCCGCCTGCGGCGAGCCGGTGCGGCGGCGGATCCACTCGCCGTCGTGGGCGATCGCGGCGACGGTGGTGTCGGTGGCGGTGGTCTCCGGCTCCAGGTAGAACTCCACTCCCTGCCGGCTGGTCACGAACTCCTCCAGCGCGGCCAGGTCGTCCCGGTTGGCCTCCCGGTCGAGCTTCGTCGGGGTGCCCACGGCGGTCCGGGAACGCCGGCTGAACCAGCCCATCTGCCCGCTCCTCTCCTCGGCGTGCCCTCCAGTGCACCACCCGTTCCTGGCAGCGGGCTGCGAGGCCGATGACAGCCGGCTGGGCGGCGCCGGTCAGCCGAGCGTCCTCAGCTCCTCGGCGGTCAGCCGCAGCGCGCCGGCCGCCACGTTCTGCGCCACGTGGTCCGGGTCACCGGTGCCGGGGATGGCCAGCACGTGCGGCCCCTGGTGCAGGGTCCAGGCGAGGCGTACCTGCTGAGGGGTGGCGCCGTGCGCGGCGGCGACGGCGCGGACGGCCGCGCCGTGGTCGGTGTGGGCGCCACCCTCCCGGTTGGCCCCCGCCAGGGCGAAGAAGGGCACGAACGCGACCCCCCGCGCGCCGCACTCGCGCAGCAGCGCGTCCTGGTCGCCCCGGTTGTCGATGGCGTAGTTGTTCTGCACGCTGACCACCGGGGCGATGGCCTGTGCCTCGTCGAGATGGTCGAGGCGGACGTTGGACAGGCCCAGGTGCCGGATCAGCCCCTCCCGGCGCAGCTCGGCGAGGGCGCCGAAGGACTCGGCGATGGAATCCCGGCCCGGCCGCTTCACGATCCGCAGGTTCACCAGATCGAGCTGGTCGCGGCCGAGCCGACGCAGGTTCTCCTGCACCTGGGCGCGGAGCTGGGCCGGGCTGGCCGCGATGGTGAGCCCGGTCTCCGGGTCGTACGCGAAGCCGACCTTGGTGGCGATCACCAGGTCGTCCGGGTACGGGGCGAGCGCGGCGCGGATCAGTTCCGTGGCGTACCGGGCCGGGCCGGTCCCGACGTTGAGCGTGCCGCCCGGCGAGACGTAGAAGGCGGCGGTGTCGATGTGGTCGACACCGAGGTCCACGGCCCGGCGGAGCACCCGGATCGCGCGATCGGTGTCGGGGTGGGCGGTGATCCGCATGGAGCCGAAGCCCATCCGGCGTACGGTCCGGTCGCCCAGGGTCCAGCTGCCCGCGGCGGACGCGGTGATCTCCTCGGTTGGCATCCGGCGACCGTAGCCAGCCGCGGCTCGCCGCGCAGTCGGTCGCGCGCCCGATACCGCAAACCGCCGGCCGGCGATATGTTCTATGTGCTGGAGCGGTCCGCCGGCGGGCGGGTCACCGGCACCAGCGCCAGCGTCGGGATCAGCAGCAGCGGCACCACCAGCAGCGCGGGCAGGATCCCGACCCGGTCGCCGAGCAGCCCCAGCAGCGGCGGCCCGGCCAGGAACGACGTGTAGCCGATCGTCGCGACCACGCTCACCCGGGCGGGCGCCCGCTCCTCGTCGTCGGCGGCGGCGCTCATCCCGACCGGGAAGCCCAGCGACGCGCCGAGCCCCCAGAGCACCACCCCGACGATCGCCACCGGCCCGGAGCCGGCCAGCACCGCGAGGCTCGCGCCGGCGGCGGCGAGCAGGATGGTGGCGAGCAGCACCCGCACCCTGCCCCACCGGTCGATGGCGACGGTGCCCACGGTCCGCCCGATCGTCATGCCGGCGACGAAGACGCCGAAGACGGCGGCGCCGACGGCCTCGCTGGCCCCGTACCCGTCGACGAAGGCCACCGCGAGCCAGTCGTTGGCGCTGCCCTCGGTGAACGCCATGATCAGGACGAGCAGGCCGACGAGCAGGGTGCGCGGCTCGCGCCAGGCGGCGAGCAGGCCGCCGTGCCGGGCGGCCGGGCCACCGTCGGCCGTCGTTCCGGTGGGCCGGGCGGGGAGGAACGCGCGGGCGCCGAGCACCGTGCCGCCGAGCACCACCGCGGCCAGCACCGCCAGATGGGCGGCGACCGGCACGCCGAGCCGGGCGGCGCCGGCGCCGAGCCCGGCGCCGGCCACCGAACCCAGGCTCCAGGCGGCGTGGAAGCGGGGCATGATCGTCCGGCCGAGTCGTTTCTCGACCGCCGCGCCCTCGACGTTCATCGCCACGTCGCAGGTCCCGGAGCCGTAGCCGAGGGCGAACAGGCCGACCGCCACGCCGGGCAGCGAGCCGGCCACGCCGGTGGCCAGGCCCACGCCGGCGAGCCCGACCGCCACCAGCACCGTGGCGAGCACCACCGTGCGGGCCGCGCCGAGGCGCTGGGTGACCAGGCCCGCGGTGGTCAGCGCGAGGACCGCGCCGCCGGACATGGCCAGCAGCAGCAGCCCGAGCCGACCGGCGCTGAGGCCGAGGGCCTCCCGGACGGCGGGGACCCGGGAGAACCAGGAGGCCACGGCGAGGCCGTTGAGGGCGAAGACCACCGCGACGCCGGTACGGGCGGCGAGCACCGTGCGGGGTACGGCGGTGCGCTCCTGGGTGACGGCTGAAGTCACGGGCTTCCTCTCATCGGCGACGTGCCCGACGATCGCACACCTGAGAGCGCTACCACCACAAGCTGGTGCCGCCCCTTACATTCAAGGGCTGAAGAAAGGCATGATCAGTGCGAAAGCGCTCCCACGTGCCGCGTTCATCCGGAGGATCGCATGACCCCGCCGCACCGCCCGGCCACCCTTGAGGACGTCGCCCGGCTCGCCGGGGTGTCCCGCTCCACCGCCTCCCGGGTGGTCGCGGGCACCGGCTTCGCGTCGCCCGCGGCCCGGGACCGGGTCCGGGCCGCGGTGGACCACCTCGGGTACGTGCCCAACTTCGCGGCCCGGGCGCTGGTGCGCGGGGCCGGCGTACGACTGGTCGTGGCGGTCTCCGGCGCGACGGCGGCCGTCCTGGACGACCCGTACGTCGACCGGGTCGTGGCCGCCGCCGCCCGGGTCTGCGCGGGGTACCCCGCCGGGGTGGCGCTGCACTGGCTGCCGCTCGGCAGGCCGGACGAGCTGCGGCGGATCGCCGACGACCGCGCGGTGGCCGGGGTGGTGCTGGTGAACACCACCGAGGCCCTGCTCGACGCGGTCCCCGACACGCTTCGGGGCCGGGTGGCCTCGATCGGCATCGGCTCCCGGACGGTGCCCTCCTTCGACGTGGACAACGCCGGCGGGGCCGACCAGGTGGTCCGCCACCTCTACGACACCGGACGCCGCCGGATCGCGATGGTGACCGGCCCGGGCTGGCTGCCCTGCGCCGGCCGCTCCGTCGCCGCCTACCGGCGGATCATGCGGGACGCCGGGCTGCCGGTCCGGCTGGTGCCGGGTGACTTCACCGCGGAGCGGGGCCGGGTGGCGGCCCGCGAGGCGCTGAGCCGGTGGCCGGACACCGACGCGGTCTTCGCGGTCAGCGACCTGACCGCGCTGGGCGTGATCGCCGGCGTCCGCGACACCGGGGCGCGGGTGCCCCGCGACGTCGCGGTGGCCGGCTTCGACGACATTCCGCACGCCGCCCTGAGCACCCCCGCGCTCACCACGGCGAGTCACCCGGTCGGCCGGATCGCCGCCGCCGCGGCCACCGCCGTGCTGCACGGCTCCCCCGTGCCCCCGGTCACCGACTTCCCGTCCACGCTGGTGGCGCGGGCCAGCGCCTGAGCGGCACCGGCCGGCCCGGTCAGATCGGGGGCAGCCCGAGCGCCTCGTCCACCCGGGCCAGCACCGCGGCGTCGTCGTCGCCGCGTACGCCGCGGAGCAGGTCGATGGCGGTGGCCCGGATCTGCCCCACGATCATCACCAACGGCAGGGTCTGCGCCGGGGCGAAGAGCCGCCCGGCGATCCGGACCGCCTCCAGGGCCGCGGTGTCGGCGCGACCGGCAGCGGCATCGCCGGCCTCCTCCGCGCCCTCCAGGTCGTTGGCGAGCGCCACCCCGGCGGCCCGGACCGCCTCGGCGAGAGAGCGCAGCGCCGCGCCGAGGTCCGGCGGCACGGGGGTGGGCAACCGGCTGAGGGTGACCCCGGCCCGAGCGAGCACCCGCACGTTGCGGACCGCGTAGTCGAGCTGGCCGATCGAGGCGTCGACCGTGCGCAGCCGGCCGAGGTGCCGACGACGCCGGACATTGAGCCGGACCGCCTCACCGGCCGCGAGGACGGCGCCGCGCAGCCGCTCCACTCCGGCGTCGAGCCGGCGGGCCTGCTCCAGCGCGGCCAGGGCGGCCGCCTCGTCGTGCTCGTCGAGCGCGGTGGCGACCTCCTCGAGCGTGTCGGCCAGCCCGTCGAAGGTCCGCCGGAACTCGGCGACCAGCGGGGCGAGCGGCCGCCGGACGTCGATCAACTGACTCGCCACCACCGCCACCCCACCACCGATCAGCGCGTCGACGAACCGGAACGGCACCAGCGACTCGGTCGGCGGCGAGACCACCACCAGGTAGAGGGCGGAGACCGCGGCCTGCACCACGGACACGGTGCTCGCACCGACCGCCACGGCGAGGGCGATGGTCAGCAGGATGACGGTGAAGACCGTCCAGGTGGACTGCGGCCCGAGGGCCTGGACCACCAGGTCGGCGACGAGGACACCGGCGGCCACGCCGAGGACCACCTCGACCGCCCGGCGGACCCGTTGCCCGCGGGCCTGGCCGAGGACGATCAGCGCGGCGGCCGGGGCGAAGAACGGCTGCGGGTGCCCGACCAACCGGCTGGCCAGGAGCCAGGCGACGGTCGCCGCGAGGGTCGTCTCCACCACCGGCAGCCAACCCTGCCGCAGCCGGCCGGCGGACTCGGCGAACCAGCTCCACCGGACCATGCCGCCTCCTCCACCCGCCCGGACCGGACCCCACCGTAGCCCGACCCCGGGCGCGCACCCGGCGCGGCCGTAGTCCGGGCCGCGGTGAGACGCTGAACGGCTGTGGGTGGCTCACCCATGCGTGAGCGTCTACGGTCGGACGTGTGGATCCGCTCACCGGGCTCCTCGACGGGCCGCGCGCGCGGGGCGCGTTCCTGCTCCGCTCGCTGCTGGACCCGCCGTTCGCGCTGCGCATCGAGGACCGCGCGCCGCTGACCGTGGTCGCGGTGGTCCGGGGCGCCGCCTGGGTGGTGCCGGACGAGGGGCCGGCCGAGCCGCTGCGCCCGGGGGACGTGGCGGTGCTGCGCGGGCCGGACGCGTACACCGTCGCCGACGACCCGGCCACCCCGCCGCAGGTGGTGATCCATCCCGGCCAGCGCTGCACCACGCTGCGCGGCGAGCCGCTGGCCGCGACCCGGGCACTGGGCGTGCGCACCTGGGGCACCGGGGCGCCGGGCGACACCGTGCTGCTGACCGGGACGTACCAGCTGGCCGGCGAGATCAGCCGGCGGCTGCTGGGCGCGCTGCCGGCGCTGCTGGTGGTCCGCGCGGACGACTGGCACAGCCCGCTGGTCGGGCTGCTCGCCGACGAGGTGGTGCGCGACTCCCCCGGCCAGGAGGCCGTCCTGGACCGGCTGCTCGACCTGCTGCTGATCGCCGCCCTGCGCAACTGGTTCGACCGGCCCGGCACGGCCCCCGCCTGGTACGCGGCGGCCGGCGACCCGGTGGTCGGCCCGGCGCTGCGGCTGCTGCGCAACGACCCGGCCCGGCCGTGGACGGTGGCCGCCCTCGCCGCCGAGGTCGGGGTGTCCCGGGCGGCGCTGGCCCGCCGCTTCACCGACCTGGTCGGTGAACCACCGATGGCCTTCCTCACCGGCTGGCGGCTGAGTCTCGCGGCGGACCTGCTGCGCGAGCCGGAGGCCACCCTGGGCGCGGTGGCCCGGCAGGTGGGCTACGGCAGCGCGTTCGCGCTGAGTACCGCCTTCCGCCGGGTGCGCGGGCTCAGTCCGCGCGAGTACCGGGCCCGCGTGCCGGCGAGCTGAGCGCGTCGACGCTCACGCGCCGGTGAACGCGCGCAGCAGGGTCCGCACGGCCGACCGCAGGTCCTCCCGGCTTTCCGGGCTGCCGGGGACGGGCGCGCTGAGCGCCCCGGCGCCGACCAGCCGGTCGAAGAGCAGCCCGTCGATGCAGGCGACGAACTGGTCGCCCTGCCGGCGCGGATCCGGCGCGCCCGCAGCGGCCAGCAGCGCGCGGGCCTGCTCCCGCAGCACCGTGCCGTGCTCGAGGATGCGCCGCAGCTCGGGACGGTGCACGGCCTCCAGCAGGCAGGCGTACCGGGCCAGGGTCCGGTGCCGGCCGGTGGTGAGCCAGCGGTCGAGCACCTCCGCGCTGCCGGCGGCGAGCCGGTCGAGATCGGCCGGTGCCAGTCGTGGGGGCGGGCCCGGCGGTGGCTGGTCGGTGAGCAGCGCGCGGTCGGCCATGTCGGCCCGGTCCAGGTCGGCCAGGCGCCGCACCACCGCCTCGATCAGGGCCTGCCGGGTACGCAGATACGCGGAGGTGGTGCCGAGCGGCACCCCGGCGCGGGTGTCGACCGCCCGATGCGTCAGTGCCCGCATCCCACCCTCGGCGAGCAGGTCGATCGCCGCGTCGGCCAGCAGCGCCACCCGGGCCGGTCGACCGGTCATCCGCGTCCCCCTCGAGTTGGCTCTACAGGCGTAGTATGAACTTCTACAGCTGTAGAAAGGTGGATGGGATGGACGGACACGCGGTCGTCGTCGGCGGCGGGATCGGCGGCCTCGCCGCCGCCCTCGCCCTGCACCGGGTGGGTTGGCGGGTCACCGTGCTGGAACGCGCACCCGAGCTGCGCGAGCTGGGCGCCGGGCTGACCCTGATGGCCAACGCGCTGCGCGGGTTGGACGCGCTCGGCGTCGGGGCGGCCGTCCGGGCACACGGCCGCGCCGAGGCCCCGGGTGGGTTGCGGACCCGCAGCGGGCGCTGGCTGTCCCGGGTGGACGCCGCGGAGATGACCAGGCAGCTCGGCAGCACGGCGCTCGGCATCCACCGGGCCGCCGTGCACGGCATCCTGCGTGACGCCCTCCCGGCCGCCGCACTGCACACGGACGCCGAGGTGGTCGACGTGACGTCCGGCCCGGACGGCGCGCGGGTCCACCACCGCCGGCACGGCAGGCCGGCCGAACTGGCCGCCGACCTGGTGGTCGGCGCCGACGGCCTGCGCTCGGTGCTGCGCTCCCGACTCTGGCCGGAGCTGCCGCCGCCCGCCTACGCCGGGGCGACCGCCTGGCGGGCGGCGATCCGCTGGACCGGGCCGCTGCCGATGGCGGTGAGCTGGGGGCCGGGCGCCGAGTTCGGCATGGTGCCGCTCGGACCCGACCAGGTCTACTGGTACGCCGCGGTCAACGCCCCGCCGGGCGGCCGGGCGGCCGACGAGCTGGCCGCCGTCCGCGAGCGCTTCGGCGACTGGCACGACCCGATCCCGGCCCTGCTCGCCGCCACCCGGCCCGAGGATGTGCTGCGGCACGACCTCCACCACCTGGCCGCCCCGCTGCCGTCGTACGTGCGTGGCCGGGTGGCGCTGCTCGGCGACGCGGCCCACGCGATGACCCCGTACCTCGGTCAGGGTGCGGGTCAGGCGATCGAGGACGCGGTGACGCTCGGCGTGGCCTGCACCGGCGGGCCGACCGACCTCGACGCCGCGCTCGCCCGGTACGACCGGGAGCGCCGCCCGCGCAGCCAGGAGGTGGCCCGGGCGTCCGACCGGATCGGCCGGTACGGCCAGCGGCTGCGCCACCCCGTGGCGGTCGCCCTGCGCGACACCATGGTCCGGCTCACTCCGTCCCGGGTGGCCCTGCGCCAGGCGGCCCGGTACGCCGACTGGCACCCACCCCGGGGTTGAGCGACCTGCGCGGCGAGCCGCGGCGGTCGATCAGCGGCGGGCCGCGACCAGGCCGGTGTAGTCGGCCGAGGCGAGGAAGCGGGTCAGCACCTCGACCGTGCCCGGCGTGAACGGGCGGCCGTCGAGCACCTGGTCGCCGGGGACGAAGACGATCGCCGCGCCCTCGCCGAGCACCACGTCCTCCTGCCGGGCCCGGGTGGGTGCCCAGAAGTAGTGCTTGACCCGGTCCAGCTCGGGCAGCTCCTGCACGGCCCACGGCCGCAGCGGAGCCTCGGGGAGGAGCCCGGTCTCCTCGTACAGCTCGCGCAGCGCGGCCTGCTCGGCGGTCTCCCCCGGCTCGCCGTGGCCGCCGGGCAGCCCCCAGACGTTCGGGTGGTGCGGCGCGTGTTCGTCGCGCAGCTGCAGCAGCAGCCGGCCCGCGGGGTCGACCAGCAGCACGCAGGAGACGGAATGCACGCGGTCAGCCTAGCGGCGGCGGGCTGCCGGCGCGGTCCCTCAGGGACGGTCCCACCGCACCGCACCGGGCCGGTCCAGCACCGGTGCGGCCACCCCCGCCCCGTACGCCAGCGTGCCGAGGTCGGCCAGCCGGCCCCGGGTCGTCGCGTCGCAGAGCGCCCCGGCCAGCCCCGCCCGGTACGCCGCCGCAGCGTCGATGCCGAGCCTCGCCGCGACCTCGTACTCGCCGGCCAGGGTGATGTCGAAGATCGCCGGGTCGTCGGTGGAGACCGAACAGTGCACCCCCGCCGCGGCGAGCCGGGCCACCGGGTGCGGGCGGTCCGGGGCGGCGACCCCGAGGCGCAGGTTGGACGTGGGGGTCACGTCCAGCACCGTCCCCCGGTCGACCAGCTCGGCGACCAGGTCGGGATCGTCGACGGCGCGTACCCCGTGGCGGATCCGGACCGCCCCCATCGCCAGCACCTCGCGGACGGCCTCCGGCCCGGCCGCCTCCCCGGCGTGCGGGACGAACGGCAGCCCGCCCTCGGCGGCGATCCGCACCGTCCGGGCGTACGGGGCGGTGGGGTACCGCCCCTCCGCGCCGGCGAGCCCGAACCCGACCACTCCCCGGCCGACGAAGCGGGTCGCCACCCGGGCGGCCTCCTCGGCCACGGTGACGTCCTGGCCCCGGAAGACCTGCGGGGTCAGTCCGATCGCGACCCCGAACCGGTCCCGCGCCTCGGCGGCGGCATCGACGCAGGCCGCCAGCACGTCGGCCCACCCGGACGGGCCGCCGAGCCGCTCCTCGGCGTCCACCACCGGCTCCAGGTAGACCGCGCCGTGCCCGGCGGCCTCCGCCGCGTACGCCAGCAGGCCGCGCCGGTAGTCGTCCGGCGCGCGCAGGCACTCGGTCCGCGCGTTCCAGGCGGCGATGAACTCGTACAGGTCGGCGAAGGCGTACGGGCCGTCCGGCGGCGCGACGACGCCGTGGCCGCGGGCGATCTCGGCGAGCAGTCCCGCCCGGACGGCGCCCTCCAGGTGCACGTGGAGTTCGATCTTCGGCAGGTCTCGCTGGGCGGGGGTCATCGGTCTCCTCGGGACGGTCGTCGGCCCGCCCCATCCTGCCCGCGACCGGACCCTCCCGACCTCCCCCGCACAGGGGAAAAGAATTGCTCCGGGGCAACCTTCCAGAATATCCGCCGCTTCCATTTTCCGGGCTCGGCCGAAAGGGAGAGTGGATCGGTAAGATCGGAGACACCGTTGTGACTGATCGCTGACTGCTCGCCGTGAATCCGACGGCACACACTGTGCGCATGATTACCGGGCACGTACGCGACAGGGCATTCCGGGTCGCGCTGTGTCTGGCCCTGGTGGCGCTGCTCACCGGGTGCATGCAGCTGAACCTCGGGCTGACCGTCAACGCCGACGACACGATCGACGGCCAACTGCTGCTGACCGCCGAGAAGAGCCTGCTGAGCAGCAGAAACAAGAACGTGGGAGCGGCCTTCGCCGAGCTGCGGGAGAACATCCCGACGCTGCCGGCGGGCGAGGAGACCCTGTACCAGGACGACCGGTACTACGGCGCCCAGATCAATTACCGCCGTACCCCGCTGAAGAATTTCACCAGCGAGAGCGTGAAACTGGTCCGGGACGACGATCTCTACCGGTTCAGCCTGCCGCTCGACCCGAAGAAATACGGTGGGAAAGTCGCCGAGCAGAATCCGCAGAACCAGCAGTTGTTCATGCAGACGATGTCGTTCGAGATATCCGTGACCTTCCCCGGCCGGGTGATCGGCACCAACGGCACGATCAGGGGCCGCTCGGTCAGCTGGAAGGTCCCGGCGCAGCGCGACAAGCCGACCGAGCTCTGGGCGGCGGCCGAGGCGCCGCCGAAACCCTCCCCGTCCGCGAGCACCAGCGCCGTCGCCGCCGGCTCCGACGACGGCGGATCCACCCGCTGGTGGGCGATCGTCGGCGCCGTCGTCGTCCTGTTGCTGCTGGCCGCGGTCGCCGGCGTCCTCGTCCTGCGCCGGCGCGGTCGCGGCGGCGCTCCCGGCACCGGGCCCACCGGCCCGACCCCCGAAGGGAGATCGCCGTGAACGATCTCTACACCTGGTCCGCCCTGGGCAGCCTCACCGGCGCCAGCGCCGCCACCCTGCTGGCCGCCAACGTCATCGGCGGCCTGCTCGGCCCCACCGGCGACAAGGCCCGCAAGTGGATCGCCCTCGGCATCGCGCTCGCGCTGTCGTACCTGACCGCGGCCTTCGCCGGCGACGCCGGCGCGGAAAAATGGATCATCGCGTTCTTCAACGGGCTGGTGATCTTCTCCGCCGCCCTCGGCGTCAACCAACTGCCCCCGGGCAACCGGCAGGCGACCCAGGCGTCGTCCACCCAGCTCGCGCAGGGCCGCGAGCCCCGCTACATCCGCTCCTGGGTCTGAGAGGTGACCCCATGGTCTTCGGAATCATCAGCGCGGTCGTCCACATCGTCTTCGGCGCCGCCCTCGGCGGCTGGGCCGGCGGCACCCTCGGCCTGGTCATCGGCGCGGTCGTCGGCCTGCTGGTCGGCGTGCCCTTCGGCTGGGCGATCGCCTCGGCCCGGGTCTACGGCCCGGACACCCGAGGAGTCCTGCTCTTCGTGGTAGACCACACCTGGAGCCTGCTGAACACGGTCGCCGGGGCGCTCTACCTCGCCGCGCACCTGGTCTTCGGCCACCAGCTGGACCGGGCCACCTCGGCGCAGAGCTGCCGGGTCAACGTGGTGCAGGGGGTCTCCCCCCGCTACGCCACCACCATCGGCACGGTCTGCGCCGGCTCCGACTCCGGCATCCAACGGCACGAGGACGTGCACATCTTCCAGGCGCGGCTGCTCGGCCCGCTCTACCTGGCGACGGTGGCGCTGAACTACGCGCTGTTCACCATCGCCCCCGTCTGGTGGCTCTGGCACGACCACACCAACGCCCCCATCAACCGCTTCGCCCGGTACTTTGAGATCGGCGTCTACCCGCACGTGTGGAACGAGGCCATCGCGTACCGGATCCAGGGGACGCCGCCGCGATGACCGGCGACGGGCGGGGACCGATCGAGGCGGCCACCGCCGAGCTGGCGGCCTGGCTGGCCGGGGCGGCGGGCGAGGACGTCCCGGTCGGCCCGCCCGTCGGCGGCGGGCCCACGGCCGGGCTGACCCTCTGGCCGCTGGCGCTGCGGCCCGCCCGGCAGACCCGGGGCACCGGCGCCCGGGAGCCGTACCGCTTCACGGTCCGCTACCTGGTCAGCGCGGCCGGACCGGCGGCGCTGGCCCGGCTGGACCGGGTGCTCGCGGCGGCCGCCGCCGAGGGCGAGCCGGAGCTGGTGCTGGAGGCCGGCGACCCGGCGCTCTGGCGGGCCTTCGGCGTGCCGCCCCGGCCGGCGCTGCTGATCGACGTGCCGGCGCAGGTGGCCCGGCCGCTGCCGGCCGCGCCGCCGGTGCTGCGCCCGCTGCGGCTGCGGCAGCTGGCCATGCGCGACCTGGACGGCCGGGTGGTCGGCCCGGAGGAGCAGCCACTCGCCGCGATGCGGGTGGAGCTGGTCGGCACCCCGTACGCCACGCACACCGACGCCGCCGGCCGGTTCCGGATCGCCGGCGTGCCGCACGACCCGGAGCAGCCCGACCGGCCGGTGCGGCTGCGCCTGGTCGGCCGCGGCCGCACCCTCACCGCCGAGGTCGACCCCGGCGAGCTCGACATCGTCATCGTCTGCGAACCCCCGGCCCGCTGACCGTCCCGCGCCACAGGAGGACCGATGCCCAACTACTTCTCCCCCGGCATCTACGTCGAGGAGGTGCCCAGTGGCGCCCGCCCGATCGGGGCGGTCGGCACCAGCACCGCGGCCTTCGTCGGGGTCGCCCCGGACCGGACCGCGCACGTCGACCGGGCCCTGGCCGTGAACAGCTGGTCGGAGTTCCTGCGGCTCTACGCCGACGGGGAACACCTGGAGAGCACCCCGCTCGCCCGGGCGGTCTTCGGCTTTTTGGACAACGGCGGCACCCGGTGCTGGGTGGTCAACGTCGGCGAGGGCGGGCAGCTCACCGGCGGCGGGCAGCGCCGTACCGGCCTGCAGCTGCTGGAGGCGGTGGACGAGATCGCCATCCTCGCCGCGCCCGGCTTCCACGATCCCGTCTCGCACGAGGCGCTGCTCAGCATGGCCGAGCGGCTGCGCACCATGGTGGCCATCTGCGACCCGCCGCCGGGCATCGAGGACATCTCCGGGCTCACCCGGGTCGCCACCCCCGGCTCCGCCCGCCCGCCCCGCGCCGCCGACGGCAAACCCGCCGACGGTACGCCGAAGCCGGCGGACACCCCGGCGAAGCCGACCGACGACGACGCCCCGGCGGCGTACCGGCCCCGGCAGTCCGACTTCGGCGCCTGCTACTTCCCCTGGCTGCGGGTGCGCGACCCGCTCAGCGGCGAGCTGGTGCCGACCCCGCCGAGCGGGCACATGGCCGGCATCTGGGCCCGCACCGACGCGCTGCGCGGGGTGCACAAGGCCCCCGCCAACGAGCCGGTACGCGGCGCCGTCGACCTGGAGTACCTGGTCACCCGCCCCGAGCACGACGTGCTCAACCCCCGGGGCGTCAACGTGATCCGCTACTTCGCCGGCGAGGGCATCCGGGTCTGGGGGGCGCGCACCCTCGCCGCCGAGGCCAGCGAGTGGCGCTACCTCAACGTGCGGCGGCTGTCGATCGCCATCGAACAGGCGATCGCCAACGGCACCCGGTGGATGGTGTTCGAGCCGAACGACTTCTCGCTCTGGCGCTCGATCCGGCGCGACATCGGCGCCTTTCTCACCCGGGTCTGGCGCGACGGCGCCCTCCTCGGGCGTACGCCCGAGGAGGCGTTCTTCGTCAAGTGCGACGAGGAGACCAACCCGGCCGACGTCCGCGACGCCGGCATGGTGGTCGCGCACATCGGCATCGCGGTGGTCAAGCCCGCGGAGTTCGTGGTGTTCAAGCTGAGCCAGTGGGCCGGCGGCACCGAGACCGAGACGATTGGAGGCTGACCCATGCCGACCACGGCCACGCCGCAGCCGGGCGCCCCGGTCGACCCGTACCGAGCGTACAACTTCAAGCTGCTCATCAACGGCATCACCAACGGCCACTTCACCGAGGTCAGCGGCCTGGAGATGAACATCGCCCGGCTGCCGTACCGGGAGGCCGGCAACGACCGGATCCGGGCGGTGCCCGGCCAGGTCGACTACTCCCCGGTGACCCTGCACTTCGGCCTGACCCCGTCCCGGGAACTGTGGGACTGGGTGCACACGGCGGTCAAGGGGACGGTCAGCCGGCGCAACGTCTCGGTGGTGCTGCTTGATGCCGCCGGCACGACCGAGGTGCTGCGCTGGAACCTGATCAACGCGTGGCCGATGCGCTGGCAGGGCGCGCACCTGCACACCCTCTCCCAGGAAATTGCGATCGTGGCGCTCACCCTCGCGTACGAGGGTCTGGAGCTGGAGCCGGGCAGTGCCGCCGCCGCGCCCACGACCGCGTAGCTGGCTGGCCCGGCGGCTGCGGGCGGCCGCCGACGCCGTCGACCGTTCGACCGACGCCGAGGCGCCGGCCGACCCACCGCGCCGTCCCGGGCAGCCCCCGGAGCACTGGCTGCGGCTGGTCGCCGCGCACGCGCCCGGCCTGCTGCGTGACCTCGACCTGCCGCCGGCCGACCCCGGCGGCTTCCCGCCCGACCCCGAACCTCCCGGGGTACGCCCGGAGCGGTCCGCCGCCACCGCCGGTCACGCCGGAGGCCGGCCACCGGCCGACCCGGCCCGGCCCGACGACGGGTCGACCGAACCGGACGCTGCGACGGCGGCCGGAGGGGGTCGGCGACGCCGGTCCCTTCGGGGCGGAGCGGCCCGGCCGGGCGGGGCAGGGTGGACGGGCACCCCGGACTCCGGTGCCCGACGTGCCGACGGCGGAACGTCGGGGAATGGTCGACCGGCCGGCGACTCGCCAGGACGATGGTGGCGCCGGTTCGACCGGGCCGGGTCGGCCGCCGGGTCCAAGCAGCATGTGGACGGTTCGACGGCAAAGGACGACTCCGTCGCCACCAGGGCGCAGGCGGCAGGGGCCGACCCGGACGGCCCCGGGGGTGGGTCGGTCCCGTACCGGCCGTGGATCCGCCCGGCGGCGCCCGGCGGCGTACCGGCCGGTGACGGCACCCGATGCGCGCCGACAGACGCGGCCGACGACGGCCACCGGACCGGCGCGCCCTACGCAACCCGCCCGGGCGAGGGGCCGGGTCGGCTGCCGGGCAGCGGCGACGGCGCCGGCCACCGGCGGGCCGGTGCCCCGGTCGGCGGCGAGCGGCCAAG
>NZ_JBAKHO010000072.1:0-24034 GCF_036902735.1 Micromonospora lacuserhaii | reverse complement strand
CTTCCCGCCGCCCGGGTACGGCTCGGCGCGGCCCGCTGGCCGGCGCTGGCCGCCCTGCTCGCCGTCGCCGCGCTGGCCCTCGGCGTACCCGCCGTCAGCCTGGGCCGCCGGCTGGTCGACGGGGTGTCCCGCCCCGGCGCGCTGGCCGAGGTGGCCGCCGCCGCCGGCAACTCGCTCTGGCTGTCGCTGGCCGGCGCCGCCCTGACCATGCTGCTGGCCCTGCCGCTGGGGCTGCTCACCGCCCGGGCGCCGGGGCCGCTGGCCACCCTGCTGGACCGGCTCGCCTACCTGGCGCACGCGCTGCCCGGCGTGGTGATCGGGCTCTCGCTGATCTTCTTCGGGATCACCGTGGCGTACCCGCTCTACCAGAGCACCTGGCTGCTGGCGCTCGCCTACGCCACGCTCTTCCTGCCGCTGGCCGTGGGCGCGGTGGCCGGGGCCGCCGCCCAGGCCCCGCCCGGGCTGGAGGAGGTGGCCCGCTCACTGGGACGCGGGCCGCTGGAGGTGCTGCGCACCGTCACCCTGCCGCTCACCCTGCCCGGCATCGGTGCCGGCGCGGCGCTGGTCTTCCTCACCGGCATGAAGGAACTCCCGGCCACCCTGCTGCTGCGCCCCACCGGCACCGACACGCTCGCCACCGAACTGTGGACGGCGACGTCGGTCGGGGCGTACGCGGCCGCCGCCCCGTACGCGGCGCTGCTGGTCGTCATCTCCGCGCTGCCCACCTGGTGGCTGGTCGCCCGCGGTGGCCTGCTCGACAAGGAGGACCGATGAGCGAGGTCGTGCTGACCGGGGTCGTCAAGCGGTACGGCCCGGTGACCGCGCTGGACGGGGTGGACCTGACCGTCCCGGCCGGCGGGCTGACCGCCGTGCTCGGCCCGTCGGGCTGCGGCAAGACCACCCTGCTGCGCTGCCTCGCCGGTTTCGAACGGCTCGACGCCGGCACGGTCCGGGTGGACGGGCGCGAGGTGGCCGGACCCGGCCGCCACCTGCCGGCACACCGGCGCCGGATCGCCGTGGTGCCGCAGGAGGGCGCGCTCTTCCCGCACCTGAGCGTCGCCGCGAACATCGCGTACGGCCTGGACCGGGCGGCCCGCCGCGGCGACCGGGTGGACGAGGTGCTGGCCCTGGTCGGGCTGGCCGGGTACGGCGACCGGATGCCGCACCAGCTCTCCGGCGGCCAGCAGCAGCGGGTCGCGGTGGCCCGGGCGCTCGCCCCGCGCCCCTCGCTGGTGCTGCTGGACGAGCCGTTCAGCGCACTCGACGCCGGGCTGCGCGCGGGCCTGCGGCACGACATCCGGGAGGCGCTGCGCGCCGACGGGGCGACCGCCGTGCTGGTCACCCACGACCAGGGCGAAGCGCTGTCGGTGGCGGACCGGGTGGTGGTGCTGCGCTCCGGCCGGGTGGTGCAGGCCGCCTCCCCCACGGCGCTCTACCGGGAACCGGCCGACCAGTGGGTGGCCGGGTTCGTCGGCGACGCGGTGCTCCTGCCGGCGGTGGCCTCCGCCGGTGTCGCGCGCACCCCGCTGGGCGCCCTGCCGATCACCGGCGCACCCGCGGACGGGCCGGTGACCGTGCTGGTCCGACCCGAGCAGCTCCGCCTGGCACCCGCCGGGGGCGTCGACGCGGTCACCGCGACGGTGCTGCGGCACGACTTCCACGGCCACGACGCGCTGGTCGCCCTGCGGCTCGCCGACGGCACCCGGGTCACCGCCCGGGTCTGGGACGAGCACGAACCCGCCCCGGTCGGCGCCGAGGTGGCGGTCCGGGTCGAGGGGGCGGCCCGGGCCTGGCCGGCGCAGCCGGTACCCGCCCCGGTCGCCGGACCGGCTCCGCGTCCCGTCCACCCGGTGGGCTGACCGCCCGCCGCACGACGGAGCGCGGCCCGGTGGACAGGGGTGGTGTCCACCGGGCCGCGCCCGTCCGGGTCAGGTCAGCTGACGAAGAGCAGCCGGTTCGGCGAGCCGCTGCCCGGGCTGGTCACCTTGCCAGTGGTGGCGTTGGTGGTGAGGTAGCTCGCCACCTGCGACGGCGAGTACGACGGGTTCGCCGAGAGGACCAGCGCCGCCGCACCGGCCACGTGCGGAGAGGCCATCGAGGTGCCGCTGATCGTGTTGGTGGCGGTGTCGCTGGTCCGCCACGCCGAGGTGATGCTCGACCCCGGCGCGAAGATGTCCAGGCAGGAGCCGTAGTTCGAGTACGACGCGCGGGCGTCGCTGCTGGTGGTGGCGCCCACGGTGAGCGCGGTGGCGACCCGGGCCGGCGAGTAGTTGCAGGCGTTGGCGCTGGAGTTGCCGGCCGCCACCGCGTACGTGACCCCCGAGTTGATGGAGTTGGCCACCGCGTTGTCCAGGGAGCTGCTGGCGCCGCCGCCGAGGCTCATGTTCGCCACGGCCGGCTTGACCGCGTTGGCGGTCACCCAGTTGACGCCGCTGATCACGCCGGTGGTGCTGCCGCTGCCGGAGCAGTTGAGCACCTTCACCGCGATCAGCCGGACCTGCTTGGCCACCCCGTAGCTGGTGCCGCCGACGGTGCCGGCGACGTGGGTGCCGTGGCCGTTGCAGTCGGTGTTGTTGGTGTCCACCGTGTTGGTGCCCCAGCTGGCCCGGCCGCCGAAGTCGGCATGGGTGGTCCGGATGCCGGTGTCGATGATGTACGCCCGGACGTTCGAGGCGGTGTTCGGGTAGGTGTAGCTGGAGTTCAGCGGCAGGCTGCGCTGGTCGATCCGGTCCAGCCCCCAGGAGGGCGGGTTCGACTGGGTGCCCTGGACGGTGAGCACCCGGTCCTGCTCGACGTACGCGACCGCGGGGTCGGCGGCGAGCCGGCGGGCCTGACCGGCGGTCATCTTCGCGCTGAAGCCGGTGAGCGCGGCGCTCCAGACGTCGGCGACGCTGCCGCCGTACCACCGGGTCAGGCTGGCGGCCCGGTCGGGCACGGCGCTGCGGGCGGCGAGGCTGTTGGCGGCGCCGACGGCGTCGCCGGAGAGCACGACCAGGTAGCTGCCGCTGATTGCGCCGGGGGTGTTCGCGTTGCGGATCTGGCCGGTCGGCGCGGCCACGGCGGGGGTGGCGGCGGCGACGGCGAGGGCCGCCGCGGCGGCCGAGACGGCGAACGCGCGGATCACGCGGCGCCGGGGAACGGGCACGGCTGACATCGTCTGTCTCCCTACCGGTGCGCTCGGGCGGGCGGGGGCCGCCGGAACGCCCATCGACGGATGTTGGGGGAAAGCGTAGTGACGTATCGATGAACATTGAAGAGATAACAATCGATTGATGCAGGTCGGGTTATGGATGTGGCGGGTGCCGACCAGTTCGGGTCGCGCGCGAGGCAGGATGGCGACGTGGAACACGACATGCTGCTCTCCCCCGCCGGCGTCGAGGCACTGCGCACCGCGCTGACCCGGGCGAACTTCACCTCGAACGGCATCGCCGACCGGCTCGGCCCGCAGGCGACCGGCGGGGCGGCCCGCAACGACTTCCGCGCCGCGCTGCGCGCCACCGAGGACCGCGACCCGCTCGGCACGCTGATCCGGGTGTTCATCTGCGACCAGACGGAGTCGGAGCAGAGCGTCGCGGCCGCGCTCGCCCCGCTCACCGTCGAGGAGGCCCTCGCGGGCGGGCTGGTCGAGCGGCACGGCGACGGGCTGCGGGCCGCGGTCGACCTGGAGCCGTACGGGGACGACTGGTGGGTGCTCGCCGACGTGCCGGCCAGCGCCCGACCCGGCCGGCCGCTGCACAGCGAGCACGTGCTCGGCATCGGCGGGGCCACCCAGACGTTGATCGGGGCGACCGTCCGCCGGTCGGTGGAGACCGCGCTCGACCTCGGCACCGGCTCCGGCGTCCAGGCCCTGCACCTGGCCACCCACGCCCGCCGGGTCACCGCCACCGACCTCTCGGAGCGGGCGCTGCGCTTCGCCGCCACCACCGCCGCGCTCAACGGCCAGGACTGGGAGCTGCTGCGCGGCGACATGGTCGCGCCGGTCGCCGGGCGCCGCTTCGACCTGGTGGTGAGCAACCCGCCGTTCGTGGTCGGCCCGGGCACCACCACGCACGTCTACCGGGACTCCGGCCGGGTCGGCGACGCGATCGGCGCGGAGCTGGCCGCCGCCGCGCCGGGCCTGCTCACCGAGGGCGGCACCATGCAGTACCTGGCGAACTGGGTGCACGTCGCCGGCGAGGACTGGGGCGAGCGGGTGGCCGGCTGGTTCGCCGGCACCGGGCTGGACGCCTGGGTGATCCAGCGCGAGGTCGCCGACCCGATGGCGTACGTCAACCTGTGGCTCACCGACGTCGGCGAGGCGGCCGACCCGCACCGGATGGCCGCCTGGCTGGACTGGTTCGACGCGCACAAGGTGGAGGCGATCGGCTTCGGCATCGTCTCGCTGCGCCGCTCCGGCCACGCCGAGCCGGTGGTCCGGGTGGAGGACCTGCGGCAGCGGGTGGAGCCGCCGATGGGCGACCACATCGCCGCCTGGTTCGACCGCCAGGACTTCCTCCGGGTACGCGACAGCGACGCGCTGCTCGCCGAGCGCTACCGGGCCGCCGAGGGGCTCCAGCTGCGGCAGGAGGCCACCATGGGCGAGGAAGGCTGGGCGGTGGACCGGCAGGTCCTCGCGGTGCCGCACGGGCTGCGCTGGAGCGAGGAGATCGACCCGCTGGTGCTGGCGCTGGTGGGCGGCTGCGACGGCCGGCTGCCGCTGCGCGACCAGCTCGCCCTGCTCGCCGCCGCGCACGACGTGACTCCGGACGAGCTGGCCGAGGCGGCCGCTCCGATCGTGGCGCACCTGGTGGAGCGCGGCATCATCGAGCCGGTGACGGCGTGACGCCCGGCTGGGCGACTTCGGCCGGCACCACGTCGCCGGCGGGCCGGCCCGCTCGCGCGGCGCTCCGGGCCGCCGGGCCGCACGGCATCGGGGCGGTGCGCTGATGCGGGCCCTGGTGCAGACGGTGAGCCGGGCGAGCGTCACCGTCGACGGTGAGGTGGTCGGCGAGATCGCCGACGGCCTGCTGGTGCTGCTCGGCGTCACCCACGCGGACACCCCGCAGGTGGCGCAGACCATGGCCCGCAAGGTCCACGAGCTGCGCATCCTGGACGACGACCGCTCCGCCGCGGAGACCGGCGCCCCGATCCTGCTGGTCAGCCAGTTCACCCTCTACGGCGACGCGCGAAAGGGCCGCCGGCCCAGCTGGACCGCCGCCGCCCCCGCCGAGGTCGCCGAGCCGCTGGTCACCGAGGTCGTCGAGGCCCTCCGGGCCCGCGGCGCCAAGGTCGAGACCGGCCGCTTCCGCACCCACATGCTGGTCGAGAGCACCAACGTGGGCCCCCGCACCCTCCTCCTGGACCTCTGACCTTTTGTTGATCATGAGGTTGACGGCACTCAGCGAGATCGAGTCCGCCGTCAACCTCATGATCAACGAGGTCAGGTGAAGGCGGTCAGGAGAAGAGGCCGCGGCGGGACAGGGACTGGCGGAGCCAGCCGTCGAGCTGGGCGGCCCAGTCGGTGCGGTCCGCGGTGGCGTGGTCGACGGTGAAGCGGCCGAAGGCGTCCCGGCCCTCGGTGAAGAGGCCGCCGCGCTTGTCCACCTCCAGCACCACCTGCACCTGCTGCGGGTCGGTCACGAAGGTGACCTCCAGCTGGTTCATCGCGCCGGCGTACTGCGGCGCGGGGTGGAACTCGATCTCCTGGTAGAACGGCAGGCTCTGCCGTACCCCGTAGATGTGCCCCCGCTCGACGTCGGCGCGGGCGAACCGGAAGCCCAGCCGCAGCAACGCCTCCAGCAGCCGCTCCTGCGCCGGCAGCGGGTGCACCGCAACCGGGTCCAGGTCACCGGAGTCGACCGCCCGGGCCACCTCCAGCTCGGTCCGCAGCCCCATGGTCATGCCGTGCAGGTGCCGCCCGTACAGGTCGGTCAGCGGGGTCTCCCAGGGCACGTCGAAGCGGAACGGGACGTCGTAGCGCTGCCCCGCCTCCAACCGGAACGCGCCGGTCACCTGCTGGCGGCCGAACTCCTGGTCGCTCTGGTACTCGGAGTCGCCGCTCTCCACCTCGACCCGGGTGACCAGCCCCAGCGCCACGTACGCCACGTCGACGGCATGGTCCCCGCCGGCCACCTGGATCCGGCCCTCCAGCTGACCGCCCGGACGGCAGTTCGGGTTGGTCAGCACCGTCTCCACCGACGGTCCACCGACCCCCATCGCCTGCATCAGCCGCTTGAAGACCACCGCGTCCTCCGTCACCTCGACGCCGGCCCCGGTGGCCGACCGCTGGCACGGTAACCGGGGCGGGCAAGCAACCGCGGGACGTTCGCGCGTTCGGATTGCTGTCGGGTCCCCGATCGCCTCACTCCCGTTTCACGCCCCGGTTGGAAAGCTGTGCATCACCGGCGCCACTGGGGCCGGTACGCGGCACAGAAGCGGACACGGGGAGAGACAGAGATGGCCCTGCAGATGATCGAGAACCAGACGCGCCCGGCCGCCACCATCGACGCCGAGGCCGGCGCCGACACCCTGGTCGACCTGGACGCCACCGACGAGCGCGGAATCTCCACCGACCTGGTGCGGGCGTACCTCAACGGGATCGGCCGGACGAAGCTGCTGACCGCCGCGCAGGAGGTGGAGCTGGCGAAGCGGATTGAGGCGGGGCTGTTCGCCGAGGAGAAGCTCTCCACCTGCACCCCGGTCTCCGCCGACCTGCGAGCCGACCTGGAGTTGATCGTGGCGCAGGGCCGCGCCGCCAAGGACCACCTGCTCGAGGCGAACCTCCGGCTGGTGGTGAGCATCGCCAAGCGCTACACCGGTCGCGGGATGGCCTTCCTCGACCTGATCCAGGAGGGCAACCTCGGCCTGATCCGCGCGGTCGAGAAGTTCGACTACGCCAAGGGCTACAAGTTCTCCACCTACGCCACCTGGTGGATCCGGCAGGCGATCACCCGGGCGATGGCCGACCAGGCCCGCACCATCCGCATCCCGGTGCACATGGTCGAGCAGGTCAACCGGATGGTCCGGGTCCGCCGGGAGCTGTCGGTCACGCTGGGCCGGGAGCCCACGGTGACCGAGGTGGCCACCGCCCTGGAGATCCCCGAGTACCAGGTGATCGAGCTGATCTCGTACGACCGGGAGCCGGTCAGCCTGGACCAGGCCGTCGGCGAGGACGGCGAGAGCGCGCTCGGCGACTTCGTGGCCGCGGTCGACCCGCGCCAGGAGCCGGGCGACGCGGCCGCCAACGGCGAGCTGCGCAACGAGGTGCGGATCGTGCTGGCCACCCTCTCCCAGCGGGAGCAGGCGGTGATCCGGCTGCGGTTCGGCCTGGACGACGGCCGGCAGCGCACCCTGGACGAGGTGGGCAAGGAGTTCGGCCTGTCCCGGGAGCGGATCCGCCAGATCGAGAAGGTGACGCTGCTGAAGCTGCGCGCCCCGGAGCGCGCCCAGCGCCTGGAGGCGTACGCCTGCTGACCCGGTACGACCGACAGGCCCCGGCGGTTCGCCGGGGCCTGTCGCGTGCCGCCCTTGACACCGCGCCGGGAGGGAGCAGGGTCGGGGGTATGAACTGGACCCTGGAAGTGGTGGTGGTACCGGTCTCCGACGTGGACCGGGCCAAGACCTTCTACGCCGACCGGCTCGGCTTCCACGTCGACCACGACACGCGCATCGGCGACGACGTACGGATCGTGCAGCTCACCCCGCCCGGCTCGGGGTGTTCGATCGTGATCGGCCGGGGCGCCGTACCGGACATGCCGCCCGGCTCGCTCAAGGGCCTCCAGCTGGTCGTGGCGGATCTGGAGAAGGCCCGGGCGGAGCTGCTGGAGCGCGGCGTCGAGGTGAGCGAGATCCAGGTGATGGGGGCCAACCCGCGGCCCGTCCCGCACCCGCTGGACAACGTCGGCTTCGTCTTCTTCGCCGACCCGGACGGCAACGCCTGGGCCGTCCAGCAGATCTCCGCCCGCGGCTGACGGCCGGTCAGAGCCGGCGGGGGCCGGTGTCCGGGCGGGCGCCGGCCGAGCCCACCCCGACGGCGGCGTGCAGCACGGAGATGCCGTCCGGGCGGGCCAGCACCGGGTTGAGGGTGAGCGACCGGACCCGGGGCTGCTCGTCGGCGAGCCGGCCGACCCGCAGCAGCAGGTCGACCAGAGCGGCCCGGTCGACCGGCGCGGCGCCCCGGTGCCCGCGCAGCAGCGGCGCGGCCCGCGGCTCATCGACCAGCTCGGCGGCGTCCCGGTCGGTCAGCGGCACCGCCCGCCAGGCCCGGTCGCCGAGCAGCTCGGTGGCGACCCCGCCGAGGCCGAACCCGACCACCGGCCCGAACGCCGGATCCTCCACCAGCTCCACCACGCAGGCCACCCCGGGCGGGACCATCGGCTGGACCAGGACGTCCGCGCCGAAGACGGGCGTCATCTCGGCGTACGCGCGACGCAGCGCGGCCGGGTCGGCGAGGTCGAGGCGTACCGCGCCGAGGTCGAGGCGGTGCCGCAGGCCGGGGGCGGCCGCCTTGAGCGCCACCGGCCAGCCGAGCCGCTCGGCGGCGGCGAGCGCGTCGTCCACGGTGGCCGCCGGGGCGGACTCCACCAGGTCGATCCCGTACGCCCCGAGCAGCCCGGACGGGTCGGAGGCGTCGGCGCGGAGCGCGGCCTGCCCGGCCAGCCGGTCCACCCGGGGCAGCTCCGGCAGGGTCCCCGGATCCCGGCGCAGCCAGGCGGCGTACCCGGTGACCCGGGCGAGCGCCCGGACCGCCTCCTCCACGCTCGGGTACGCCGGCACCCCGGCCGGCACCCGACCGGCGAGGAAGGTGGCCACGGTCGGCTTACCGGCCGCCAGCGCGGCCGGCAGCGCGGCCGTGAAGTCCGCCTCCTCGACGGTGACCTGCCCGGGCAGCGGCGGCGCGAAGACCGCGACGAGGGCGTCCACCCGCTCGTCGGCGGTCGCCTCGGCGAGGGCGGCGGCGAACTCGGCGGCCCCGGCGTGCGGACCGACGTCGCGCGGGTACCCCTCGGCGGGGGTGAGCCCCTGGGCGGCGCAGGCGGTGGCGGCGAGACCGGTCAGCGCGGAGGAGTTGCCCACCACGGCGACCCGGGGCCCGGCGGGCAGCGGCTGGTGGGCCAGGAGCACGCCCAGGTCGAGCAGCTCGGCGACGGTGTCCACCCGGATCACCCCGGACTGGGCGAAGAGCGCGCTGACCGCGGCCTCGTCCAGGGCCGGCCCGTCGCCGAGGCCGGCCGGCCGGGCCAGCGAGGCGAGCGCCACCACCGGCTTGTCCCGGCCGATCCGCCGGGCCAGCCGGGCGAACTTACGCGGGTTACCGAAGGTCTCCAGGTAGAGCAGGATGACGTCGGTGCCGGGGTCGTCCTGCCAGTACTGGAGCAGGTCGTTGCCGGAGACGTCGGCCCGGTTGCCGGCCGAGACGAAGCTGGACAGGCCCAGGCCGCGCCGGGACGCCTCGGCCAGCAGCGCCACCCCGAACACGCCGGACTGGCTGAACAGGCCGACCCGGCCGGGGGCGGGCAGCACCGGGGCGAGGGTGGCGTTGAGGCGTACCTTCTCGTCGGTGTTCGCCACCCCCAGGCAGTTCGGGCCGACGACCCGCATGCCCGCCGCGTGCGCCGCGCGGACCAGCGCGCGCTGGGCGGCCGCGCCCTGGCCGCCTGCCTCGGCGAAGCCGGCGGAGATGACCACCAGGCCGTGCGCGCCGGCGGCGGCCGCATCGGCGACCACCCCGGGCGCCGCGTCGGGGGCCACCGCGACGACCGCCAGGTCGATCTCCGCGCCGGCGTCGGCCGCCGAGGGGTACGCGGGCAGCCCGGCGACGGTCGCCGCGCTCGGATGCACCGGGACGATCGCGCCGGCGTAGCCACCGTCGCGCAGGTGCCCGAGCACGGCCGCGCCGACGCCCTGCCCGGTGGCGCTGGCCCCGTAGACGGCGATGCCCCGCGGGGCGAGCAGCCGGGCGATCGAGCGGGCCTCGGTGCGGTGCTCCCGGCCGCGCTGCACCTCAAGCGTGGCCTCGGTCGGCGCGATCGGGAAGCTCAGGTGCACCACGCCGTCGGCGTACTGGCGCTGGACCTGGTAGCCGAAGTCGGAGAAGACCCGCAGCATCGCGCCGTTGCTGGGCAGCACCTCGGCGACGAAGTGCACGAGGCCGTAGCGACGAGCCGCGTCGGCCAGGTGTTCCAGCAGCACCGAGCCGATCCCCCGGCCCTGGTAGTCGTCCTCCACCACGAAGGCCACCTCGGCCTCCGGCGAATCCGGGCCGAGCCGCTCGTACCGGCCGACGGCGACGATCCGGTCACCGGCGAGCACCACGAACGCCTCCCGGTCGCGGTGGTCGACGTTGACGAAGCGTTGCAGGTCCCGGTCCGGGATGCGCGGGTACGGGGAGAAGTAGCGCAGGTAGCGGGTGCGCTCGGAGAAGCGCGAGTGCATCGCCACGATCTCCGGCGCGTCCTGCGGCCGGATCGGTCGCAGCTGGACGGCGCTGCCGTCGCTGAGCAGCACGTCCACCGGTTGGTCGACTGTGGTCACCGGTCGGTCCCCTCCCCCGGCCACCGGCTCAGTCGCGCGGATCGTGCGGGTCGAGCCCGTGCAGTGGGAAGACCGCCTTGCGGACGGCGGCGACGGCCCGGTCCACCGAGTTCGGCTCGCCGGTGGGCTGCCACGGCTGGTACGTCGGGTCGACGTCGTCGGTCATCCGCAGCGGGACCTCCCGCCCGGGCAGCCGCCGCTGGGCCAGCTCCCGCCAGGCCGGCGGGGTGAGGGTGGCCGGGTCCAGCGGATCGCCGGTGGCCACCGCGAGCAGGTGGCCCCAGGCCCGGGGCACCACCTCCACCAGGGCGTACCCGCCGCCACCGGTGGCCACCCAGCGGCCCTCGCAGAGCTCGTCGGCGAGCGCCCGCAGGGCGATGTACGTGGCACGCTGCCCGTCCACGGACAGGTGCAGGTCGGCCAGCGGGTCGACCCGGTGCCCGTCGGCGCCGCACTGGGTGACCAGGATCTGCGGCCGGAACGCCCGCAGCACCGAGGGCACGACCGCGTGGAAGGCGCGCTGCCAGCCGGCGTCGCCGGTGCCGGGCGGCAGCGGCACGTTCACCGCGCTCCCCTCGGCGCCCGGGCCACCGGTCTCGTCGGGGAAACCGGTGCCGGGGAAGAGCGCGAGCGGGGTCTCGTGCAGGCTGATCGTCAGCACCCGCGGGTCGGTCCAGAAGGCCGCCTGCACGCCGTCGCCGTGGTGCACGTCCACGTCGACGTAGGCGATCCGCTCGGCGCCCAGGTCGAGCAGGCGGGCGATGGCCACCGCCGGGTCGTTGTAGACGCAGAACCCGGCCGCCCGGGCCGGCATGGCGTGGTGCAGCCCGCCGGCCACGTTGACCGCGCGCCGGGCCTCGCCCCGCCAGACCGCCTCGGCGGCGGCCACGCTGGCCCCGACGATCAGTGCGCTGGACTCGTGCATCCCGTCGAAGACCGGGTTGTCCGAGGTGCCCAGCCCGAAGCCGGCGAAGAGCGGGTCGGCCGGGGCGGCGCGCACCGCGTCCAGGTAGCCCGGGTCGTGCACCAGGGTCAACAGCGCGTCGTCGGCCGGCTCCGGCTTGACCAGGCGCACCCCCGGGCGGTCGAGGACGCCCAGCTCGCGGGCCAGCGCGACGGTCAGCTCGACGCGTACCGGGTCGAGGGGGTGCTCCCCCATGTCGTAGGCGAGCAGGGACTCGTCCCACACCACCACCGTGTCGTCCGACATGGGGCCATCGTCGCACGCGGGCCGCCGGCCGCCCACCGCACGCGCGACTCAGCGCGGCGGTTCCTCCCCGGTGGCCACCGGGCGGTCCCGGTCGGCCACCCACTCGCTCCAGGAGCCGACGTAGAGCGCGGCGTCCGGCCGGCCGGCCAGGTGCAGCGCCAGCACGGCCTGCGCGGCGGTCACCCCCGAGCCGCAGTACGCCCCGACCGGCGCGCCGCCGGTCACCCCGGCCCGGGCGAACCGCTCGCGCAGCGCCTCGGCGGCCGGGAAGCGCCCCTCGGTGACGTACGCCGGGGCGGGCAGGTTGACCGCGCCGGGAACGTGCCCGGCGACCGGGTCGATCGGCTCGGTCTCGCCCCGGTAGCGGGGGGCGGCCCGCACGTCGAGCAGGACCCCTTCGTCGGCGGCGGCGAGTTGCGCCGCCGCGGCGGTGTCCAGCACCGGCAGGGCGCCGGGGCGGACGGTCACGTCCCCGGGTGGCGGGGTCGGCACGTCGGTGGAGGTCGGCAGCCCGGCGGCCACCCAGGCCGGCCAGCCGCCGTGCAGCAGGCGCACCTCCCGGTGCCCGGCCCAGCGCAGGGTCCACCAGGCGCGGGCCGCGGCCATGCCGTCACCGCCGTCGTACACCACCACCGGGTGACCGGCGCGGACGCCGGCCGCCCGCAGCGCTGCCTGGAGCGCGACGGGGTCGGGCAGCGGGTGCCGGCCGGCGGCGCCCGGCGGGCCGCAGAGCGCGGTGTCCAGGTCGATGAAGACCGCGCCGGGCAGGTGGCCGGCCGCGTAGTCGTCCCGGCCGGGCGGGCCGGTCAGCCGCCAGCGCACGTCGAGCAGGGTCGGCGGGTCGGACTGGGCCAGCGCGGCGGCGAGCTGGTCGGCCTCGATCAGCGGCGTCTCGGTACCGGACATGGTGCCCAGTCAACACCATCCGGGCAGCGACCTCGCGGTTCGCCGTCCGTCGACCGTCGGGGGCGAGGGGTAGCATCGACCCCCGGGAGGCCGCTGACGTGAAGCATGACCTGGTCGACACGACCGAGATGTACCTGCGCACCATCCTCGAACTCGAGGAGGAGGGTGTGCCGCCGCTGCGCGCGCGGATCGCCGAGCGGCTGCGGCAGAGCGGGCCCACCGTCAGCCAGACCGTCGCCCGGATGGAGCGCGACGGCCTGCTCACCGTCGAGGGCGACCGGCACCTGGCGCTGACCGCGCTGGGCCGCAACAGCGCCGTGTCGGTGATGCGCAAGCACCGCCTCGCCGAGCTGCTGCTGGTCAACGTGATCGGGATGCCCTACGAGGAGGCCCACGAGGAGGCCTGCCGCTGGGAGCACGTGATGAGCGACGCGGTCGAGAAGCGGGTCTACGACCTGCTCAACCGACCGACCCGCTCGCCGTACGGGAACCCGATCCCGGGGCTGGAGGAGCTGGGCTCGCCGGAGCCCGAGGCCGCCGACAGCATCGAGGGCGAGCGCAACCTGGCGTTCCCCGGCCTCACCGGCCAGGTCGTGGTCCGGCGGATCTGCGAGAGCGTGCAGACCGACGCGGACGTGCTGCGCCAGCTGCACGCCGCCGGGGTCGACCCGGGCGCCACGGTGACCGTGGCCCAGGAACGCGACGGGGTGTTCATCGACCGCTCGGGCGAGCGGGTCCGGCTCCCCCGCGAGGTCGCCTCCCGGGTGTTCGTCGCCGCCCACTGACCCGGGCGCCGGCCCGGGCGGCGGATTCCGCCGGCTCGCGCCGGCGTCGGCTCACATCGCTCGGGTGTTGAGCGTCCGGGCCAGCACGACCAGCTTGCCGGCCTGAGCGTCCGCCTCCGACTTCGCGGCGGTCGGGCGCAACGTCCAGCGCAGGGTGGCCAGCCGGTCCTCGGCGGCCAGCCAGCCCACCTCGGCCACCGGCCCGTGCGTCCCGGCCTTCGGCAGCGTCCGGCGGTAGGCGACCTGACCCAGCTTCGGCACCGTCGCCGCCCCGTCGGGGCGGACGTCGGCGGTGAAGGTCGGCACGTCGATCGAGGTGTCGGTGACCGCCAGGGCCAGTTCCGGCCAGGTGGCGGAGGCGGAGCGGACCACGCAGGTGTGGGTGTCGCCCCGGTCGCTGGCCGCCGCCACGTCGAAGCGGCCGCCGGTGTGCTTCGCGATGACCGTGAAGTCCAGCAGCTTGCAGGCGCCGCCCGACGAGGCCGCCACCGCCGCCACCCGCACCGGCGCCGCCTCGGGCAGCGCCACCGGTGTCCCCTGCTCCGCCCCGCAACCGGTGGTCAGCAGGACCGCCGTGGCGGCGAGCCAGATCCGCGCGTACACGTGGAACCTCCGCGATCGTCGGCGGAGGCCCGCCGGATGTCCGTCGGACACCGTACGGGCTGCCCCCGCCGGACGGAACCCCCCGGTCGGCCCCTCAGTCCGCCGGCAGGTCGCGCATCCTCCGCAGTGGAGAGCAGACCACGAAGAGCGACGCGCTCCAGGTGCCCAGGGCGCACACCACCAGCGCCGGCCGCATCCCCCACTGGTCGCCGAGCGTCCCGCCGAAGAGCGCGCCGAGCGGGACCACCCCGAAACAGACCCAGAGGAACGCCGCGTTGACCCGACCCAGCAGCTCCGGCGGGGTGATCCGCTGCCGGTACGACAGGATCGACACGTTGTAGAGCACCACGTTGGCCGAGAACGCGGCCAGCCCGACGACGTAGAGAGCGAGACCCCAACCGGGACGGGCCAGCGGGACCAGCAGGTAGAGCGGCCCCGGCACGGCCATCGCCACCCAGATCAGTCGGGCCGAGCCGACCCGACGGGACAGCCGGTCGGCGAACACGCCGGTGAGCAGGCCACCCGTCGCGCCCAGAGAGAGCACCAGCCCGACGGCCGCCGGGGCGGCGTGCAGCTCCCGCACCAGGAAGCTGACCTCCAGCGAGCTGGTGCCGACGGCGAAGAAGTTCGACGTGCTGGTGCAGGCCAGGATGCTCAGCAGGATCGGCTGGCGGCGGACGAAGCCGAGCCCCTCGGTGAGGGCGGCCCGTAGCGGCACCGGACCGGCGGTGGCCGACCGGTCCCGCGCCGGCGGCCGGATCAGCAGCAGCGTCACCGCGCTGACCAGGAAGGCTGCCGCAGTGCCGAGGAACGTCCGGGCCGCGCCGATCAGCCCGGTCAGGGCGCCGCCGATGCTCGGCCCGACCAGCGAGGCGGCATCCTGGCTGACGGTGAGCCGGGCGTTGCCGGCGACCAACTGGTCGGTCGGGACGAGCTGCGGCAGGGTGCTCTTGTACGCCACGGTGAAGAGCACGGTGAGCACGCCGGAGAGCCCGACGACGACGTACAGCAGGGGCAGGGTGAGGCGACCGACCAGGGCGACCACCGGCAGCGACAGCATCAGCGCCGCCCGGCCCAGGTCGCAGGCGACCATCAGCCGCCGCTGGTCCACCCGGTCGGCGAGCAGGCCGGCCGGGAGCGAGAAGAGCAGGTACGGCAGCCAGGCCAGGACGGTCAACATCGAGACCTGGAAGACGCCGGCGCGCAGCCCGTCCGCCGCGAGCAGCGGCACCGCCACCCCGGAGATCCGGGTACCCACCTCGCTGACCGTCTGTCCGCCCCAGAGCAGGGCGAAGTTCCGGCTGCGCCACAGCGGCACGGGCGCGGTAGGGGCGGGCATCTCCAGCTGGCGGGTCACCGCCACACGCTAGGGGTACGGCCTTCCCGGCGGCATCCGGATTAGGGCGTCGCCGACGTGGGCGGCATCAGCGGCGCCGCAGGGCAGAGTCGAGCAGGGCGGGAGGGGTGTCGTTCTTCTCGTGCGCGGCCAGGTCGACACCGGGAGCGACGATGGCGTCGATCGCGTCGAGCACGTCGGCGGGGAGCACGGTGTCAGCGGCGGCGACCTGGGAGCTCAGGTGGTCCAGCGCTCGGGGGCCGATGATCGCGCTGGTCACGGCGGGATGCGCGGTGACGAACCCGAGCGAGAGCTGGATCATGGTCAAACCGGCCTGGTCGGCGACCTTGGCCAGCTGCTCGACGGCGTCCAGCCGCGCCCGGTTCGACGGGATGGCGGTGTCGAAGCGCTGCGGCATGAACGTGGACCGGTTCGTCGTGACCTCCCGGCCCGCGCGGACCGCACCCGACAGCCAGCCCGAGGCCAGCGGGCTCCAGACCAGGACCCCCAGCCCGTACTGCTCGGCCACGGGGAGAACGTGAGCCTCGATCCCGCGCTGGAGGACGGAGTAGCTGGGCTGCTCGGTGACGTACCGGCTCAGGTGATTGTCGCGGGCGGCCCACTGGGCCTGGACGAGGCGGTAGGCCGGGAAGGTCGAGGTGCCGAAGTAACGGATCTTTCCGGCCCGCTGCAGGTCGGTCAGCGCCGAGAGCGTCTCCTCGTCGCTGGTGGTCGGGTCCCACCGATGGACCTGGTAGAGATCGACGTGGTCGACGTCGAGCCGGCGCAGGCTGTCCTCCAGTGCGGTGACGAGCCAGCGCCGTGAGCTGCCCCGCTGGTTGCGGTCGTCACCCATCGGCATGTTCGCCTTGGTCGCCAGCACGATGTCGTCGCGTCGTCCGGCGATGGCCTTGCCGACCATCTCCTCGGACTGGCCGTTGCCGTACGCGTCGGCGGTGTCGATCAGGTTGATCCCCGCTTCGAGAGCGGCGTCGACGATGGCGGTGGCCTCGTCCTGGGTGGTGTTCCCGATCTTGCCGAAGTTCATCGTGCCGAGCGCGAGAGTGCTGACCTGCACACCGGTGCGGCCCAAGGTGCGGTACTGCATGAGCGCGTTCCTTCCTGGCGGCCGCACGTGACTGCGGCCCTGGCTGGGTGATCCCTCGTCCCCGTGCCATCATGGGCAGACGGAACCGTGTTCCGTTAACCATACGGAACATGCTTCCGTTTAACAAGGCGGATGATCAGGAAGCGGCAGAGGAGGCGCCGGAGTGACGGACGTGGCAGGGCAGGCCCCCCGTAGGCGGGCCGACGCCCGACGCAACGAGAGCGCTCTGCTCGACGCCGCCGCAGCGGTCTTCGTCACCTCGGGCATCGAGGCGCCGGTGCGCGACATCGCCGCCCGGGCGGGCGTCGGGGTGGGCACGGTCTACCGCCACTTCCCGACGCGAGCGGATCTGGTGGTCGCCGTCTACCGGCACCAGGTCGAGGCGTGCGCCGAGGCCGGCGCGACCTGCCTCGACAGCGCGACCACCCCGTACGCCGCACTGGCTCGATGGATCGACCTGTTCGTCGACTTCCTCGTGACCAAGCACGGACTGGCCGCCGCGCTGCGGTCAGACGATGCCCAGTTCGAGGCCCTGCACGCCTACTTCCTCGATCGGCTCGTGCCCGTGTGCTCCCAACTGCTCGACGCCGCGGCCGCCTCGGGCGAGATTCGCGCCGACGTGGAGGCCTACGAGCTCATGCGCGGGGTCGGGAACCTGTGCATAGGCGCGGACAGCGACCCTCGCTACGACGCGCGTCGACTGGTCGAGCTCCTCATCGCCGGACTACGCCCACCGCGCTGACCCCGGATTCCTCGTATCAGTCGTCGACGTACGGGCAGTGCCGGCAGCCGCGACCGCAGCAGGTGCCCCGGCGGGCCAGGAAGCCGGCGCTGAGCACGAAGAGCCCGCTGCCCGGGTCGAGGTAGCCGGCCTCCCCGGCGGCCAGCGCGGCGGTGTGCGCGGCGAGGATCCGCGCCCGCTCCGGGTGGTCCAGGGGCAGCCGGGCGGGATGCGGCTCGGTCAACGGCCGGTCCGCCAGCGGAAGTCGCTCGCCACTCATCGTCGGCGAGTCTACGGAGGCGGTCGCATGCCCGGGTGGACCTGCTCACCTGCCCCGCCGACGTCCTCGCCGACCGGCTGGACGTCGCCGGCCGCCCCGATCAGTCCGGGTCAGCAGGTCGACGGACGCCACGAGCGGGGGTGACCCTCCGTAGCCTCCGCCCTGCCGCTCTTCGCGGAGAGCGATATGCCTCAGCGTCATATTTATGACGCAGAGGCATATCGCTCGTGACAGCAACCGGTCCGGGCCGCACGCCGGAACCGAAGACGTGCCGCCGACGAGCCCGGCGCGTTAACGCCCGCGTCGCCGTGCTGGTCAGCCGAACCAGGTCATCGCCTGGCCGTGCGACCGGGTCCAGGCGAGCGGCAGTCCGTCCAGCGCGAGCACGTTGTGCAACGCCTCGCCCGGTGGCTCCGGCAAGGCGTCGTGGGGCAGCACCTCCGCCGCCTCGTTGGCGACCCAGTGACCGGGCAGTTCGCGCACCACTGCGGCGAACGCCTGCCGCCGCGCCGCCGGCACCTGGTACAGCACGGAGCTGTGGAACACCACCAGCGTCGCCCCGGCGGGTGCCCGCGCGGCCAGCGCCGGCAGGTCGTCCACCAGGTCCCCGCGGACGAGCAGCGGCGGGTCGGCCGCCGCGACCCGCGCCGCCGCCCGGAGACGGGCGCGGCGGTGCGGGTGCTCCGGCCAGATCAGGGCCTCGAGCCAGGCGACGTCGGCGGGGTCGGTCACGTCCAGGGGGTTCAGGTCCAGACCGGCCCGCCACACCACCTCGGGTGGCCCGGCGGGCGGCGCGATCCCGGTGACCGCGCACTCCAGGACCGGTTCGCCCGCCCCGACCCGGTGGTCGCCGTACCGGTAGGCGTACCGGTCGGGGTAGAGGCAGAGCCCGGCGGAGGCGCCGACCTCCAGCAGCGCGAGCGGCTGCGGCAGCGCCGCGAGCACCGGCAGGAGCACGGCACACCGCCCCGCCTCGTTCGTCTGGGTGGCCCGGGTCCGCAGCCCCGCCCGGATCACCGGCCAGCGCTCCACCGCGAAGTCGTGGAACGCCGCCGGGTCGTCGACCGGGCCGCCGAGCCACCGCACGACGGCGAACAGCAGTTGCGGCTGCCGCCTGGCCGGCGGGAGCGTGCCGAGCAGCGCGAGAAGTTCCTCGTCGCGGGCGACCGCGAGGGCGAGCCGCTCGTACGTGGGCGACACGCCACGCGCCTCCCGGGCGGCGAACTGGGCGTACCTTCCAGCGGTCGTCACGCCTCGATGATCGCAGTTCTCTCCGTCACCTCAGAACAGGTGATCGCCGTCGCGGAGCAGATCACCGTACGGCCCTGACGACGCGATCGGGCCCCGGGCGTGCGCACACGCCCGGGGCCCGATCGGTCGTACGTCAGCTGCAGCCGCTGGTGGAGCCGCAGCCCTCGCAGACGTAGCAGCTACCGGCCGGCCGCATCTTGGTGCCGCAGGTGAAGCAGAGCGGCGCGTCGGCGGCCTTGCCGATCACGGCCTCCAGCAGCTCGGTGGAGGAGCCCACCGCAGGCGCCGGCTTGGCGGCGGCCACCTCGACCATCTCCTGGGCCGGCTGGGCGATCGGACCGGTCTTCGTCTCCGGAGACTCCAGCGGAGCCGAGGAGGCCATCGCGGTCAGCTCCGCGCCGCTGACCGAGGCGCTCTCCGCCTCGGCCTCGGCCCGCAGCTGCGCGGCCCGCTCCTTGGCGGTGAAGATGCCCAGCTCGGCGCGGCGCTCGTAGGGCAGGAAGTCCAGCGCCAGGCGACGGAAGATGTAGTCCATCACCGAGGCCGCCATCCGCACGTCCGGATCGTCGGTCATGCCGGCCGGCTCGAAGCGCATGTTGGTGAACTTGCTGACGAACGTCTCCAGCGGGACGCCGTACTGCAGGCCGATGGAGATGGCGACCGAGAAGGCGTCCATCACGCCGGCCAGGGTCGAGCCCTGCTTGGACATCTTCAGGAAGACCTCGCCGAGGCCGTCGTCCGGGTAGGACGACGCGGTGAGGTAGCCCTCGGCGCCGCCGACCGAGAAGCTGACCGTCTCCGACGGGCGCTTCTTCGGCAGGCGCTTGCGCACCGGCCGGTACTCGACGACCTTCTCCACCACCGGGGCGGCCTCGACGGCCGCCGGCTCGGTGGACTTGTTGGACTTGGCCACCGAGAGCGGCTGGCCGACCTTGCAGTTGTCCCGGTAGATCGCCAGCGCCTTGAGGCCGAGCTTCCAGCCCTCGAAGTAGATCTTCTCGACGTCCTCGACGGTCGCCTGCTCCGGCATGTTGACCGTCTTGGAGATGGCGCCGGAGACGAACGGCTGGACGGCCGCCATCATCCGCACGTGCCCCATCGGGGCGATGGACCGCTCGCCCATCGCGCAGTCGAAGACCGGGTAGTGCTCCGGCTTCAGGCCGGGGGCGTCCACCACGTGGCCGTGGTCGGCGATGTGCTCGATGATCGCCTCGACCTGCTCCTCGGGGTAGCCGAGGCTGCGCAGGGCGCGCGGAACGGTCTGGTTGACGATCTGCATCGAGCCGCCGCCGACCAGCTTCTTGAACTTGACCAGCGCCAGGTCCGGCTCCACGCCGGTGGTGTCGCAGTCCATCATGAAGCCGATGGTGCCGGTCGGCGCGAGCACGCTGGCCTGCGAGTTACGCCAGCCGAACTTGTCACCGACCTTGTTGCCCTCGGTCCACTGCCTGGTGGCCTCCCGCTGGATGGCGGTGGCCACGGTGCCGGCCGGCTTGATGGCGTCGTTGGCGGCGGCGTGCTTGCGCATGACCCGCTTGTGCGGCTCCGCGTTGCGGGCATAGCCCTCGTACGGGCCGACGACCCCGGCCAGCTCGGCCGAGCGGCGGTAGGCGGTGCCGGTCATCAGCGAGGTGATCGCCGCGGCCACCGATCGGCCCTGCTCCGAGTCGTACGGCAGACCCGACGCCATCAGCAGCGCGCCGAGGTTGGCGTAGCCGATGCCGAGCTGCCGGTAGGCGCGGGAGGTCTCACCGATCTTCTCGGTCGGGAAGTCGGCGAAGCAGATCGAGATGTCCATCGCGGTGATGACCAGCTCGACCGACTTGACGAACTTCTCCACCTCGAAGCCACCGTCGGCACGGAGGAACTTCATCAGGTTCAGCGAGGCCAGGTTGCACGAGGAGTTGTCCAGGTGCAGGTACTCCGAGCACGGGTTCGACGCGGTGATCCGCCCGGTCTCCGGGCAGGTGTGCCAGTCGTTGATGGTGTCGTCGTACTGCAGGCCCGGGTCGGCGCACTCCCAGGCGGCCTGCGAGATGGCGCGGAACAACTTCTTCGCGTTGATCGTCTCGATGGTCGCCCCGTCGAGCCGGCCCCGCAGGTCGAAACCGCCGTCGTTCTCCACCGCCGTCATGAACTCGTCCGAGACCCGGACCGAGTTGTTGGCGTTCTGGTACTGCACGCTGACGATGTCGGCCCCGCCCAGGTCCATGTCGAACCCGGCGTCCCGCAGCGCGCGGATCTTGTCCTCCTCGCGCGCCTTGGTGACCACGAACTCCTGGATGTCCGGGTGGTCCACGTCGAGGATGACCATCTTCGCTGCACGCCGGGTGGCGCCGCCGGACTTGATGGTGCCCGCGGAGGCGTCCGCGCCGCGCATGAAGCTGACCGGGCCGGAGGCGTTGCCGCCGGAGGAGAGCAGCTCGCGGGAGGAACGGATCCGGGAGAGGTTGACGCCGGAGCCGGAGCCGCCCTTGAAGATCAGCCCCTCCTCCTTGTACCAGTCCAGGATGGAGTCCATCGAGTCGTCGACCGCCAGGATGAAGCAGGCGCTGACCTGCTGCGGCGACGGCGTGCCGACGTTGAACCAGACCGGCGAGTTGAAGCTGAACACCTGGTGCAGCAGCATCCAGGTCAGCTCGTGCGCGAAGATCTCGGCGTCCGCCGGGGTGGCGAAGTAACCGTTCTCCTCACCGGCCTTGCGGTAGGTGGTGACCACCCGGTCGATCAGCTGCTTGAGCGACCACTCCCGCTCCGGGGTCCCCACCGCGCCCCGGAAGTACTTGGTGGTCACGATGTTGGCCGCGTTGACGCTCCAGGACTCGGGGAACTCCACCCCGCGCTGCTCGAAGTTGATCGAGCCGTCCCGCCAGTTCGTCATCACGACGTCGCGGCGCTCCCACGCCACCTCGTCGTAGGGGTGCACGCCCTCGGTCGTCCAGACCCGCTGGACCTTCAGTGCCGAACCCACGCCGGCCTTGGCCCGCGACCGACTGGTTGTCACGCCGTCCCCCGCCATCTCATCCGCCCCCTCGTCTGCGCGGTCACCCACCGCGCGTCGTCACTGTCAGAAATCAGAAAAAACTCAACTGGTACGGCCTGCGGCCCCGACCGCGCCGGCCTCGCGGGCCCGTGCCCGCAACGTCTCGATCTCCCGCTCGAAGTCGGCCAGCGAGTCGAAGGACCGGTAGACGCTGGCGAAGCGGAGGTACGCCACCTCGTCCAGGTCCCGCAGCGGGCCCAGGATCGCCAGCCCCACCTCGTGGCTCGGGATCTCGGCGGCCCCCTTGGCCCGTACGGTCTCCTCGACCTTCTGCGCGAGCAGCGCGATCGAGTCCTCGTCGACCGGCCGGCCCTGGCACGCCTTGCGCACCCCGCCGATGATCTTCGTTCGGCTGAACGGCTCGGTCACCCCGCTGCGCTTGACCACCGCGAGGACGGCCTCCTCCACCGTGGTGAACCGCTTGCCGCACTCCGGGCAGGAACGGCGGCGACGGATCAGCTGCCCGTCGTCGGCCTCCCGCGAGTCGACCACCCGGGAGTCGGCGTGTCGGCAGTATGGACAGCGCATCGCCTGACCTCCTTGATCGACCCTGGGTGCGCGCCGCCCGCACCCGGGCACGCTTCGACCCGGCGAGGCCGGTTTCTGCGGCCCTCGCCGTCCTCGACGGTACGGGAGTGCGGTCGGTAGTCGAACCCAACCTGTAGGCGACTTACGCCCATGTGACTACTACATCTAGGGGTCGACCGTAGGCCGCCGACCGGTCGCGGTCAAGTTGGCCGGCGTGTCCGGCGCGTCACCTCAGACGATCTTCGGCGCACCCCCTCCCGGGAGAACTCGACGGCCAGCGGAGCGCCCGCCGCCGACCTCCCAACCGACCGGAGCGCCGGGAGGTTACCGGCCGTCCGGCCGGCAGCCGGGAAACGGACGGCTACCCCGAAAGCGCCTACCGGTCGAACAGCAGTTCGACGAGGACGTACCATTTATCAGAACGCGCGTTCGAGATACCAGGATTTCCGTCCGACACGCCGACGGCACGTCGTACAGATGTTTGAAAATGACCGATCTCACCTATACGGTCATGAACGACCGGGCGCGGCGCGAAACGCCGGACCGGGCACCGCGACACCCCGCACGCACCACGAGCCGCCAAGGCACCCAGCGCCGACCAGGGAGGACGGACGTGACCGAGGACCGGGCCAGCCGGCAGAAGAACCCGCAGCCGATCGCCGAGGCGGGTCCGCCGGCCACTCGGCGCCCCCGCGTTGCCCGCAGCCGCACCGGCCAGCCGGCCGTGCGGTCGGTCACCCCGGTGGTCAGCAGCTTCCCCGACCCGGCCACGGTCGACCTCACCGCGCGGCAGCGTCGCATCCTGGAGTTCATCCGCAGCTGGGTCGAGCGGCACGGCTACCCGCCGAGCGTCCGGGAGATCGGCGAGGCGGTCGGGCTGGTCTCCCCGTCGAGCGTCGCCTACCAGCTCAAGGAGCTGGAGAAGAAGGGCTTCCTGCGCCGGGACCCCAACCGGCCCCGCGCGGTCGACGTCCGGGCCCCCAGCGACGCCGCCGACGACGAGCTGAGCCGCGCCCAGCGGCCCACCCCGGCGTACGTGCCGATGCTGGGCCGGATCGCCGCCGGTGGCCCGATCCTCGCCGAGCAGGCGGTGGAGGACATCTTCCCGCTCCCCCGCGAGCTGGTGGGTGAGGGCGAGGTCTTCATGCTCCAGGTCAAGGGCGACTCGATGCTCGACGCGGCGATCTGCGACGGCGACTGGGTGGTGGTCCGCCAGCAGCCGACCGCCGAGGCGGGCGACATCGTGGCAGCCATGCTCGACGGCGAGGCGACCGTCAAGACCTACCGCCGGCGGGACGGGCACGTGTGGCTGATGCCGCAGAACCCGGCCTTCGACCCGATCCCCGGTGACGACGCCACCATCATGGGCCGGGTCGTCGCCGTGCTGCGCCGGATCTGAGCACCTGACGAACGAGGGGTGACCGCCGGTCGGCGGTCACCCCTCGTTCTCGTCCGATCAGTACCGCTCGCCCCGACCGGGCCGCTGGCCGTGGCCGTACTGGCCGCCGCGCCGGTCGTCGGGGCCGCCGTCGCGGCGCGGGCCGTGCCCCTGCTCCCGCGGCCCGGGCTCGCGGCGGGGCGGCTCGGACCGCCCGCCACCGCCGTAGACACCGCCGCCGCGGGGGCCACCGCCGTTGTTCGGCACGGCGCCGTTCGGCGGGCCGCCGGGGCGACCACCACCCGGCCCGCCACCGCCCGGCGCACCGCCGCCGCCGTAGACCCCGCCGCCCGCCGGCCGGCCGCCGCCGCCG
>NZ_JBAKHO010000071.1:0-24246 GCF_036902735.1 Micromonospora lacuserhaii | reverse complement strand
GGGTACATCCTGGCCCCGCTGGGCGCGTTGGCGCTGGCGGCCGGGCGCACCGCCGAGGCCCGGCCAGCCCGGTCGCCGCGGCGAGCGCGGCCGACCCCTCGGGGGTACGCAGCGCGGCCAGCTGGTCGAGTTCCACGCCCGCCATTCTCCCCGGCGGGCGCGACGCGCCGGGCGGCGGGCTGGCACTCTCCTTGACGGAGTGCTAGCCGAGGAATAACCTGCGATTAGCACTCTCACCCTGAGGGTGCCAGCTCCCGGGTCACTCGGCACGGGCGCTGAACGCCAGGCGGACCGGCACCCGCGACGACGGCCCCGCCCGGTGGCATGTGGCAGATTGACGCTGGTCGGCTCCGGTCGACCGGTAACGAAACCAGTACCCCGGGAGGGTATGCCCGTGACTACCGCGACCAAGGTTGCGATCAAGCCGCTCGAGGACCGGATCGTGGTCCAGGCGAACGAGGCTGAGACCACCACGGCGTCGGGCATCGTGATCCCCGACACCGCCAAGGAGAAGCCGCAGGAGGGCACCGTCCTCGCTGTCGGCCCGGGCCGGATCGACGACAACGGCAACCGCGTGCCGCTCGACGTCAAGGTCGGCGACACCGTTCTCTACTCGAAGTACGGCGGCACCGAGGTCAAGTACGCCGGCGAGGAGTACCTGGTGCTCTCCGCCCGCGACGTCCTCGCGGTCATCGAGAAGTAAGCAACCGATCAGTGTCGTTGCCCCGGTCCGGCTCGCCGGGCCGGGGCAACGTCGCTTCGAAGGGACATTCATGGCGAAGATCCTGAGCTTCTCGGACGACGCCCGGCACCTGCTTGAGCACGGTGTCAACGCCCTCGCGGACACGGTCAAGGTCACCCTCGGCCCGCGCGGGCGCAACGTCGTCCTGGACAAGAAATTCGGTGCGCCCACGATCACCAACGATGGCGTGACCATCGCCAAGGAGATCGAGCTCACCAACCCGTACGAGAACCTCGGCGCGCAGCTGGTCAAGGAGGTGGCGACCAAGACCAACGACGTCGCCGGCGACGGGACCACCACCGCGACCGTGCTGGCCCAGGCGATGGTCCGCGAGGGCCTGCGCAACGTGACCGCCGGGGCGAGCCCGTCCGGTCTCAAGCGGGGCATCGACGCGGCGGCCGCCAAGGTCTCCGAGGCGCTGCTCGACCGGGCCGTCGCGGTCTCCGACAAGGAGTCCGTCGCGCACGTCGCGACGATCTCCGCGCAGGACGCCACGATCGGCGAGCTGATCGCCGAGGCGATGGAGCGGGTCGGGCGCGACGGTGTCATCACCGTCGAGGAGGGCTCCGCGCTCACCACCGAGCTGGAGGTGACCGAGGGTCTCCAGTTCGACAAGGGCTTCATCTCGCCGAACTTCGTCACCGACATGGAGTCGCAGGAGTCGGTCCTGGAGGACCCGTACATCCTGATCACGACGCAGAAGATCTCGGCGATCGAGGAGCTGCTGCCGCTGCTGGAGAAGGTCCTCCAGAACAGCAAGCCGCTGCTGATCATCGCCGAGGACGTCGACGGCCAGGCGCTGTCGACCCTGGTGGTCAACTCGATCCGTAAGACCCTCAAGGTCTGCGCGGTCAAGGCCCCGGGCTTCGGCGACCGGCGCAAGGCGATGCTGCAGGACATGGCGATCCTGACCGGCGCCGAGCTGGTCGCCCCGGAGCTGGGTTACAAGCTCGACCAGGTCGGCCTGGAGGTGCTCGGCACCGCCCGGCGCGTCGTGGTCGACAAGGAGAACACCACCGTCGTCGACGGTGGCGGCCAGTCCTCCGAGGTCGCCGACCGGGTCGCGCAGATCCGCAAGGAGATCGAGGCCTCGGACTCCGAGTGGGACCGGGAGAAGCTGGCCGAGCGGCTGGCGAAGCTCTCCGGCGGCATCGCGGTCATCAAGGTGGGCGCGGCGACCGAGGTCGAGATGAAGGAGCGCAAGCACCGCATCGAGGACGCGATCGCCGCCACCAAGGCCGCTGTCGAGGAGGGCACGGTGCCCGGTGGTGGCGCCGCGCTGGTCCAGATCCTGCCGGCGCTCGCCGACGACCTGGGCCTGACCGGCGACGAGAAGACCGGTGTCTCGATCGTCCGCAAGGCGCTGGTCGAGCCGCTGCGGTGGATCGCCCAGAACGCCGGCCACGACGGTTACGTGGTGGTGCAGAAGGTCGCCGGCAAGGAGTGGGGCAACGGCCTCGACGCCGCTCGCGGCGAGTACGTGGACCTGGTCAAGTCCGGCATCATCGACCCGGTGAAGGTGACCCGTAACGCGGTCACCAACGCCGCGTCGATCGCCGGCCTGCTGCTCACCACCGAGAGCCTGATCGTGGAGAAGCCGGAGCAGGCCGAGCCGGCCGCCGCCGGTGGGCACGGCCACGGTCACGGCCACCAGCACGGCCCGGGTTTCTGACCCACGCCGTACGCCAGGTCAGGGCGCACCGTCGAGTGACGGTGCGCCCTGACGCGTTCGCCGGGCGATTACGGAACGCTGACGTCGTTGGCGGTCGGCCCGGTTGATCGACAAGACTGGGCGGATGAGCAGCACGCCGCGCCGCCTCGCCGCGCTCGCCGGGATCACCGCCGCCGCCGTGGCGGTCGGCGTCGCCGAGCCGGTGGCCGTCCTCACCGGGCCCCGCTCCGCGCCGCTGATCGCGGTCGGCGGGCTGGTGGTCGACGTGGTTCCCGGGCCGCTCAAGCAGTTCGCCATCGCGGTCTTCGGCACGTACGACAAGATCGCCCTGCTGGTCGGCACGGCGCTGCTGCTGGCGGGGTTCGCCGCGCTGCTCGGGGTGCTGGCCGTCCGCCGGCTCTGGATCGGGCTGGCCGGCGTCGCGGCCTTCGGCGTCCTCGGGGCGGCCGCCGCGCTGACCCGTGCCGGCGCGAACGCCGCCGACGCGCTCCCGTCGCTGGTCGGGGCGGCGCTGGGCGGCCTGGTGCTCTGGGCCTTTCTGGCCGGCCCGTTGCAGGTCGACCCGTGGCCCTGGTGCCCGCCCACCCCGCTGTCGTACACGCCCGCCGAGCCCCCGCCCGCGCCGCCGGCCCGGCCGGACGGGTGGGAGCCGCCGGAGAGCACCGACCCGGAGTCGCGGCGGCGCTTCCTGCGCGGGGTGGGCGTGCTCGCCGGCGCGGCCACGGTGGCCGGGCTGGGCGGGCACTGGCTGGCCGGGCGGCGGGGCGTCTCGGCGGCGCGGCAGGCGGTCGCCCTGCCCACCCCGTCGGTCCCCGCCCCGCCGGTGCCGGCCGGCGCGGATCTCTCCCTCGCCCAGCTCGCGCCCTACACCACGCCGAACACGGGCTTCTACCGGATCGACACCGCGCTGGTGGTGCCGCAGGTGGATCCGGAGACCTGGCGGCTGCGCATCCACGGCCGGGTGCGCAACCCGATCGAGCTGAGCTTCGCCGACCTGCTGGCCCGCCCGATGGTCGAGCGGTACGTCACCCTGGCCTGCGTCTCCAACGAGGTGGGCGGTGACCTGATCGGCAACGCCCGCTGGCTGGGCGTACCGCTCAAGGAGCTGCTCGACGAGGCCGAGCCGGAGGAGGGCGCGGACCAGGTCGTCGGGCGCTCGGTCGACGGCTGGACCTGCGGGACCCCCACCGCAATGTTGCGGGACGGCCGGGACGCGCTGCTGGCGGTGGGGATGAACGGCGAGCCGCTGCCGGTGGAGCACGGCTTCCCGGCCCGGATGGTGGTCCCCGGCCTGTACGGCTACGTGTCGGCCTGCAAGTGGGTCACCGAGCTGGAGCTGACCAGCTTCGCCGACTTCGACGCGTACTGGGTGCCGCGCGGCTGGGCGGCGCAGGGGCCGGTGAAGACCCAGTCCCGGATCGACACGCCCCGGTCGCGCAACCGGCTGACCGCCGGGACGGTGCCGGTCGCCGGGGTGGCCTGGGCGCAGCATCGCGGAATCAGCCGGGTCGAGGTACGCGTCGACGGCGGCCCCTGGCAGGAGGCGACCCTCGCCCCGACGGTGTCGGTGGACACCTGGGTGCAGTGGTCCTGGCGGTGGCCGGCCACCGCGGGCGAGCACACCCTCCAGGTGCGGGCGACGGACGCCGACGGGCAGACCCAGACCAGCGAGCGCCGGCCGGTCGAGCCGGACGGGGCCACCGGCTGGCACACCGTGAAGGTGACCGTCCGCTGACCCGTCACGCCCGGGGCACGGCCGGCCCCGTGTTCGTGCCAGGGCTGGACTCGTCGGGACGCACCGGAAGTGGTCCCGTGGGACGCTACAAACTTGATGTCGCCGACGTCATCGTCGCGCAGGCCGGGGTGCGTTGTCGGCGCGTCCGGCCGCGGGTGCTCAGCTGATTCGTCAACGTCATCAAGTTCGTAGGGACTGAGCACCCGACTCGCCGTCCGCGCACCTGCCGGTACCGGGGTCGACGGGACGCACGAACACCGTCCGCGCACGACGACGCCGCGCCCCCGGGTCGGGGACGCGGCGTCGACGAGGTCGGTGCGGGTCGGGTCAGGCGATCTTGCGCTGGGCCGGCACGGTCGACTTGTGCGGGCTGCCGAGGCGGGCCTCCAGCCGGGCGATGTCGACCCGGGTCTGCCGGCGGTCGGCGAGGTCCTCCCAGCCGAGGGCGAGCAGCCGGAGCCGCTCGGACTCGCTGAGGCCACCCCAGACGCCGTACGGCTCGCGTACCGACAGGGCGTGGGCGGCGCACTCGGCGCGTACCGGGCAGGCCCCGCAGACGGCCTTGGCGCCGGACTCCCGGCGCAGCCGGGACGAGCCGCGCTCGCCGTCCGGGTGGAAGAACTGGGCGCTGTCGCGACCCCGGCAGGCGCCGAGGCGCTGCCAGTCCCAGAGATCGACGATGGGTCCGGGCAGTCTGCGTACGTTCGACATCAGCACCCCTCCTCCCGCGCGGCACCGCGGAGATCCTCGTTTCACCGGCGTCCGTCGGCGGTCCGCCTGGGCGCACCGTGTCCGGCCTGGACCCTCGGTACCCGGGCTTTCCCGGACTCACACTTCTGTGATCGAAAACCTCGACAACTCGCGGCATATGCCCCAGATGTCGGAAAAGTTCGGAGGATTGCCCGGAACCTCCTCCCGGGCGGACGCCGCCATGGTCTGCTCTCTGCGGAGAGGAGACCACAGTGCGTACCGTTCTCGTGTGCGTTCGGACACCGCTCGCCGCGCAGCAGTTGACCAACGCGGCAGCCCGACTGGGGCTGGCCGCGGTGGTGCGGACAGCCGTCTCCGATCCCGAGGTGATGCTGCGACTCGCCGAACGTCCGGTGGACGTGGTGCTCGCCGACACCGCCCTGACCCGGCCGGACAGCGCCGGCTTCGTCCGCCGGGTGCTGGCCCGCGCGCCGCAGGCCGCGGTGCTGCTGCTCGGCACCGAGGAGTCCGAGGCGGCGGCCGCGACCATCAACGCCGGAGCCCGGGGCCTCATCCAGGGCGCCGACAACGACCTGACCAGCGCGGTGGCCAAGGCCCTGCTGCTGCTCTCCGCGCCCGGCCGGACGGCCCGGCACCGGGTGAACGACCCGGCCCGGGACACCGCGGCGGTCGGTGCGCCACCCCGGCCCGCCGGCGGCCGTAACGCCGGACCGTCCTGGCCCGCCGGTCCGGCCGAGGGGCCGGGCGGCGCGCCGTCGGTGGTACCCGTGCAGCGCGGTGACGACGAGGTGGAGCCCGACGGCAGCGAGCCCGAGCCGGCCGCCCCCGCCGGTCAGCGGTCCGCGCCCGGCGCGCGCAACGGCCGCGCCCCGGTCGGGCTGACCGAGCGGGAACTACAGGTGCTGCTCGGCATGGCCGAGGGGAAGAGCAACGCGGAGATCGGGCGGGAACTGTTCGTCTCGGAGGACACCGTCAAGACGCACGCCCGCCGGCTCTTCCGCAAACTGGGCGCCCGGGACCGGGCGCACGCGGTGGCCGCCGGCTTCCGGGCCGGGCTGGTGGCCTGAGCCGGGGGTCAGTCCTCGGCGGCGTCGTCCTCGGCGGCGTCGGTGAGCGTGTCGTGCACCCCGTCGGCGTAGCCGCGCGCGTAGTCCCAGGTGACGTAGTGGTCCGGATCCGGGTCGTAGGCCGGCTCGTGCACCCGCGGGCGCCCGGAGCTGAGCAGGTGACGCAGGTTGCCGCGGAGCAGGTCCCAGTCGAAGTAGTGCGGCTCGCGGCAGTCCTCGCACTCGATGACCAGCCCACGCACCCCGATCGGCGCCAGCAGGGCCTGGTAGATCTCCAGGTCCGCCAGGTCCTCCAGCACGTCCTGCCGCTCGACCTCGGTCAGCGGGTCGAGCGGGCCGTCCTCGCCCGGATCGTGCAGGCCCGCTGCCGGATCGGCGGGGTCGCCGTTGAACGGGTCGATGGGCTCCTCGTGCACCCTCTCACCGTAGACCCAACCCCCGCGCGACGCGTCCCCCCGCCGGCCCCTCTGACGCTGCCGACCCGCGGCGGCACCGCCGGGGGCGGCGCAGCTCAATGGGTACGATGAAGCGACGCGCCGTCATCCCGGCGAGCGCCGGCGCCCGCGCGTGCCGCCGCGCCGGAGCCCGTCCGAGCAGCTCAGGAGAGCACATCGTGGAGAATTCGCCCAGCACCGATCTTCCGGCCGGCCTCGACACCGGCGAGCTGGGCGGTCACCTGCCGGAGTTGCCCGCCGGCTCGGCGCGGGTGGTCCCGCTCGGGCTGACCTTCGACGACGTGCTGCTCCAGCCGGGCGAGTCGGACGTGGTGCCCAGCCGGGTCAACACCCGGACGAAGCTCACCCGCACCATCGAGCTGACCGTGCCGCTGCTCTCCAGCGCGATGGACACCGTCACCGAGGCGCGGATGGCGATCGCGATGGCCCGCCAGGGCGGCATCGGGGTGCTGCACCGCAACCTCTCCCTCGAGGACCAGGCGCTCCAGGTCGACCTGGTGAAGCGCTCCGAGTCCGGCATGATCACCAACCCGGTGACGGCCAGCCCCGACGACACCCTCCGCGACGTCGACGCGCTCTGCGGCCGCTACCGCATCTCCGGCGTGCCGGTGGTCGACGCCGGCGGCCAGCTGGTCGGCATCGTCACCAACCGCGACATGCGGTTCGAATCCGAGCCGAGCACCCGGGTCCGCGACATCATGACCCACACCCCGCTGATCACCGCGCCGGTCGGGGTGAGCAAGGACGACGCGCTCGACCTGCTGCGCCGGCACAAGGTGGAGAAGCTGCCGATCGTCGACGACTCGGGTCGGCTGCGCGGGCTGATCACCGTCAAGGACTTCACCAAGAGCGAGCAGTACCCGAACGCCACCAAGGACGACGCGGGCCGGCTCCGGGTCGCCGCCGCCATCGGGGTCGGCGAGGACGCGTACAAGCGGGCCCGGACCCTGGTCGACGCGGGCGTCGACGTGCTGATCGTGGACACCGCGCACGGCCACCAGCGGGCGGTGCTGGACATGGTCCGCCAGCTCAAGAAGGACGTCACGATCGACATCGTGGGCGGCAACGTCGCCACGTACGCCGGCGCGAAGGCGCTGGTCGACGCGGGCGCCGACGGCGTCAAGGTCGGGGTGGGCCCGGGCGCGATCTGCACCACCCGGATCGTGGCCGGGGTCGGCGTACCGCAGATCACCGCGATCATGGAGGCCGCGCGGGCCGCCCGTCCGGCCGGCGTGCCGGTGATCGGCGACGGCGGCATCCAGTATTCCGGCGACATCGCCAAGGCGCTGGTGGCCGGCGCCGACACGGTGATGCTCGGCAGCCTGCTGGCCGGCTGCGAGGAGAGCCCCGGCGAGCTGATCTTCATCAACGGCAAGCAGTACAAGGCGTACCGGGGGATGGGCTCGCTCGGCGCGATGCAGTCCCGCGGCCAGGCCAAGTCGTACAGCAAGGACCGCTACTTCCAGCAGGACGTGCTCGCCGAGGACAAGCTGGTCCCCGAGGGCGTGGAGGGCCAGGTGCCCTACCGGGGGCCGCTCTCCGCAGTCGCCCACCAGCTCATCGGCGGGCTCCGCGCCGCGATGGGGTACGTCGGCGCAGAGAGCATCCCCGAGCTGCACCGCCGGGGCCAGCTCATCCGGATCACCGCGGCCGGGCTCAAGGAGAGCCACCCGCACGACATCCAGATGACCGTCGAGGCGCCCAACTACCACTCCCGCTGACCATCACCCCCGAACACCTGGAGTCCCCATGCGTGACGTGGTCGAGATCGGGCTGGGCAAGACCGCGCAGCGCGGCTACCACCTGGACGACATCGCCATCGTGCCGAGCCGCCGGACCCGGGACGTCGACGACGTCTCCACGGCCTGGCAGCTCGACGCCTACCCGTTCGGCATTCCCTGCGTCGGGCACCCGTCGGACGCCACCATGAGCCCGGCGTCCGCGGTGAGGCTGGGCCAGCTCGGTGGCCTCGGCGTGCTCAACGTCGAGGGCCTCTGGACCCGGTACGAGAATCCGACCAAGATCCTGGAGGAGCTGGCCGGCCTCGGTGAGGACGCCCGGGCCACCAAGCGGCTCCAGGAGGTCTACGCGGAGCCGATCCGTCCCGACCTGATCGCCGAGCGGGTCCGCGAGCTGCGGGCCGGCGGCGGCACGGTGGCCGTCCGCGTCTCCCCGCAGCACACCCTGGCGCTCGCCCCGGTCATCCTCGACGCGGGCGTGGACATCCTGGTCATCCAGGGCACCATCGTCTCGGCCGAGCACGTCTCGACCACCGACGAGCCGCTGAACCTCAAGGAGTTCATCGCCGACCTCGACCTGCCGGTGGTCGTGGGCGGCTGCACCGACTACAAGACGGCGCTGCACCTGATGCGCACCGGCGCGGCCGGTGTCATCGTCGGCATCGGCGGCGACGACTGGTCGACCACCGAGTCGGTGCTCGGCATCCGGGTGCCGATGGCCACCGCGATCGCCGACGCCGCCGCGGCCCGCCGGGACTACCTCGACGAGACCGGCGGCCGGTACGTGCACCTGATCGCCGACGGCGACATCCAGACCTCCGGCGACATCGCCAAGGCGCTCGGCTGCGGCGCCGACGCGGTGATGCTCGGCGAGCCGCTCTCGCTCTGCGAGGAGGCGCCGGCCGGTGGCGCCTGGTGGCACTCGGCGGCCAGCCACCCGTCGCTGCCACGCGGCGCGTTCGAGGTGGCCGGCGAGCCGATCGGCTCGATGGAGCAGCTGCTCTTCGGCCCGGCCGACGAGCCGGACGGCCAGCTCAACCTCTTCGGCGGGCTGCGCCGGGCGATGGCCAAGTGCGGCTACCGCGACCTCAAGGAGTTCCAGAAGGTCGGCCTGGTCCTCGACCGCTGACCGGTCGCGCACACGTCGGAAGCCGGCCCACCGTCACGGTGGGCCGGCTTCGTCGTACCGCGCGGTGGAAGTCTCCGATCCGGCCTCGCCTCCCGCCGCCCTGGCTAGGCTCGTCGGAGATCGGAGAGGAGGAGCGCATGGTCCAGACCGGACGGAGTCGGGCCCGCCGCCGGTTGGCCCTCGTCGCCGCGCTGACCTGCGTCGTCGCGTCCGGCGCGGGCTGCACCGACGACGGGTTCCGGCCCGGGGCGGCCGACGCCGGGGACCCGTACGTGCCCGGTCACGGCAACGGCGGTTACGACGTCTCGGCGTACCGGCTGCGGGTGCGCTACGACCCGGCGAGCGACCGGCTCACCGGCCACGCCGCCGTCGACGCCACCGCCACCCAGGCGCTCTCCCGGTTCAACCTGGACCTGGTCGGGCTGGACGTCTCCCGGGTCACCGTCGGCGGGACGCCCGCCGCGCACCGGCGCGACGGCGACGAACTGGTGGTCACCCCGCCCCGGAGGCTGCCGCGCGGCGCCGGCTTCACCGTCGAGGTCGACTACGCCGGGGTGCCCACCGCCGTCTCCGACGGCGTGCTGGGCAGCGGCGGCTGGCTGCACACCGCCGACGGGGCGATCGCGCTCGGCCAGCCCGACTCGGCGGCCACCTGGTTCCCGGTCGACGACCACCCGTCGGACAAGGCGACGTACCAGGTGGAGGCGACCGTCCCGGACGGACTCGCGGCGATCGGCAACGGGGTGCCCGGGGAGCGGACCAGCGCGAACGGCTGGACCACCTGGCGGTGGACCGAGTCGTCCCCGATGGCCAGCTACCTGTGCACGCTGGTGATCGGCGACTACCGGGTCACCACCGGCACCCACGCCGGCCGGCCGATGGTCACCGCGGTCGCCGCCGGTCTGCCCGCCGACGGTCCGGCGGCCCGCTCGCTCGAGCGCACCGGGGCCATCGTGGACTTCCTCGCCGAACGCTTCGGGCCGTACCCCTTCGACGCGTACGGCGGGGTGGCGATCGCCGACGACCGGATCCGGTACGCCCTGGAGACCCAGTCCCGCCCGGTGTACGGGCCGGGCTTCTTCCGCACCGGGCGGCCGGACGAGGGGGTGGTCGCGCACGAGTTGGCCCACCAGTGGTTCGGTGACAGCGTCTCGGTGGCCCGGTGGAGCGACATCTGGCTCAACGAGGGCTTCGCCACCTACGCCGAGTGGCTCTGGGCCGAGCACACCGGTGGCCGTACCGCGCAGCGCGCCTTCGAACTCCAGTACGCGGTGACCGACTGGTCCGAGCCGTCCGTCGACCCGGGAACCGCGGGGCTCTTCGGCGACGCCGTCTACCGGCGCGGCGCCCTGGCCGTGCACGCGTTGCGCCGCACCGTCGGCGACGAGACCTTCTTCCGCATCCTGCGCGGCTGGACCGCCGAGCGGAAGGGCGGCACCGCCACCACCGCCGACTTCGTGGCGTACGCCGGGAAGGTCGCCGGCCGGTCGCTCGACGCCTTCTTCGACGCCTGGCTGGTCGGCGCCACGGCTCCCGGCCTGCCGTGAGGACGTGGTGACCGTCGATCGCTAGGCTGCCGACGACGACCGGCCCGGTCGGGCGGTCGCGCAACGGGGAAGGGCGAACGATGAGAGTGATGCGGAGGAGCCTGTCGATGGGCGCCGCGCTGCTGGCAACCGGGGCACTCGGGCTGACGGCCTGCGACGCGGAGGAGCCGGCCCCGTCGGCGTCGTCGTCGACGGCGACCACGAGCGCCGAGCCGCAGCCGTCGCGGAACTTCCAGCCCGGGGCGGCCGGCGTCGGCGACGCCTACTTCCCGACGTACGGCAACGGCGGCTACGACGTCGCCGGCTACACGGTCAAGGTCCGCTACGACCCGAAATCCGACAAGCTCACCGGCGTCACCACGGTCCGGGCGAAGGCCACCGCCGACCTGAAGTCGTTCCACCTGGACCTCGCCGGCCTCGCCGTGAGCGCGGTGACCGTCGACGGCGCCGACGCCGCCCACACGGCGGAGAAGAACGAACTGGTGGTCACCCCGGCGACCGGGCTGGCCAAGGACGCCGACTTCGTCGCCGAGATCACCTACGGCGGTACGCCGCGGGCGCTGAAGAACGAGGTGATCGGCGACGGCGGCTGGCTGCACACCACCGACGGCGCGATCGCCCTCGGCCAGCCGGAGTCGGCCAGCACCTGGTACCCGGTCAACGACCACCCCTCGGACAAGGCCACCTACGACTTCGAGATCACCGTCCCGGACGGGTTGACCGCGGTCAGCAACGGCGTACCGGGCGGTAAGACCAGCACCGGTGGCTGGACCACCTGGAAGTGGTCGGAGAAGTCCCCGATGGCCAGCTACCTGAGCACCGTCGTGATCGGCAACTTCCGGATCACCACCGGGCAGCACAAGGGACGGCCGGTCTACAGCGCCGTCACCACCAAGGTGGCCAAGGGCGCCGCGGACCGGTCCATCGCGCAGACCGTGAAGGTGGCCGACTACCTGGAGAGCGTCTTCGGCCCGTACCCGTTCGGCGCGTACGGCGGGGTGGTCGTCTCCGACGACCGCATCCGCTACGCGCTGGAGACGCAGAGCCGCCCGGTCTACTCCGCCGGCTTCTTCCGCCGCGGCGAGAACACCCAGGTGGTCGCGCACGAGCTGGCCCATCAGTGGTTCGGCGACAGCGTGGCGCTGGAGAAGTGGCAGGACATCTGGCTGAACGAGGGTCTGGCCACGTACGCCGAGTGGCTCTGGGCCGAGCACACCGGGGAGTACACCGCCCAGCAGGCGTTCGACATCCGGATGGCCCGGGTGCCGGCCGCGGTCTGGAAGACCCCGCCCGGCAGGCCGGGGGTGAAGAACCTGTTCGGCGAGTCGGTCTACCAGCGTGGTGGGATGACGGCGCACGCGCTGCGGATGTCCGTCGGCGACCAGAAGTTCTTCCAGATCATCAAGGCCTGGGCCAAGGAGCAGCGGGACGGCAACGGCACCACCGCCGAGTTCGTGGCGCTGGCCGAGCGGATCTCCGGCAAGCAGCTCGACGCGCTCTTCGCCGCCTGGCTCAACGGCACGAAGAAGCCCGCCGTCCCGAAGAAGCTCTAGTTCTTCACCCGCAGCTCGGGGTGGGCGTCGAGGTACTGTTCCGCGTCGCCCGCCTTGAGCGCGGGGAGGAAGCCCCGGCCGACCGGGGTGAGCTGCTCACCCTTGTAGGCGCTGCCCTTGCCCACCCCCTTGCCGGGGAGCGCGACCAGGGTGAACCGGGCGATGTCCAGCCCGCCCAGGGCGTAGGCGACGTCGACGATCCGCGGGCCGCCGACGTAGATCAGGCTGGCGCCGAGCGCGTCGATGACCTGCTGCACCCGGTCCGGCTGCCGGGCCAGGTCGTCGCTCAGGATCTTGGCGGTCAGCGCCCGGATCAGCTGCTGCTGGTGGCGCTGCCGGGCGTAGTCGCCGCCGGTGATGTAGCGCTGCCGGCCGTAGTCCAGCGCCTGCCAGCCGTTGAGGTGGCGGTCGCCCGGCTCGTAGACCATCTGCGGCCCGGTGTAACCGCCGCCCGACGGGAGCAGGTCCCGGTACTTCCCGTCCGGCCTGCGGTGGATGGAGGTCACCTTCTCGTCGACATAGAGGTCGACCCCGCCGAGGGTGTTGACCAGCTTTTCGAACCCCGGGAAGTTGATCACCGCGCCAGCGTCGATGCGCAGCCCGGTGTAGCCGCTGACCGTGCTGCGCAGCAGCTCGTACCCCTGGGCCGGGTTCGGCTCCTTGGGCTTGCCGGGCACCCGGCTGCCGTAGCTCATCGAGTGGGTCAGCTTCGTCCGGCCGCCCTTCCAGCCCGACTTCGGGAACGCCGGGATGTCGACCAGCAGGTCGCGGGGGAGCGAGAAGAGGTACGCCCGGTCCAGCCCGGCCGGCACGTGCAGCACCAGCACCGCGTCGCTGTGCGGCTCCCAGCCGGGCACGCTGACCCGGGTGTCCAGGCCGACGACCAGCAGGTTGAGCGGGCCGGTGACGCCGGTGCCGGGCGGGGCGGTCGGGCTCGGGGCGGCGGCCTGGGAGGTGGTGGCGGCCTGCGGGGTGCCGGTGGCGGCGACCGCGCCGGTCCGCCGGGACGGCTCGTCGTCGCGGACCAGCCGGGCGATCACCAGGGCGGCCGCCACCACCAGGAGCACCGCCCCGAGGGCGGCCACGCCCAATATCCAGCGCGGTCGCCGCGCTCCGCTCGCCTGGCTCATCCTCGCCACCCCCGTGTGCACAACGCTCCGACAGGGGGCGGAAGTTGCGGCCCGGGCCGGGCGGACCAGCTCGACAGGATCATGATCGCCGGAAAACGGCACTGGCGCGATGGCTACTCGACGGTAATGATGCGTTCATGCGGTACGACGTGGTCGTCATCGGGTCCGGCTTCGGCGGCAGCGTCACCGCCCTGAGGCTGGCCGAGAAGGGGTACACCGTCGGGGTCCTGGAGGCCGGCCGGCGGTTCGCCGACGACGAGTTCCCCCAGACCTCGTGGCGGGCCCGGCGCTTCCTCTGGGCGCCGAGGCTCGGCTGCTACGGCCTGCAACGGATCACCCTGCTCCGCTCGGCCGACCGGAAGTCCGGCGGCGGCGTCATGGTGCTCTCCGGCGCCGGGGTGGGCGGCGGCTCCCTGGTCTACGCCAACACCCTCTACGAGCCGCTGGACGCCTTCTACGCCGACCCGCAGTGGCGGGACGTCACCGACTGGCGCGACGAGCTGGCCCGCCACTACGACCAGGCCAAGCGGATGCTCGGAGTCACCACGTACCCGATCGTCACCGGCGCGGACCGGGCGATGCGGGCGGTCGCCGAGCGGATGGGGGTGGCGCACACCTTCCACGCCACCCCGGTCGGGGTGCACATCGGCCGCCCCGGGCAGCGGGTCGCCGACCCGTACTTCGGCGGGGTGGGGCCGGAGCGGACGGGCTGCACGCACTGCGGCTCGTGCATGACTGGTTGCCGGCACGGCGCCAAGAACACCCTGGTCAAGAACTACCTCTGGCTGGCCGAACGGCTCGGCGCCCGGGTCCACCCGTTGACCACGGTCACCGCGGTCCGGCCGGCCGCCGACGGCGGGTACGAGGTGCACACCGTGCGTACCGGGGCCTGGCCGCGCCGGCGCCGGCAGGTGATCCACGCCGACCAGGTGGTCTTCGCCGCCGGGGCGCTCGGCACCCAGCGGCTGCTGCACGAGATGAAGGCGACCGGGGCGCTGCCCCACCTGTCGGACCGGCTGGGCGAGCTGACCAGGACGAACTCGGAGGCGATCCTCGGCGCCTCGGTGCCCCGCCAGCGGGCCCGGGCGCAGCGGATGGACTTCACCGAGGGGGTGGCGATCACCAGCTCGTTCCACCCCGACCCGCAGACCCACATCGAGCCGGTCCGCTACGGCCGCGGTTCCAACGCGATGGGGCTGCTCCAGTCGCTGCTCGTCGACGGCGGCCCGCACCGGGTCCGGCGCTGGCTGGGCAGCATCGTCCGGCAGCCCGGCCTGGCGGCCCGGATGCTCTCGGTGCGCGGCTGGTCCGAGCGGACGGTGATCGCGCTGGTGATGCAGTCCGCCGACAACTCGCTGACCACCCGCTGGCGGCGCGGCCCGTTCGGCCGGCGGCTGGTCTCCGGTCCGGGGCACGGTGCGCCCACCCCGACCTGGATCCCGGCCGGCAACCAGGCGGTCCGGCTGCTCGGTGAGGAGATCGGCGGTACTCCGGGCGGCGCGCTGACCGAGCCGTTCAACATCCCGATGACCGCGCACATCCTCGGCGGTGCGGTGATCGGCGCGACCTCCGCCGACGGGGTGATCGACCCCTGGCACCGGGTGTACGGCCACCCGGGGCTGCACGTGGTGGACGGCGCGGCGGTCTCCGCCAACCTCGGCGTCAACCCGTCGCTGACGATCACCGCCCAAGCGGAGCGGGCGATGTCCTTCTGGCCCAACAAGGGCGAGGCGGACCCCCGGCCGCTGCTCGGCGAGGCGTACCGCCGGGTGGCGGCCGTACCCCCGCGGAGTCCGGCGGTGCCGGCGGGCGCCCCGGCGGCGCTACGTCCCTGAGCGCGACCGGCGGCGACCCTGACCGGCGGCGACGTGACGCGGCGCGCGGGAAGCACGGCCCGTGCCCGGGCCGGAAGTGACTGTCGGTAGGCTTTCTGCACATGAGCACGCCTCGCCCCGTCCTCGTGGTGGACTTCGGAGCCCAGTACGCCCAGCTCATCGCGCGTCGGGTGCGCGAGGCGAAGGTCTACTCGGAGATCGTCCCGCACTCCATGCCGGTCGCCGAGATGCTGGCGAAGAACCCGGCCGCGATCATCCTGTCCGGCGGCCCGTCCAGCGTCTACGCGCCCGGCGCGCCGCAGATCGACGCCGGGATGTTCACCGCCGACGTGCCGGTCTTCGGCATCTGCTACGGCTTCCAGGCGATGGCCCAGGCGCTCGGCGGCACGGTCGCGCGGACCGGCAACCGCGAGTACGGCGGCACCCCGCTGCGTCCCCGCCTCCTCGAGCCCGGCGTCCTCCTGCGCGACCTGCCGGCGGACCTGCCGGTCTGGATGAGCCACGGCGACGCGGTGACCGAGGCGCCCGAGGGCTTCACGGTGACCGCCGAGTCGGCGGGCGCGCCGGTGGCGGCGTTCGAGGACCTGGTCGGGCGCCGGGCCGGCGTGCAGTTCCACCCGGAGGTCGGGCACACCGCGCACGGCCAGGAGATGCTGTCCCGGTTCCTCTACGACATCGCCGGCATCGAGCCGACCTGGACCCCGTCGAACATCATCGACGAGCAGGTGGCCCGGATCCGGGAGCAGGTGGGCGACAAGGAGGTCATCTGCGGCCTGAGCGGCGGCGTGGACTCCGCGGTCGCCGCCGCGCTGGTGCACAAGGCCGTCGGTGACCAGCTCACCTGCGTCTTCGTCGACCACGGCCTGCTGCGCGCCGGTGAGGCCGAGCAGGTGGAGAAGGACTACGTCGCGGCCACCGGCATCAAGCTCAAGGTGGTCGACGCGCAGGAGCGCTTCCTCGGCGCGCTGGCCGGGGTGACCGATCCGGAGCAGAAGCGCAAGATCATCGGTCGGGAGTTCATCCGGGTCTTCGAGGCCGCCGCCCGGGACATCGCCTCGCACGGCGACGTCGAGTTCCTGGTGCAGGGCACCCTCTACCCGGACGTGGTGGAGTCCGGCGGCGGCACCGGCACCGCCAACATCAAGAGTCACCACAACGTCGGCGGCCTGCCGGAGGACCTGAAGTTCGCCCTGGTCGAGCCGCTGCGCACGCTCTTCAAGGACGAGGTCCGGGCGCTCGGCCTGGAGCTCGGCCTGCCCGAGGCGATGGTCTGGCGGCACCCGTTCCCCGGTCCGGGCCTGGCCATCCGGATCATCGGCGCGGTCGACCGGGAGCGGCTGGAGCTGCTGCGCCGGGCCGACCTGATCGCCCGGGAGGAGCTGACCGCCGCCGGCCTGGACCGGGGCGTCTGGCAGTTCCCGGTGGTGCTCCTGGCCGACGTGCGCAGCGTCGGTGTGCAGGGTGACGGGCGCAGCTACGGGCATCCCGTGGTGCTGCGCCCGGTCTCCAGCGAGGACGCGATGACCGCCGACTGGTCCCGGCTGCCCTACGAGGTGGTCGCCCGGATCTCCACCCGGATCACCAACGAGGTCGCCGAGGTCAACCGGGTGGTCCTGGACGTGACCAGCAAGCCGCCGGGCACCATCGAGTGGGAGTGAGCCGGCCGGCTCAGGCGGCCGGCGGCGTCGGCGGCTGAGGCGCGGTCCGGGGCTCGGGCTCCGGCCGTACGGTCGGCACCGCCGCGGTCGGCCAGCCGGCCGGGCCGGCCTGGGGCGCGACGCCCGTCGGGTGCGGCCAGGCGGGGGCGTCCGCCGGCTCCTCCGGCATCAGGAACCACATGATCGGGTACGCCAGCCCGGCGAGACCGCCGGTGACCAGGGTCGCCACCGCGAAGACCACCCGGACCAGGGTGGGGTCGACGGCGAAGTACCGGCCGACGCCGCTGGCGACGCCGGCCACCATCCGGTCCGTCGTCGGGCGGCGGAGCTGCTTGTACGGGGCGTGGAGGGTGTGGGTCGAGGTCATGTCTCCACGCTCCGCGCCGGCTGGCCGGCCGCCCTCGGTGACCGCCCCGATCCCTACCCTGATCGATCCCTGAGGTGCCAGCCAAGAGTCAGGAATCTGACTCTTTTCGATTCAGGTAACCCGGGGCGGGGAGAATTTGGCTCCGTGACCACCTTGCTGGAGCCGCTCCGCAGGATCGCGGCATACGCAGTCTGTGCTGATTCAGTCGGCCGAGTGTTGCTGGTCCGCGCATCGGGGCGCTCCGGCACTCCCGGCGTGTGGTCCCTGCCCGGTGGGGCGGTCGACCACGGTGAGGACCCGAAGCACACCGTCGTCCGGGAGACCGCCGCCGAGACCGGGCTCTCGGTCGCCGTCTCCGGCCTCGACGACGTGCTCGCCGACATGCGGGCGCTGCCCGACCGGGGCATCACCATCCACACCGACCGGCTGATCTACCGGGTCTCGGTCCGCGGCGGCACCCTCGCCGACCGGATCGACCGCCCCACCGATCTGGCCCGCTGGGTGACCCCGGAGGAAGCCCGCCGGCTGCCGCTGCGCTCGTTCACCGCGCGCGCCCTCGGCCTGCCCGCCTCCTCGGCCGACATCGTGCCGGACGAGGCCCCCGAGTTCCCCTCCTTCTACGCCGTGCCCGGCCCGGACGGGCTGCACCGGGCGCAGCGCTTCGCCGCGTACGCGGTGGTGACCGACCCGGAGGGGCGGGTGCTGCTCACCCGGGTCTCCGACGGCTACCCGGGGGCGGGCTGCTGGCACCTGCCCGGCGGCGGCACCGACTACGGCGAGCAGCCGGGCGCCGCGCTGATCCGCGAGCTGGTCGAGGAGACCGGGCAGAACGGCCGCCTGGTCGAGCTGCTGGGCGTGGCCAGCCACCGGGACGCCGCCTCGCTCGGCCCGGAGGGCTACCCGATCGACTGGCACGGGGTGCGCGCCTTCTACCGGGTGGTGGTCGACCAGCCGGCCCCGCCGACCGTGTACGACGTCGGCGGCTCCACCTGTGAGGCGCGCTGGTTCGCCAAGGAGGAGCTGGGCGCCCTCCCCACCGACCGCCTCACCGAGGTGACGGCCGAGGCCGTGCAGGCGGCCCGGCTCACCTGACTGTGCCGACCGGTCGACCGGCACGCCGGACGCCCGACCGCTAACCTCATGATCGACGGGGTGAGGGCGGGAGAGTGGGCGTGCTGGAGCGGCGGCGGATCGGCGCGTACGGGTTCTGCGCGGACGACGCGAGGCGGGTGCTGCTGGCCCGTGGGGCGGCGTCCTGCCCGTACCCGGGGGTGTGGCAGCTGCCGGGTGGCGGCGTGGAGCACGCCGAGCACCCGGCGCACGCGGTGGTCCGGGAGTTCGCCGAGGAGACCGGCCTCGACGTCGAGGTGGCCGGGGCGCGGGCCGCGGTGGCCGACGTGGCCACCTTCCGCACCGCCGACGGCGGTACCGACCTGGCCGTGCACACCGACCGGTTGATCTTCGACGTCCGGGTCCGCGGTGGCGAGCCGCGTCCCGAGCCGACCGGCGGCAGCGACGCGCTGGCCTGGTTCACCCCGGACGAGGCGGCGGTGGTGCCGCTGATGCCGTTCACCGCCGAGCTGCTCGGCCTGCCGGTCACGCCGCTGCCGGCGGAACTGCCCCGGCCGCTGCCACCGGACGCCCCGCCCACCGCCGACCGCCGGCAGCGCTTCGCGGCGTACGGGCTGGTCACCGACCCGGCCGACCGGGTGCTGCTGACGATGATCGCGGCGGGCTACCCGGGCGCCGGCCGGTGGCACCTGCCCGGTGGTGGCACGGATCACGGCGAGCAGCCGGCGGCCGGGCTGCTGCGCGAGCTGGTGGAGGAGTCCGGGCAGCTCGGCCGGGTGGTCGAGCTGTTGACGGTCGACAATCTGCACAACCCTGCTGCGCTGGGTCCCGAGGGCCGACCGCTGGACTGGCACGCGGTGCGGGTGGTCTACCGGGTCCGGGTCGACCGGCCGGGGGAGCCGGAGGTCACCGAGCAGGCCGGCGGATCGACCGAACGGGCGGCGTGGTTCACATCCGCGCAGGTCGCGGGCCTGCGGCTGACCGAGGTGGCGGCGCTGGCAACCGGACGTGCAGGCCGATAGCACCCGCTCGCCCGGCCGACCGGGGCAGGCTCCGGTACAGTCGGAAGCACAGGTTGGCGGAGAAAACGGGCGATGAGGCCCGAGATGGGAACAAGGCAGCGGTTCGCGCGGTTTAAGGGAGATATAAGTACCGCCGGCAGCTATCGCCAACCGCCACTTCCTGTGCAATGGTGTACTCCGCTTGAACGGGCTGCCGGGCCAACAGCGGTCCGGCACGAGACAGCCGGACACCCGCCCATCAGGGCGGTCAGCCGATCCGGTGATGGAGGAAACGTGCCGAGAGCCCCATGGCGCCGGCGTCGTACGACTGACAGTCCGCGCCCCGCAGGGCGTCGCTGGGCGGGCCGGTTGCGCCGCAGCAGCACGTTCGCCCGCCAGGTGCTGCTCGTCCGGGTGGGCCGTCGCGACGGCGACCTGCGTGGCGACACCGAGCTGGTGCTTCCCGAGCGCCTCGTCGACCGACAGCGCCGCCGGTACCTGGCCGACCGCTTCGACCGGACCATCGGCCCCGACCGGGCCGAGCTCGAGGCGATCATGCCGGTCAGCCCGGCCGTCGCCCCGACGACGCCGGTCGACGACGCGTCGGCGATGTCGATCCCGCTGCTGCCCGGTGCCCGCACCCCGGCGCGCCGGATGAAGTTCGCCCTGGTCAACGCCTGCACCCTGGCCAGCCTGGTGCTCGGCATCAACGCCATCTTCGTGGCGATGGCCGGTGAGGCCCGGGTGGCCGCGCTCCTCCTGATCGCCTGCGTGGCCTTCGACGGCCTCGACGGCGCCCTCGCCCGCAAGCTCGGCGTGGCCAGCCCGTTCGGCGCCCAGATGGACTCGCTGGCCGACATGTGCTCCTTCGGCCTCGCCGCCCCGGTGGTGGTCTACGCCTCGCTCGTCGGCTCGGCCCCCACCGGAGCCGCCGCCGTTGCGGCCGCGCTCGTCGCGGGCTGCGCCGCGATCCGGCTCGCCCGGTTCAACGTCTCGCCCAAGGACGGCCGCTTCTTCTGCGGCGTGCCGACCACCATGGCGGCGGCGGTGCTCGCCCTGACCGTCGCCATCGGGCTGCCGCTGCCGGCCGTCGTGCAGATCGCCGGCGTCGCGCTGCTCGCCTTCGCGATGGTCAGCAGCTTCCCGTACGCGAAGCTCGCCCGCCTGGTCAAGCTGCCCCCGTGGCTCTGGCTGGCCCCGGTGGTCGGTGCGCTGGTCGACATCCGGCTCACCTTCGCCCTCGTGGTGGTGGGCTACCTGGTCAGCGGCCCGCTGCTCTGGCTGCACCAGCGCCGGACCGCCTGACCCACCCGCACGTACGACGAAGGGGCGCCGCGACCGCGGCGCCCCTTCGCGCTTTCGTCACAGCCAGCGGGCGATGACCGTGGACCCGCCGACCACCTTGTCGCCGGGACCGACCAGCGGCTCGGCGGCGTCCGCCGGCAGGTAGACGTCGGTGCGCGAGCCGAACCGGATCAGGCCGAAGCGCTCACCCCGGGCCAGCAGCGCGCCGACCGGCGCCCGCTGCACGATCCGCCGGGCGATCAGGCCGGTCCGCTGCGCCACCACCACCGTGCCGTGGTCGGTGTCCAGCACCGTGTACGCCGCCACGTTGTGCTCGGCGTCCGGCTTCATCGCGTTGACGAAGCCGCCGTCGGCGACGAAGTAGTCGACCACCTTGCCGGCGACCGGCGCCCGGTTGACGTGCACGTCCAGCACCGAGAGGAAGACGGCGACGCGCAGCCACTCGCCGGCGCCGAAGCGCTCGTCGTGCAGTCGCTGCACCGAGAGCACCTGGCCGTCCGCGGCGGCGACCACGGCGGACGGGTCCTCCGGGACGTCCCGCTGCGGGTCGCGGAAGAACGCGGCGACCGGGGCGGCGGCCAGCGCCGGCACCAGCCACAGCTTCGACTTCGGCCGGGTGAGCCGGGCCAGCGCGGCCAGCCCGAGGGCGATCCCGGCCGCCGCGACGCCGTTGGAGTCGAGGTGCATGCCCCGGGTCAGCGGGACGCTGGACGGCCGGTGCGCCGGGGCCAGCCGGGCGGCCAGCGCGACGTCGGCCGGGGTGAACCGGAGGTGGTGCACCCGGACCGGTGGGGTGTTGCGCAGCACCAGGTCGTTGCCGACCCCGTGCAGCACGCCCTGCCGGTCCAGCTCGGCGGCGGCGCCGGCGCTGCGGAAGACCGGCGCGGCGACGCTGAGCACGGAGCCGTCGGTGAGGTACTTGGCCAGCCCGTCGATCGTCGTCCGCGCCTCCTCGGCGGTGCCGGTGAACGGCTCGGCCGCGACCACCACCTCGGCGGCGTCCGCCTCGGCGAGGGTGTCGACGACGCGTACCCGGTCGGCGACCCAGCGGCCCTGGGCCGTCACGTGCTCGCGGAGCGCGGCGGCGCCGGTCGTCCCGGCCGGCACCACGGTGAGCGTGTCGCCGGGGAGCAGCGCGTCGATCGCCGCGGCCAGCACCGCGGACTCCGGGGCCGCGCCGACCAGGAGGGCGGTCTTCGGGTCGTTACGCCGGGCCAGCTCGGTGACGAGGGTACGGGCGGCGCGCTCGCCGATGCGGACCGGGCCGGACGGGCCGGGGGGGCGCACGGCGGGGGACTGGGTCATGTCGGACGGGCTCCTGACGGGGTAGAGACGGGCATCGCGGCGGGACCGCCCCCGTGACCTGGTCGGCGCGACCCCGGTCGGGCCGGGCGACCCGGCGGCGCGACCACGGGCGGGACGGCCGGCCGGCGGAGGCGGGATCTCCACCGGCCAGCATACGAGTCCGTGCCGGCCGGCCGCACCGGCGTGCTCAGGCCGGCGGTCGGTGTTCGCCGGCCGGGGGGCCGCTGACCGGGGCGGCCGACGGGAGGCGGGGCATCTCGCGCGTCCGGCCGTCGCCTGGTTCCTCCGCCGGCCCCTCCGGCGCGTCGGCCGGCCGGTCGGAGACGGCGTCCGGGAGCCGGTCGGTGACCGCCCCGGTGGGCCACTCGTCGGCCTCCGCCACCGGCCGGTACGCCGGCTCGGGCTCCGCCGCCGCTTCGTCCGGTCCCCACAGCGGGGCGGAGGTGGTCTCCGGACCCTCGATCCGCACGTCGGCGGTCTCCGGGCCGTCCCACCGGTACGGGTCGCCGGTGCCCGCCCGGTCGGGTTCGGCGGCCGGCTCCGGCCCGCCGGCGTCGGCGGGCTCCCGGTCGGCGTGCCGGGCCGTGCGCAGCGCGCCGATCAGGCCGAGCAGACCGACCAGCAGCAGCGCACCGGCCAGGAACCAGCCGACCGGGGGCAGGGCCAGCCCGAGGATCTGGGCGAGCAGCCACCAGGCCGACAACCCGAGGAAGAGCAACCCGAAGGCGAGCGAGACGAGGTCGGTGCGGTGGACCCTCACCGGGTCACCTCCAGATTGCCGGCGTTGACGTGCACGTACAGGCGCAGTTTCCCACCGCCGGCGCCGTCGGCGCCGAGGTCGGTGACCTCCCGGGACCGGCCGTCCGTGCCGGCCGGCCGCTGGCCGAACACCGTGGCGTCGCCGGCCCGCACCTCGGTCACCGTGGTCACGTCGACGTTCGGCGGTACCACCACCGTCCCCTCGCCAAAGTTCACCACCACGGTGATCTCGGCGTCCCGGTTGGTGAAGTCCACCGCGCGCAGGTCCAGGGTGGCGTCGCCGAAGCTGTTCTCGTACCGGGTGGCGAGGGCACGGTAGTCGGCCGGTGACCAGGTCACGGTGCCGTCCACGCCGCGGATCCGGTCGTAGGACTCGGCCACCGTGGCCACCCCCAGGGCCGCGGTGGTGACCAGGCCCAGGGCGATCAGCCAGCGGGCCCGGCCGAACCAGGTGCCGACCAGCAGCCCGAGGCCGATGGTGGCCAGGGCCGCCGCGAAGTAGCCGGCCGCGCCGATCGGGAAGACGTCCAGCAGGTCCAGGACGGCGACCACGCCCAGCGCCAGGAAGATCAGCGAGAAGGTGACCGGTCCCAGCGCGGACCGCTCCCGCGGCCGCTTCGGCGGCTTGACCTTCGGCGGGGCCGGGGGCGGCGGCGGGTACGTCCCCGCCCAGGGGCCGCGCGGCGCGAACGGCGGCCGGTAGCCGCCGGGCGGCAGGGGCGCGGCCACCGGCGGCGCCGGGGGCACGGCGGTCGACCCGGCCGGTAGCTCGGCGGTGGCCGGCGTACCCGTCCAGGTGCTCGCCGGCGGCCAGGTCGGCAGCTCGGCGGTACGGGGCTCGGCGGCGAGCGGCGGCGGGGCGGCCGGCGCCGGAGCGAAGTAGTCGGGCGCCGGGTAGCTGACCGGGGGAACCGGTCCGGGCGGCGCGGCCGGCGGTCCGGGGGCGGGTGGCGGCGCCGCCCCGGGCCGGTTGTCCCGGTTGAGCAGCAGCGCCCCACCGATCAGGATGGCGGCACCGAGCAGCACGGCCCGGAACGCGTCGGTGACGATGTAGCCGAAGCTCACCGCCACCAGGATGCCGAGCACGATCACGGTGACCGGGGACATGCTGGATCGGCCGCGGCCGAGCATTGATTCCAGCGGGGAGGCGCTGTCCCCCTCGCCCGGGATGGTCAGCCACGCGGCCACGTAGACGAGCAGGCCGACGCCGCCGAAGAAGCCCAGCACGGCGAGGATCACCCGCCACAGCACCGGGTCGGTGTTGGTGGCCCGGCCGATCGCCGCGCAGACCCCGGCCAGGTAGCGGCCGTCGCGGGGACGGACCAGGCCGTACCGCGAGGTGAAGCCGGCGGCGCCGGACGGTGGGGCGTACCCACCGGGGGGCGGGGGCGGGTCGCCCCCGGCGGTCGGCGCCGGCGCCGACCAGGCCGGGCCGGCGGCGGTCGGCGCGGTCGGCGCCCCGGCC
>NZ_JBAKHO010000006.1:0-207534 GCF_036902735.1 Micromonospora lacuserhaii | reverse complement strand
TGGCGGCCAGCGCCGGCCAGCGGCCCGCGCCGAGCCGTACCCGGGCGGCGGGACGGCGGGCGCCGCCGAGCCGGGCGTACCGGGCGCCGCGCCGGCGGGTGGCGGTCTCGCCGGACAGCAGCAGCACGGTGAGCACCACCAGCACGCTGGAGAGCACCAGGGCGCCGGTGCGGTCGAAGCCCAGGTCGAAGGCCACGAAGATGGCCCGGGTGAAGGTGTCGGCGCGCAGGATGGAGACGGCGCCGAAGTCGGCCAGCACGTATAGCGCGACCAGCAGCGCCCCAGCGGCGGTGGCCGGGCGGATCTGGCGCAACGTCACGTCGGTGAAGGTCCGCCAGCCACCCCGCCCCAACGAGCGGGAGACCTCCTCCTGCGCCGGGTCCGCGCCGCGCAGCGCGGCCGCGACGGGCAGGAAGACGTACGGGTACGAGCAGAGGGTGAGCACCAGGGCGGCCGGCCAGAACCCCTCCAGCCGGTCGAGGGTGGACACCCAGGCGAACGCGGCGATGTAGGTCGGCACCGCCAGGGGCAGCGCGGCGAGCACCGCGAAGACCCGCCGGCCGGGCAGGTCGGTGCGGGTGACCAGCCACGCGGCGCCCACCCCGAGCAGCACGCAGGAGACGGTGACCACGGCGGCCAGCCCGAGGCTGCGGACGGCGAGCAGCCCGACCCGCTCGGTCCACAGTTCCGCGGCGATCCGGTCAGCGCCCGCCTCGGCGGTGCGGACCGCGAGGTAGACCAGCGGGATCAGGGCCACGGCGACCGCGACGGTCGAGGCCGCGAGCAGCGCCGGGCGCGGGGCCAGCCGGCGCACCGACCCGGGTACGCCGAAGCGGGCCGGCCCGCGGGGGGCCGACCCGACGTCGGGGGTGGTGGTCGTCATGCTCAGGGGACGAGCCCCGAGTCCTTGATCAGGGTGATCGTGGCGTCCAGGGTGTCCAGGTCGTTGAGGTCGATGTCCGGGGCGTCCAGCTCGGCCAGTGGCGGGACGCCGGCCGGGGCGGCGACGCCGGCCACCACGGGGTACTCGAAGGTCTGCTCGGCGAAGTACCGCTGCGACTCGGGGTTGAGCAGAAAGTCCACGAAGGCCTTCGTGTCCGGGTCCTCGGCGGAGCGCTTGAGCACCCCGACGCCCGCGACGTTGACCAGGGCGCCGGTGTCGCCGCCGGGGAAGAAGTGCAGCTTGGCCTTGAGCCCGTCCGGGGTGGTGCCCTTCTCCTTGGCCACCTCGCCGAGGTAGTAGTGGTTCACCAGGCCGACCGGGATGGCGCCCCGGTCCACGTCCTCGACGATCCGGACGTTGTTGTCCCGGATCTGCGGCTCGTTGGCCTTGAGCCCGGCGAGGAAGTCCTTCGCCTTCTGCTCGCCGTGCTGCACCCGGATCGCCGTGACGAACGCCTGGAAGGAGGCGTTGGTCGGGGCGACGCCGATCTTGCCCTTCCACTTCGGGTCGGTCAGGTCGAAGACCGACTTCGGCAGCTCGGCGGCGGACACCGTGTCGGCGTTGTAGGCGAGCACCCGGGAGCGGGCGCTGACGCCGATCCACTGGCCTTTGCCGGACCGGTACGCCTGCGGCACCTTCGCCAGGTCGGCGGCGGGCAGCGGGGCGAACATGTCGCGCTTGGCGACCGCGCCGAGGGCGCCGGCGTCCTGGGCGAAGAAGGTGTCGGCCGGCGACTTGCCGCCCTCCTCGACCAGCTGGGCGGCGAGCTGGGCGGTGGTGGCGTACCGGGCCTTGACGGTGATCCCGGTCTGCTGGGTGAACTTCTCCAGCAGCGGCTTGACCAGGGTCTCGTTCCGGCCGCTGTAGACGGTGATGGTCTTGTCGCCGGGCTTGCCCGGGTCCGCGGCGTCGTCCTCGCCGGCGCCGCAGGCGACCAGGCCGAGGGAGAGCAGGCCGGCGGCGGTGACGGCCGCGAGGGATCTGCGGGCGGGGACGGGCACGGCGGCGCTCCTTGTCGTCGGTCGACGGCCGTCCGTCGACGGGACAGAAGTTAGCACAGCCTAACCTCAGTGAACCTGTGGGGTTCCGGCCCGGGGAGTCGGCGCGTCCGGACGCGGGGCGCCGGGCAGGATGGGGCCATGACGCTGTCGCTGCCCATCGACCCCGAGGCCAACCGGCTGCTGGAGCGCAACCCCCTGGCGCTGCTCATCGGCATGGTGCTCGACCAGCAGATCCCCATGGAGAAGGCGTTCTCCTCGCCGTACGTGCTGGCCCAGCGGCTGGGCCACAAGCCCGATGCCCGCGAGCTGGCCGGCTACGACCCGGAGGCGCTGGTCGAGGTCTTCGCCCGCCCGCCGGCCCTGCACCGGTTTCCGAAGGCGATGGCGGGCCGGGTCCAGGAGGTCTGCCGGGCGCTGGTCGACCGGTACGACGGCGACGCCGCCGGCCTCTGGACCGACGTGGCCGACGGCCGGGAACTGCTGCGCCGCGTCGGTGACCTGCCCGGCTTCGGCAGGCAGAAAACGCAGATCTTCGTCGCCCTGCTCGGCAAGCGCTACGACGTGCGCCCGGACGGCTGGCGGGAGGCGGCCGGCGACTACGGCGACGCCGCCGCGTACCGGTCGGTCGCCGACATCACCGACCCGGAGTCGCTGCGCCGGGTCCGCGAGTTCAAGCAGGCGGCGAAGGCGGCGGCGAAGGCCGCGAAGGGCTGACGCAACCCGGCCGTACGCCCGCTCGTTGTGATCCGCGACAGCGGCGACGGGCGGGCGATGGCGGACGAGCGGGGCGGGGCGCTGCTACGCGGCGGAATGAGCTCACCCCGGGCCACCTTCCTGGAGCTCTTCTTCGACCTGGTCTTCGTCTTCGCGCTGACCCGGGTCTCGCAACGACTGACCGACGACCTGACGGCCCACGGCCGCGACGTGTTCCGCGAGACCGCCCAGACGGTGGTGCTCTTCCTCGCGCTCTGGATGGTCTGGACGCTGACCGCCTGGGTGACCAGCCGGTACGAGCCGGAGCGGATGGCGATCCAGTTCGTGGTGGTCGCCTCGATGTTCGCCAGCCTGGTGATGGCCGTCGCGATCCCCCGGGCGTTCGCCGAGCGGGCGCTGCCGTTCGCGCTGGGGTACGTCGCGATCCAGGTCGGCCGACCGCTCTTCCTCACCCTGGCCCTGCGCGGGCACCCACGTCGTTCGGTCACCGCCCGGATCCTGTTCTGGACCGCCGTCGGAGCGGTGCCCTGGCTGGTCGGCGCGCTGCTGCCGGAGTGGCGGCCGGTGCTCTGGGTGGCGGCGCTGGCCTGGGATTACACGGGGCTCGCGCTGGGCTGGCCACTGCCCCGGCGCGGTTCGGCGCGGGCCTCCGGCTGGGCGGTAATGGGGGAGCACCTGGTCGAGCGGTACCAGCAGTTCTTCATCATCGCGCTCGGCGAGAACATCCTGGTCATCGGGGTGACCTTCAGCGGCGGCGGCTACTCCGCCGGGGGCGCGCTCGCGTTCACGCTCTCCTTCGTGACCACGGCGCTGCTGTGGCGGATCTACTTCCACCGGGCCGGGCACGTGCTGGTGCAGGCGATCCGGGCGGCCCGCCGGCCGGGCCTGCTCGGCGAGTCGGCCAGCTGGACCCACCTGGTCATCGTGGCCGGCGTGCTGCTCACCGGGGTCGGCTACGAGCTGGTCATCGCCCACCCGTACGGACGGGCGGCGCAGGGGTGGCCGTTCTTCGTGATGGGTGGCCCCGCCCTCTTCCTCGCCGCCCGGGCCCGCTTCGAGTACGAGATCTTCGGCCGGATCTCCCGGACCCGGGTGGCCGGGGTGGCGCTGCTGCTGGCGCTGGTCCCGGTGTCGTCGCGGCTGCCGCCGGTCGCCGCGCTGGCGCTGAGCGCGGTGGTGCTCGCCGGGATCGCGGTCGGCGACGCGGTGCGGGCCCGGGGTCGCCCGCTCGAGCAGCCGGCCTCGCCGCTGTAGCCCGGCGGGTGCACGGGGCCGGCCGGCTCGGTCAGGCGGCCGTCGGGCGGGAGAGCGAGGCCAGCGCCCGGCGCACGTCGGCGAGCGAGACGGTGGCGGAGTCGTCCAGGTCGGCCAGGCCGGCCTCGATCCACTGCCGCATCAGCGTGGTGACGCCGATGCCCCGCGCCTCGGCCGCGGCGCGGACCCGCTCGTAGGTCTCCAGGGGCAGCCGCACCGAACGGCTGACCATCGGCACGTCGGTGTCGGGGGTGGGCAGCTCCAGCGGCTGACTCTCGTCGATCAGCTCGGCGAGCGAGTCGTCGCCGTGGAACCGCTTGGTCGCCTCGTCGTGGTTCATCGCCGGTCGCCTCCTCATCGGCGTGTTCTCCGTACGGCCTCGTCGTAGCGCTTGGCCTCGACGTCGCTCAGCTCGCGGGCGGAGAGGATGTCCCAGTCGTGGTCGATGCCGTCCGCCTCGGCGAGCAGCACGGCCAGCCGTCGGCCGCGACGGTTCGCGGCGTAGACGACCATCACGTCGTCGCCCAGGTGCCGGATCACCCGACGGGTGCTGTGCAGGGCCTCCCAGACTTCCCCGGGCGTGACGTCGTAGACCCGCAGGTTGCCCAACGCCTCGTCGGTGAAGCTGAAACGGCTGCCCACGCGCGCAGCGTACCACGTATGTAACACGTCACCGGTACGCGTCGATTCTCGCTGATCACACCCGAGCAGTGACAGGATGGGGGCAATCCCCTCGAGGAGGTCCGTGGTGAAGCGTCAGGCGTACGAGCCGATTCTGATCACCGACGCCTCGCGCAGCCAGGACGACCAGCTCACCAGCCGGCAGAAGCGTTACGTGCTGATGATGGGCATTCGGGTGGCCTGCGTGATCGTCGGCGCGATCCTGGTTGGCACGAAGGCTCCCCTGCTCTGGCTCTGGCTGCCCATGGTCGGCCTCGGCATGATCCTCATCCCCTGGCTAGCCGTGCTGCTGGCCAACGACCGTCCGCCCAAGGAAGAGCACCGGCTCTCCGGCCGGTTCCAGCCGCGCGCCCGGGACGAGTCACCGCCGATGAGCCTCACCGCCGAGGAGCGCCCGCACAAGGTCATCGACGCCGAACCCTGACCGGCCCCGTTGGCCGGGAGCTGTGGGCTCCCGGCCGACGTCCGCTCAGCCCGCCGGTCGGGCGCCCACCGTCGAGACCGCCAGCGCCCCCAGGTCACCCGCCCGGGTCAGCGCCGCCCGCGGGTCGGCCCCGGCGACCCAGGCCGTCAGCAGCCCCGCCGCGAACGCGTCACCGGCGCCGGTGACGTCCACCACCGCCACCCGCCGCCGCGGCGCCACCCCGACCGTCGCGCTCCGGTCCACCCAGATCGCGCCGGCCTCGCCGCGCTTGACCACCACCCGCCGCGCCGAGGCCGACAGCGCCCGCGCCTGCGCCGCCGGGTCCAGCCCACCGGCCAGCACGGCCGCCTCATCGGCGTTGACCAGCAGCAGGTCGACGTCGCGTACCCAGGACAGGAAGGCCGCCGCGCCGGCCCGCCGCAGCGGCGCCGCGGAGGCCGCGTCGACGCTGGTGGTGAGCCCGCGCTCGCGCGCCACGGCGAGCGCCCGCAGCCCGGCCGGTCGCGACGCGGCGTCCAGCAGGGGGTACGCGGACAGGTGCAGATGGGTCGCGTCGGGCGCCGCCGCGACGGCCCGCTCGACGTGCCCGGCGGTCAGTCGCAGGTTGGCGCCCCGCTCGGTGACCATCGTCCGTTCCCCGTCGGTGGCGAGCACGATCACGGTGCCGGTGGTGGTCCCCGGATGCCGCTCGACCACGCAGTCCACGCCGGCGCGTTCCAGCTCGGCCACCCGGTCGCCGGCCGCGCCGTCGTCGCCGACCGCGCCGACCAAGGTCACGGGCACCTTCTGCGCGGCGATCCAGGCGGCGGTGTTGGCGGCCTGACCGCCGCCGCAGACCTGGATGGTCGCCGGGGTGTCCGAGCCGGTGGCCAGCGGCCCGGCCAGCACCGCCACCACGTCGGTGATCAGATCACCGACGACGATCAGCCGGGACGGCGCGGTCATGCCGGCCGGTCGGTACGTCGGGCGGCCGCCGCGACCGCGATCCGGGCCGCCAGGTCGGCGTTGCGCAGGATGATCCGCACGTTCACCGCCAGGCTCGCCCCCTCGGTGGCCGAGTGGAAGTGGGCCAGCAGGAACGGCGTCACCGCCTTGCCGGTCACCCCGTCGCGGGCCAGCAGGGCCAGCCCGGCCGCGAGGGTCCGGTCGTGCAGCTCCGGGTCGAGCTGCTCGTCGACCGGGAGCGGATTGGCCACGATCAGCCCGCCGCCGTGCACGCCCTGCTGCTCCCGGGCGGCCAGCACGTCCGCCACCTGCTCCGCGGTGTCCACCGACCAGTCCAGGTCGAAGCCGGCGTCGCTGAGATAGAAGCCGGGGAAGCGGCGGGTGCGGTAGCCGACCACGCCGACCCCGAGGGTCTCCAGCCGCTCCAGGGTGGCGCCCACGTCGAGGATCGACTTGACCCCGGCGCAGACCACCGCGATCGGCGTCCGGGCCAGGGTGACCAGGTCGGCCGACTCGTCGAAGGTCTGCGCCGCCTCCCGGTGCACCCCGCCGAGCCCACCGGTGGCGAAGACCCCGATCCCGGCGGCGGCGGCCACCGCGCTGGTCGCGGCGACCGTGGTGGCGCCGTCCGCGCCGGTCGCGGCGGCCACGGCCAGGTCGCGGACGGAGAGCTTGCTCACCCCGTCGACCGTGGCGAGCCGGGTCAGCTCGGCGTCGTCCAGGCCGACGACGAGCTCGCCGCCGACCATGCCGATGGTGGCCGGGACGGCGCCCGCGGCGCGTACCGTCTGCTCGATCTCGCGGGCCACCCGCAGGTTGTCGGGTCGGGGCAGGCCGTGCGAGACGATGGTGCTCTCCAGGGCGACGACGGGACGGCCGTCGCGGAGGGCGTCGGCGACCTCGGCGCCGGGACGGATGTGAAAGTTGGTCACCTCGGTTACCGTACGTCCCGCCGTCGGGCAGGGCTGCGGTGGACCCGGCCCGCCCGACCTGCCAGACTGGAAAGTTGGAGGTGGAGAAGTGAGCACAGAGGTTCTCGAGCGCCCGGAGCTGAAGGACGCCGACACCGGTCCGGAGATGTTCCACTACGTCCGCAAGGAGAAGATCGCCGAGAGTGCCGTCATGGGCACCTACGTCGTGGCGCTCTGCGGCGAGACGTTCCCGGTGACCAAGGCCGCCAAGCCCGGCTCGCCGGTCTGCCCGAAGTGCAAGGAGATCTACGACTCGTACCGCGACTGAGTCGGGGCGGTCGGGTCGGCCGCCCACGTAATCTTCGGCGGTGTGAACACCTCCACCGCCCTGCTCTTCGCCGATCTGACCGGAGTGGCCGTCTTCGCCGCCTCCGGGGCCTCCGCGGCGGTGGCCAAACGGCTCGACCTCTTCGGCGTCGTGTTCGTCGGCTTCGTGGCCGCGCTCGGCGGCGGCATCTTCCGGGACGTGGTCATCGACGAGGTCCCACCGTTGGCCTTCGGTGACTGGCGGTACGCCACCACCGCCGCGGTCACCGCCGCCGCCGTCTTCTGGCTGCACCCGCAGCTCGCCCGCCTGCGCACCACCGTGCTGGTGCTCGACGCGGCGGGGCTGGGACTGTTCACCGTCACCGGCACGCTCAAGGCGCTCGACGCCGGCATGCCACCGGTCGGCGCGATCGTGATCGGCATGCTCACCGCGATCGGCGGCGGGCTCGGCCGGGACCTGCTCACCGCCGAGATCCCGGTGGTGCTGCGCCGGGAGATCTACGCGGTGGCCGCGCTGGTCGGATCGATCATGGTGGTGCTGCTGGAGGCCATCGGTCGCGCCGGGGCTGCCGGCCTGACCGCGGCGGCTGCGCTGGTCTTCGTACTCCGGCTGGTGGCGCTGCGACGGCGCTGGTCGGCCCCGGTCGCCACGCTGCGCCCGCCGAAGACCGGGGTCCGCGGGCCGCAGGGCTGACCCGGCGAAGGTGGTCACGACGCCCGCGCCGGTGACCCGGCGGGGGTGGCGGATGTGACCAGCGTGGCGTCGAGTGGGGCGACGGGCCCGGGCTGGTTATGCTGAGTCGGCCTTCGCGGCAGCTTCTGCGCGGAGGCGTTTTCATGGGCGGCGGTACCGTGGCCCTCGGCCCCGGTCCGCCGTCGTGCGGTCGGAGAGGAGCCTTCGCGTGGCAGCCCGGACGCCGGCGCTCGAGACGTTCCCACCCCTGCGCGCGTGGCAACGCAAGGCGTTGGTGGAGTACCTGCGTCGTCGGTCCGAGGACTTCACCGCGGTCGCCACCCCGGGCGCGGGCAAGACCACCTTCGCCCTGCGGATCGCCGCCGAGCTGCTCGCCGACGGCACCGTCGAGGCGGTCACCGTGGTGGCCCCGACCGAGCACCTGAAGACCCAGTGGTCCCAGGCGGCGGCCCGGGTCGGCATCCAGCTCGACGCCGCCTTCCGCAACGCCGACGTGCACTCCTCGGCCGACTTCCACGGCGCGGTCGTCACCTACGCCCAGGTCGGCATGGCCCCGCAGGTGCACCGGCGGCGCACCATGACCCGGCGCACCCTGGTCATCCTCGACGAGATCCACCACGCCGGTGACTCCCGCACCTGGGGAGACGGGGTCAAGGCGGCCTTCGAGCCCGCCGTACGCCGGCTGATGCTGACCGGCACGCCGTTCCGCTCCGACGACAACCCCATCCCGTTCGTCAGCTACGAGCGGGGCGGGGACGGGCTGCTGCGCTCCCGCGCCGACTCGGTCTACGGATACTCCGACGCGCTGCGCGACGGCGTCGTCCGCCCGGTGCTCTTCCTGGCGTACTCGGGGGAGACCCGGTGGCGCACCAGCGCCGGGGACGAGCTGGCGGCGCGGCTGGGCGAGCCGATGACCCAGGACCTCGTCGCGCAGGCCTGGCGGACCGCCCTGGACCCGGCCGGCGACTGGATGCCGCAGGTGCTGCGCGCCGCCGACGCCCGCCTCACCGTGCTGCGCAACGCCGGGATGGCCGACGCGGGCGGCCTGGTGATCGCCAGCGACCAGCAGAACGCCCGCTCGTACGCCAAGCTGATCGAGCAGGCGACCGGCGAGAAGGCCGCCGTGGTGCTCTCCGACGACCAGGGCGCCTCGGCCCGGATCGCGACGTTCGCGGTGTCCGAGCAGCGGTGGCTGGTCGCGGTCCGGATGGTCTCCGAGGGCGTGGACATCCCCCGGCTGGCGGTCGGCGTGTACGCCACCAGCGCCAGCACCCCGCTCTACTTCGCCCAGGCCATCGGCCGGTTCGTCCGGGCCCGCCGGCCGGGGGAGACCGCCTCGGTCTTCGTGCCGAGCGTGCCGCACCTGCTCGGGCTCGCCAGCGAGATGGAGGCCGAGCGGGACCACGTGCTCGGCAAGCCCAAGGACCGTGAGGGCTTCGACGACGACCTGCTGGAGCGCGCCCAGCGCGACGAGCAGGCCAGCGGCGAGCTGGAGAAGCGGTTCACCGCGCTCTCCGCCACCGCCGAGCTGGATCAGGTGATCTTCGACGGCACCTCCTTCGGCACCGCTGCCCAGTCGGGCACGCCCGAGGAGGAGGAGTACCTCGGCCTGCCGGGTCTGCTCACCGCCGACCAGGTCTCCCTGCTGCTCACCAAGCGGCAGGCCGAGCAGCTGGCGGCCCAGCGCCGCCGGACGGCCGACAAGGCCACTGAGCCGGCCGCTGCGGCGACGCAAGCTCCGCCGGCACCGATGAGCGCGGCCCAGCGCCGGGTGGCGCTACGGCGGCAGCTGAACGCCCTGGTGGCCGCCCGGCACCACCGCACCGGCCAGCCCCACGGCAAGATCCACGCCGAGCTGCGCCGGCTCTGCGGCGGGCCGCCCAGCGCCCAGGCGACCATCGAGCAGCTCGAGGAACGCATCGCCACCGTGCAGACCCTCTGACCCGACCGTCCCACCGGCCCCGGCGGACGTCTGCGTCGAGATCGCGGGCACTGGGGGGCGCAAAAAAGTCGACCGGAGGGACCCGTTGGGTCCCTCCGGTCGACTATGTCGTCGGCTTACGGTTGCGGAATCAGTTCGCCATCAGATCGGCGCCACGCCAGCTGAACTCCGGGTCCGTCGCGTACCGCACGGTGATCTTGACGAGATCCTCCGCGTACTTGTTCGCGTGGTGCCCACAGAACACCAGCTCGCTCCCACCCGCCAGAGTGATCCGGAGCTTGCCGGCAGCATTGCAGCGGTCGCACCGTTCATCGGCGGCTGGGGGGGCCACCGTCTCGGGCGGCGGCGTGAGGGTCGGGGTCATCGCCTTCCTCCTCTGGTCGTCACCGATGAACAATCTCTTCGGTCGTTGCTCACCTATCGTCTAACACCCTTGTCGGGCCCTGCCTTCCCCGTGTGCCCGCGGGGGACCGAGGTCACACCTGACAGGGGGACAGTGTGCCGTGCACCAAGGGTGCCACGTCAACGATCACAAACGAGCAACCGACCGATCACCTTTGAGTGTTCTACGGCTGGTGATCAAACCGACACGCTTGGTTGACGTGACGGGTCAGTCCAGGTAGTCGCGGAGCACCTGGGAGCGCGACGGGTGCCGCAGCTTGGACATGGTCTTCGACTCGATCTGCCGGATCCGCTCCCGGGTCACCCCGTAGACCTGGCCGATCTCGTCGAGGGTACGCGGCTGACCGTCGGTGAGGCCGAAGCGCAGGCGTACCACGCCCGCCTCACGCTCGGAGAGCGTCTGCAGCACCTGCTGGAGCTGATCCTGCAGCAGCGAGAAGGAGACCGCGTCGACCGCGACGACGGCTTCCGAGTCCTCGATGAAGTCACCGAGCTGGCTGTCGCCCTCGTCGCCGATGGTCTGGTCCAGCGAGATGGGCTCCCGGGCGTACTGCTGGATCTCCAGCACCTTCTCGGGTGTGATGTCCATCTCCTTGGCCAGCTCCTCCGGGGTGGGCTCGCGGCCCAGGTCCTGGAGCAGCTCGCGCTGGATGCGGCCGAGCTTGTTGATGACCTCGACCATGTGCACCGGGATGCGGATGGTGCGGGCCTGGTCGGCCATCGCCCGGGTGATCGCCTGCCGGATCCACCAGGTGGCGTAGGTGGAGAACTTGTAGCCCTTGGTGTAGTCGAACTTCTCGACCGCCCGGATCAGGCCGAGGTTGCCCTCCTGGATCAGGTCGAGGAAGGCCATGCCGCGGCCGGTGTAGCGCTTGGCCAGCGAGACGACCAGCCGGAGGTTGGCCTCCAGCAGGTGGTTCTTGGCGCGCTCGCCGTCACGGGAGATCCAGCCCAGGTCCCGCTGCATCTCGCGGGTGAGCTTCTCCTCACCCTCCTCGGCCGCGCGCAGCCGCTCGGCGGCGTAGAGCCCGGCCTCGATCCGCTTGGCGAGCTCCACCTCCTGCTCGGCGTTGAGCAGCGGGACCTTGCCGATCTGCTTGAGGTAGGCCCGGACCGAGTCGGCAGAAGCGGTCAGCTCGGCGTCCCGGCGCGCTTGCTTGAGCGCCTCGGACTCCTCGTCGTCCCACTCGAAGTCGTTGTCGGTCGCGGAGGCGGCGGCGTCGGTCGCGGCGGCCTGGGCCAGCTCGGCCGGCTCCTCGACCACCACGTCCTCGATCGTGGCGGCGAGCTCCTCGGGGTCGATCTCGCCCTCGGCGCCCTCGCCCTTGGCCTTGCCGGCCGCGGTCTTGGTCGCACCGGCGGCGGCCACGGTCGCCTTGGTTGCCCGGGTCGACTTGGTCGCCTTGGCGGCCGGCGCGGCGGCCTTGGCGGCCACCCCGGCGGTCGTGGCGGCGGCCTTGCGCGGGGCCGCCTTGCGCGGGGCGGGTGCCGGAGCCTCGTCGGCGGCGGGCGCCTGCTTCGGCGCCGGCGCGGCGGCCTTCTTGGTGGTCTTGGCGGTGGTGGCCCGGGAGGCCGGGGTGGCGGACCGGGCGGCGGCGACCCGACGGCGGGTGCTGGCCGAGCCGTCCACGACCACCGTCACTCCCGCTTCGGAGAGCGCCCGGAGGATCTTCTTGGCCTGGGCCGGGGTCACCTCAGCGGACTCGACGGTGCGCGCGAGCTGGGCCGACGTCAACTGACCGCCGGCGCTCTGCGCGTGCGCGATCAGGGTGTCGGTGAGCGAGCGAACGTCGGCGCCGTTCTGGCGGGGTTCTGTCACGAATGACCTTCCGGAGGCGAAGAGCGAGCACGGGCCGGGTCGTCCGACGCAGCGCGGGGCACCGTGCCGGGCGATGTCGTTGAGGGGACCCCCGTGTCCCCGGTCCGGCCGTTCGGCGGTCCGTGGCGCGTGGGCAGGGTGAATTGTAACGCCGTCCGCGCCGATCATCCTGCGGCGCACGGGGCACCGGCGGGCGGGGACCGCCAATTGGCCGCAGTTGTGGACTTTGTAAGGATGATACCCGCGCGCGGCCCCGGAGGTACCAGTCGTGCGGGAAGGGGACGAACCAGATGACTCGGTACGCGCCGACGCCGGAGGAACTGCTCGAGATCGCCACCGGTGTCGCCCGGGACGCGGCGGCCACGGCGTACCGGATGCGGGCCGAGGGCGTAGCGGTCGCCGCGACCAAGAGCACGGTCACCGACGTGGTCACCGCCGCCGACCGGGCCGTCGAGCGGCAGGTCCTCGAGGCCCTGGCCAAGCTCCGCCCGGACGACGCGGTGCTCGGCGAGGAGTACGGCGCCGGGGAGCCCACGGCGGCGGCCAGCGGGGTGCGGTGGGTCCTCGACCCGATCGACGGGACGGTCAACTACCTCTACGGCCTGCCGCACTGCGCGGTGTCGCTGGCCGCCGAGGTGGACGGCGAGGTGGTCGCCGGAGTGGTGCGCAACCTGGTCACCGGCGAGGAGTGGACCGCCACCGCCGGGGGCGGCGCCTGGCGCGACGGGCAGCGGCTGCGCTGCTCGGACGAGTCCGACCTGGGGCAGGCGCTGGTGGCCACCGGGTTCGGCTACGACGCCGCGCGCCGCGCCCACCAGGCCCGGGTGGTCGCCGAGTTGATCCCGCACGTACGGGACATCCGCCGGTTCGGGGCCGCCGCGCTGGACCTCTGCCTGGCCGCCGAGGGGCGGGTCGACGCCTACTACGAGAAGGGGCTGGCCGCCTGGGACCAGGCCGCGGGCGGGCTGGTCGCCGCCGAGGCGGGCCTGCGGGTCACCGGCCTGCGCGGCCGACCGGCCGGCCCGGACCTGGTGCTCGCCGCCCCACCGGCGCTGTTCCAGGCGCTGCACGACCGGCTCGCCGACCTGGACGCCTCCGGCGGCCCGTGAGCGAGAAGGGCGGTGCCCCCGGCTCGGGGACACCGCCCTTTCGGCGACGAGAACCGGCGCTTCGTCGCGCCGAGTGGTCCGGACGGGTGACTACTTCACCGGCATCGGGCAGGAGCCTTCCGGTGCGGTCGGCGCGCCCAGGTCACCGAGGGACTGGTTGACCTCGGTGGTGGTGGCCAGCTGCTGGAAGCCGTTGCCGAGCACGACGTCGACCGTGTCGTCCTTGCGCTTCGGGTCGTAGTCCCGGTCGGCGTTGTTGAGGAAGTACGCCCGCAGCAGATGCGCCGAGCCCGCACCCCTCGGGCCGAAGCGCAGCACCGCGACGCCGTCGACGCGCTTGGGGGCGTTGCCCTCCTTTTTCACCTGGAACTTGCGGTTGCGGAAGTCGTCCGCGACGTTGCCGGCCAGGCCGGGCTGGTTGGTCGCGTTGTAGACGTTGATCTTCACGTCCTTGGTCTCGCGCAGCCTGACGTCGGCGAGCGGCCAGCCGTCCGGGCAGCCCCCGGCCGTGCCGGCCTTGCCCTGGGTGTCCTTCACCAGCGCGACGACCACGAAGACCAGGGCGACGACCGCCAGAAGACCGACGACAACGAGTGCTCGCACTCGCGCAAAACTCATCTGGGCGCTCCCGGACAGAGGGTGGTGGTGGCGGCCGTTGGCGGTCGGGCCGCCCCGTCGGCCGTCGAGTACGCCGCTGAGGTTAACGGTTGTCCGACGGTCGCGTGGAAACAGTCCGACATGCCGGCGCGCCATCCGGGAACCGGGTAGTACTACCCCTATCTTCGTGTCGCCTGAGTCACATTGGGAACAACTCAGGGCGCAGGGGCGTACATCTCTGCCGCGAGGGCGGTATACATGCCTCGCCCGGGAGGGGGGTAAGGTACCGCGCTCGCTGGGGGAGTTTCCCTGGCGGTGCCGGCCCGAACGGCCGTCGGGTCGGGTGACCGACAGAAATGGTGGCCGGCCAGTGGGAACCGAAACAACGTCGTCCGGCGTTACCACCGGAAGCGACAATATCGATATGGGAGAGTGAAACCGATGGCCACCGACTACGACGCCCCGCGTCGCGACGAGGTCGACCTCGGCGAGGACAGCCTGGAAGAGCTCAAGGCCCGGCGGGTCGACTCACAGTCGGGCGCCGTGGACGTCGACGAGGCCGAGGTGGCCGAGAGCTTCGAGCTGCCCGGCGCCGACCTCGCCGACGAGGAGCTGACCGTCAAGGTCCTCCCGATGCAGCAGGACGAGTTCCGGTGCGGCCGGTGCTTCCTGGTCCACCACCGCAGCCAGCTGGCGGTCGAGCGCAACGGCGACCTGATCTGCCGCGAGTGCGTCTGACGCACCAACCCACCGGCGGCGGCCTCCTCCGTGGGGTCGCCGCTGCCCGAGCTGCCGTGCGGGTGCGGCGCGGAGCTGCTTGACTCGTAACACGCAGTTTCCACGCCGACGCAGGCACGGGAGGTCGGGCGCATGAACGAGCACGGCGAACGGAGCGACGGGTCCGGGGGGACCGTTCCGCACACCGGTGCCGGGCCGTACTCCGGTGTCCGTCCGGACGCGTCCGCGCGTCCGGACGCCGCCGGCGGGCCGGAGGTTCCGGCGCGCCCCCAGGCGGGGCACCACGACCCGGCCAGCGGCGCCCACCCGGCCGGGGCGGCGATCGTCGGGGGTGACCCCGCCGACCGGGCCGGCGACGAGCTGGGCGAGACCGTGGCGGCGCTGACCGCCGACGACATCGAACCGGCCCGCCGGCGGCAGCTGCTCACCCGGCTGGCCGGGCAGGCCCGCGCCCGTGGGCTGGGCGGCCTGTTCAAGCCGAGATCCGCGGTGCGCTGGATGACCGAGACGGTCGCCGACGTCGCGCCGCACGTACCCGTCCGGGACCTGGCCACCCTGCGCCGGCACTTCCCCGGGCTGGACGACGAGGCGCTCGCCGAGCGGCTTGTCCGCAACGCCGCCCGGGCCACCGCCGGGGTCGGCGCGGCCGGCGGGGGTGTGGCTGCCGTCGAGTGGGTGGTCACCCCGACCCTGCTCTCCGCGCCCGTGCTGCTGGCCGCCGAGACGGTCACCGTGGTGGCGATCGAGCTGAAGCTGATCGGCGAGCTGCACGAGGTCTATCGCACGCCGCTGCCCACCGGCGGCACCCAGCGGGCGGTCGCCCTGGTGCAGTCCTGGGCCAGCCAGCGCGGGATCAACCCGATGATGCCCGGCGTCGGGGTGAGCGCCGTGCTCGGCACCGCGGCCCGCAAGGAGCTGCGGGACACCCTGCTCAAGCGGTTCGGCCGCAACCTCACCACGCTCGGCCCGTTCCTCACCGGTGCCGCCGTGGCCAGCTACCTCAACCGCCGGGCCACCAGGACCCTGGCCGACCAGCTCCGGCGCGACCTGCGCCGGCAGCGCGACGCGCTGCCCGGCGGTCGGCGGGCGCTGCCCTGACCCCGTCGCCGCCCTCAGGCGGTGTCGCGGCTCAGGCGGTGTCGGTTGCCCTCAGGCGGTGTCGGGGGCCTTCACGGCGGCGTCGCGGGCCGTCAGGAGCGCGTTCGCCAGCTCGACCGGGTGCCGGCTGCTCACCACCCAGAACGGGGTCGGGTCGGCCGGGTCGGCCAGCACCACCTGCACCGCGCCGCCGATCCACGGCCGCTGCACCACGAAAGCCAGCGGATCCGCGCCCACCCCGAGCACCTCACGACGCCCGGCGGCGTCCAGCGGGACCGCGTCGGCCACGAACCGGACCGGCAGATGGGCGTCGTCCACCCACAGCTCGCCGTCGCGGACCGCGACCCGGACCCGGCCGAGCCGCCACAGGCCGACCGCCGTCGCCGGGATCAGCAGCACGAAGGGCAGCCAGGCCCGCACCCCGGACCCGCCCATCCAGATCTCGGCGGCGGCGAATGCGGCCAGCGCCAGCCCGGACAGCCAGAACCACCAGGGAAGGCCGAGCCGCTCGGAGTACGCCGCGACGGCCGCGGGAGGCGGGGCCGACGGCGACGGGGAAGGCGACAGGCTCACTCCTGCCAGGGTACGGCGCACGGCGGCCGGTCGACCCGGCAGGATGGCAGGGTCACCCCGCGAACGCCGATGGAAGAGGGAGACCGTGACCCACGTGGTACCCGTGCCCGTACGGCAGCTCGATCCGGAGCTGCCGTTGCCCGCGTACGCCCATCCCGGCGACGCCGGGGCCGACCTGGTCGCCGCCGCGGACGTCGAACTGCCCCCCGGCGGCCGGGCCCTGGTCCCCACCGGCGTGGCGCTGGCGCTGCCCGAGGGGTACGTGGGCCTGGTCCATCCGCGCTCCGGGCTGGCCGCCAGGCTCGGCGTGACGGTGCTCAACGCGCCCGGTACGGTCGACGCCGGCTACCGGGGTGAGATCCTGGTCAACCTGATCAACCATGATCGGGAGGTGCCGGCGAAGATCTCCCGTGGCGATCGCATCGCGCAGCTCGTTGTGCAGCGGGTGGAGCGGGTCGAGTTCCAGCCGGTGGCCGAGCTGCCCGAGTCGCGGCGCGGGGCCGGTGGGCACGGTTCCACCGGCGGGCACGTCGGGCTGGTGCCGGCGCCCGGTGGGCCGGCCGGAGAGGCCGGCCCGGACCGGGTCGGTGGGCGGACGGAAGAGGTGGCAGGGTGAGTGCGAACAGCGGAGGGTGGACGCAGTGATCTTCAGCCGTAAGCGGGCCGATGGCGGGCGGCACGCCCGTGACGAGCGGGCCGCCGAGGTCCTCGAGTCGTACGACGCCGAGGAGGCGACGGGACCGTCGCGCGGCCCGTACGACATCAGCGAGGTGTCGGACGACCTGGAGCGGCTCGACCTGGGCAGCCTGCACATCCCGGCGGTGCCCGAGGTCGAGGTGCGGGTGCAGGCCGACCCGCAGGGCGTGATCCAGCAGGTCGTGCTGGTGCACGGCGAGAGCGCGCTCCAGCTCGGCGTCTTTGCCGCGCCCCGCTCCGAGGGCATCTGGGACGAGGTGCGCGAGGAGATCCGGCAGTCCCTGTTCGCCGACGGCGCCGCCGCCCAGGAGGTCCAGGGCGAGTACGGCACCGAGCTGCACGCCCGGGTCCGTACCCCGGACGGCCTGACCGACCTGCGCTTCGTCGGCGTCGACGGGCCGCGCTGGATGGTCCGGGGCGTCTACCAGGGCGCCGCGGCGACCAACCCGGCCGCGGCCGGCCCGCTGTCGGTGTGCCTGGACGAACTGGTGGTCGACCGGGGGCAGGAGGCGAAGCCGGTCCGGGAGCCGCTGCCGCTGCGCCTGCCCCGCGAGGCCGGCGATCAGGCCGGCGAGCAGGCCGGCGGCGACGCCGCCCCGGCACCCGCCCCGCGCGAGGCCTGAGCTACCGCACCGGGCCCGGCAACCGACGCTTACGTCGGTGCCGGGCCCGGTCCGTGTCCGGGGCCGCCCGGGCTTCGGCGTGCCCTCTTGCACGGTGTCGCGGGCGTCCCCGGTCGGACCGGGTGCCGGACCCGACCAAGCGGCGGTCCGGCGTACGCTGGCGGGGCGGTTCCGGCATTCCGGGGCCGCGGCGGAGCCGGCACGAGCCGGCCGGCGTGGAGAGGTGACTCGGAGGTCATGTCGACCGACCAGGGCCGGGTGTCGCTGCGGCGCATCCTGCAACGGCTCACCGCGAGCGAGGCCGAGATCGAGGCGCAGGAACTCCAGCGGGAGAGCGCCCAGTGCGGCGGCGTGCCGGCCCGGCAGTGCACGCGCGGCCAGGTGGTCTCGGTCACCGGGCGGCTGCGCACCGTGGTCTACACGCCGCGGACCAACCTGCCCACGCTCGAGGCCGACCTCTACGACGGCAGCGACGTGGTGACCCTGGTCTGGCTGGGCCGGCGGCACATCGCCGGGATCGAGCCGGGCCGCCACCTCACCGCGCGCGGCCGGGTGGCCCTCCGGGACGACCGCAAGGTCATCTACAACCCGTACTACGAGCTGGAGTCGCCGAAGTGACGACGGGACAGCACCCGGCCACCGAGCCGGTCACCGGCCCCCAGGACGACGAGCGGCTGCCCAGCCTCGCCGAGCAGATGGCCGACCAGCTCGGCGGCTGGCGGGGCCTGGTCGAGTCGAGCGTCCCGGTGGTGGTCTTCGTCCTGGCCAACGTGCTCGGCGAGCTGCGCCCGGCGGTGATCGCCTCGGTCGGCGTGGCGCTGCTGATCGCCGTGGTCCGGCTGGCCCAGCGCCGTCCGGTCCGGCACGCGGTCAACGGGCTCCTGGGCATCGGCATCGGCGCGGCCATCGCCTGGCGTACCGGCGACGAGCGGGACTTCTACCTCCCCGGCATCCTCTACGGCATCGGCTACGGGGTGGCGCTGCTGGTGTCGGCGGCGATCCGCCAGCCCCTGGTGGGCTGGATCTGGTCGGTGCTGGTCGCCAAGGGGCGCGCCGAGTGGCGGGACGACCCGCGCCTGGTGCGCACCTTCACCCAGCTCACCGTGCTCTGGGGCGTGGTCTGGCTGGCCAAGGTCGGCGTGCAGGCCGCCCTCTACCTGGCCCACCAGGACACCGCGCTGGGCGTGGCCCGACTCGCCCTGGGCTACCCGCCGTACGCGCTGCTGCTGCTGATCACGGTCTGGACGGTCCGCCGGGTCACCCGGGAGACCGCGCCGCAGCCGCTGCCCGGCGCCTGACCCCCCGCCCGCCGGCCGGGTGGCCGGCGGGACCTTCCGGTGGCGTCCGGCTCAGCCGGCGCCTCGGGTCCGCTCGACGCTGTCCGGGCCGAGGATCACCGCGCGGACCTCGTCCTCGACCGCGGCGGTGCACACGAAGATCAGCTCGTCGCCCGCCTCGATCGGGTCGTCCGGGCTGGGCACCAGCACCCGCTTACCCCGCAGAATCGCCACCAGCGCCGCGTCCCGGGGGATCGGCACCGCGTGGATCGGCTGGCCGACGTAGGGCGCCGTCGGCGGCAGGGTGATCTCCACCAGGTTCGCCTCGCCCTGCCGGAAGGTCATCAGCCGGACCAGGTCGCCGACGGTCACCGCCTCCTCGACCAGGGCGGCCATCACCCGCGGCTTGCTGACCGAGACGTCGACGCCCCACTGCTCGGTGAAGAGCCACTCGTTCTCGGCCCGGTTGACCCGGGCCACCACCCGGGGCACGGCGAACTCGGTCTTGGCCAGCAGCGACACCACCAGGTTGACCTTGTCGTCCCCGGTCGCCGCGACCACCACGTCGCAGCCGGCGACGTTCGCCTCCTCCAGGCTGGCCAGCTCGCACGCGTCGGCCAGCACCCAGTCGGCGGCGGGGACCCGGTCCGGCCGGAGCATCTTGGGCTGGCGCTCGATCAGCATCACCTGGTGGCCGTTGTCGATCAGTTCCTGGGCGATCGAGCGGCCCACGTTGCCGGCGCCGGCGATGGCGATCCGCATGGCTCAGTGCCCTCCTTCGGGCGGCGTCGCGGCCACCGTGGTGACCGAGGCGACGATGTCATCGGTGACCAGCACGTAGAGCTGGTCACCCTCCTGCACCACGGTGGACGCGGTGGGCAGCGTGCCGATGCCGAACCGGGTCAGGTACGCCACCCGGGCGCCGGTGGCCTCCTCCAACTGGTGCAGCGGCCGGCCGACCCACTCCTTGTGCACCGGAATTTCCATGATCGAGACCGTGCTGGTCGGATCCCGGAAGATCTCCACGTTGCCCTCGGGGACCAGGTGCCGCAGCATCCGGTCGGCCGTCCAGCGGACGGTGGCCACGGTGGGGATGCCGAGCCGCTCGTAGACCTGGGCGCGGCGCTGGTCGTAGATGCGCGCGGCGACCCGGGAGACGCCGAACGTCTCGCGGGCCAGCCGGGCCGAGATGATGTTGGAGTTGTCGCCGCTGGAGACGGCCGCGAAGGCGTCCGCCCGCTCGATTCCGGCCTGCCGCAGCACCTCGCCGTCGAAACCGGCGCCGGTCACCGTGATGCCGGCGAAGTCGGGGCCGAGCCGGCGGAAGGCGTCGGCGTCCTGGTCGATCACGGCCACCGAGTGACCCCGGGCCTCCAGGCTGTGGGCCAGGGTCGAGCCGACCCGACCACAGCCCATGATCACGACATGCACGGTGCCCCTCCCAAGGTGCCGCCCGTCACCGGCGGGCCTGTCGTCTGCGAGCCTGCCACGTCCGGCGGGCCGGCGGGGGACCGACGGTACCCCGCGGGTGGGGGAGGGGGTGATCAGGCACCCCCACCGCGCGACGGGGGGTGGTCGTACCCTTAGCGCTTGTGGCCAGTCCCACCTCGCTGCTGAAGCGACTCCTCGTCGGTCGACCGTTCCGGTCCGACCGGCTCCAGCACACCCTCCTGCCCAAGCGGATCGCCCTGCCGGTCTTCGCCTCCGACGCCCTCTCCAGCGTCGCGTACGCGCCCGACGAGATCCTGCTGACGCTCTCCATCGCCGGGGCGTCGGCCTTCTTCTTCTCCCCGTGGATCGCCCTCGCGGTCGTCGTGGTGATGCTGACCGTGGTGGCCAGCTACCGGCAGAACGTGCACGCCTACCCCTCGGGGGGCGGCGACTACGAGGTGGCGACGGTCAACCTGGGGCCCCGGGCGGGGCTCGCGGTGGCCAGCGCGTTGCTGGTCGACTACGTGCTCACCGTCGCGGTGTCGGTCTCCTCCGGGGTGGCGAATCTCGGCTCGGTGGTGCCCTTCGTGGCCACCCACAAGGTGCTGATCGCGGTGACCGCGGTGGTGCTGCTCACCGCGATGAATCTGCGCGGCCTGCGCGAGTCCGGCACCGCGTTCGCCATCCCGACGTACGGCTTCGTGATCGTGATCGGCGGGATGATCCTCACCGGCCTGGTCCGGTACTTCATCCTCGGCGACGACCTGCGCGCGCCGAGCGCCGGGCTGGAGATCCAGGCGGAGCACAGCGTCACCGGCTTCGCGCTGATCTTCCTGCTGCTGCGCACCTTCTCCTCCGGCTGCGCCGCGCTCACCGGTGTCGAGGCGATCTCCAACGGGGTGCCGGCGTTCAAGGCGCCGAAGAGCCGCAACGCGGCGACCACCCTGCTGCTGCTCGGCACGATCTCGGTGAGCATGCTGGTCGGCATCATCTGGCTGGCCCGGCTGACCGGCCTCCAGTTCGTCGAGGACCCGGCCCGGCAGATCATCTCCGGCCCCGACGGGTACGTGCAGAAGACCGTCACCACCCAGCTCGGCGAGACGGTCTTCGGTTCCGGTTCGGGGCTGCTCTACGTGGTCGCCGGGATGACCGCGCTGATCCTCTTCCTGGCCGCGAACACCGCGTTCAACGGCTTCCCGGTGCTCGGCTCGATCCTGGCCCAGGACCGCTACCTGCCCCGGCAGTTCCACACCCGCGGCGACCGGCTGGCCTTCTCCAACGGGATCGTCTTCCTCGCCGTCTTCGCGATCGTGCTGATCGTCGGCTTCCAGGCCGAGGTGACCCGGCTGATCCAGCTCTACATCGTCGGCGTCTTCGTCTCCTTCACGCTCTCCCAGGCCGGCATGATCCGGCACTGGAACCGGCACCTGCGTACCGAGCGGGACCCGGAGGCCCGGCACCGGATGATCCGCTCCCGGGCGATCAACACCTTCGGCATGGCGATGACCGGCATCGTGCTGATCATCGTGCTGATCACCAAGTTCCTGCTCGGCGCCTGGATCGCCATCGCCGCGATGGCGGTGATCTACCTGCTGATGCTGGCCATCCGTCGGCACTACGACCGGGTCGCCGCCGAGCTGGAGCCGACCGAGGTCCGGGGCGTGCTGCCCGCCCGCAACCACGCCATCGTGCTGGTCAGCAAGCTGCACCAGCCGACCCTGCGGGCGATCGCGTACGCCCGGGCCACCCGGCCGGACACGCTCACCGCGGTGACCGTCAACGTCGACGACAAGGACACCCGGTATCTGCAGGAGGAGTGGGAGCGGCGGGAACTGCCCGTCCCGCTGACCGTGGTCGACTCGCCGTACCGGGAGATCACCCGGCCGATCCTCAACTTCGTCGCCTCCACCCGCCGGGCGTCGCCCCGGGACGTGGTCACGGTCTTCATCCCCGAGTACGTGGTGGGCCGTTGGTGGGAGAACCTGCTGCACAACCAGAGCGCGTTGCGCCTCAAGGGGCGGCTGCTCTTCGAGCCGGGCGTGATGGTGACCAGCGTGCCGTGGCAGCTCGCCTCCACGGCCAGCAAGAATCTCCAACGATTGGACGAGACATTGAGCCGTACCCCGGCCCGTGGGCCCCGGGTGGCGCCGCGCAGCACCCTGCCACCGAGTGTCCCGCCGGTGGTCTCCACCCCGCCGGGCGACGGCGGCCCGACCGGCGACCGTTCGTGACCGTCCCGTCGCGCGCCGACGCCGGCGCGGAGCAGCGGCGCGGGCTGGAGGAGGCCGAGCGGGTCGAACTGACCGTCGACGCGGTCGCCCCCGGCGGGCACTGCGTGGCCCGGGTCGACGGCCAGGTGGTCTTCGTCCGGCACGCGCTGCCCGGCGAGCGGGTGGTCGCCGAGGTGACCGAGCTGTCCAAGGGCTTCGCCCGGGCCGACGCGGTGGAGATCCTCGATCCGTCGCCGGACCGGGTCGAGCCGCCCTGCCCGTGGGCGAAGCCGGACCGGTGCGGCGGCTGCGACCTCCAGCACGTCGCTCCCGAGGCCCAGCTGGCCTGGAAGGTCGCCGTGGTCCGCGAGCAGCTCACCCGGCTCGGCGGGCTCACCGACACCGAGATCGACGCGCTCGGCGTCACCGTCGAGGCGCTGCCGGGCGGGCCGCTCGGCTGGCGCTCCCGGGTCCGCTACGCGGTGGACGCCGCCGGCCGGGCCGGGCTGCTCAAGCACCGCTCGCACGAGGTCGTCCCGATCGACTACTGCCGGATCGCCCACCCGGCGATCCAGGAGCTGCCGGTGCTCACCCCGTCGGGCGCGCGCTGGCCGGACGCCGAGGCGGTCGAGACGGTCGCCTCCACCGGCGGGGACGTCAGCGTCACCACGGTCACCGAGGGGGTGCCCGCCACCGTCAGCGGCCCGGAGACGGTTCGCGAGCGCGCCGCCGGCCGGGATTGGGTCCTGCCCGCTGCCACCTTCTGGCAGGTCCACCCGGCCGCCGCCGACGTCCTCGTCGGCGCGGTCCTCGACCTGCTCTCCCCGCAGCCCGGCGAGAGCGCCTGGGACCTGTACGGCGGGGCCGGCCTCTTCGCCGCCGCGCTCGCCGGCCGGGTCGGGCCGGACGCCCGGGTCACCCTCGTCGAGTCCTCGGCGCAGGGCGTCGCCGCCGCCCGGCAGAACCTGGCCGACCTGCCCCGGGTGGAGGTGGTCGCCGCCCGGGTGGAGACCGCCCTGGCCCGCCGCCGGATCACCGGCCCGGTGAACCTGGTGGTGCTCGACCCGCCGCGCTCCGGCGCCGGCGCCGACGTGGTCCGCGACGTGCTGGCCGCCGGGCCGCGCGCGGTCGCGTACGTGGCCTGTGACCCGGCCGCCTTCGCCCGGGACGTACGCACCTTCACCGGGGCCGGCTGGCGGCTGGCGGGGCTGCGCGGGTACGACCTGTTCCCGATGACCCAGCACGTGGAGCTGGTCGGCCTGTTCCTGCCGCCGGCCTGACCGGCCCCGCAACGATCGGGGCCGACGCCGCACCGGAGCCGAGCGCCGTCGTCGAGGGCGGCGACGGTGCCGGTCCGGGCCCTGGGAGCCGAGGGTGTCTCTCGGCGGCTTTGCTCTGCTGCACTCCACGCAACACCTGGCGTCCGGTATCCGGACATCCGGTGTTGCCGTCGCTGCAGCAGAGCAAAGCGTGCGGTGAAGGGTGCCGGCGTGGCGGCTAGCCTGGCCGGGTGAAGATCGTTGGGCTGATGTCGGGGACGTCGTACGACGGAGTGGACGTGGTGGCCGCCGAGTTCACCCTCGACGGGGAGACGCTGGCGCTGCGCCCGCTCGGGCACCACAGCCTCGATTACGACGACGGGCTGCGGGCGCAGATCGCGGCGCTGTTGCCGCCCGCCGGCACCACCATCGAGGCCGTCTGCCGGCTCGACAACCGGCTCGGGGAGGTCTTCGCCGAGGCGGCGGCGGTCGGCGTCGAGCTGGCCGGCGGTGCGGCCGATGCGGTCGTGTCGCCGGGGCAGACCGTCTTCCACTGGGTCGAGCAGGGCCGGGCGTGCGGCACCCTGCAGCTCGGCGCGCCGGCGCGGGTGGCCGAGCGGGTCCGCGTACCGGTGCTCAGTGACCTGCGGTCCGCGGATGTCGCGGCCGGCGGGCAGGGGGCGCCGCTGGTGCCGGTCTTCGACGCTCTGCTGCTCGACGCGGCCGTCGGGCCGCGCGCGGCACTCAATCTCGGCGGCATCGCCAACCTCACCGTGGTCGCGCCGGGCGTCCCGGTCCTCGGGTACGACGTGGGCCCGGCCAACGCGCTGCTCGACGCGGCGGCCCGGCGGCTGCTGGGCCGCCCCTGCGACCTCGACGGGGCCCGGGCGGCGGCCGGCCGGGTGCACCTGGGCCTGCTGGACCTGCTGCTCGCCGAGCCGTACTACGCCGCCCCGCCGCCCAAGTCCACCGGCAAGGAGCTCTTCCACGCCGGCTACCTCGACGACCGGCTGGCCGCGCTGGCCGAGCCGGTGGCCCCGGACGACGTGCTGGCCACGCTGACCGAGCTGACCGCCCGGACGGTGGCCGCCGAGTGCGACCGGCACCGCGTGACGGAGGTCATCGCGGCCGGCGGCGGGGTGCGCAACCCCACCCTGCTGGGTCGGCTGGCCGCCCTCGGCGCGGGCCGGTGGCGGCTGCGGGTCACCGACGAGCTGGGCATCCCGGCGCAGGCCAAGGAGGCGTACGCGTTCGCCCTGCTCGGCTGGCTCTCCTGGCACGGCCTGCCGGGGGCCGTCCCGTCGGTGACCGGCGCCCGCCGGGCCGCCGTGCTGGGCTCCTGGACCCCCGCCGGGCCGCCGCACGACCGGACCCCGGCGACACCCCCGCGCCGGCTGGTCGTGGCGGTGTGATCCACGGCCGAGCTGCGGCCTCGTGGGCGGCCGATAGACTCTCTCGTCATGAGTGTTGAAGAGGACACGGCCCACCACCACGGTCGGCTGCTGGGCGCCGTCCGCGGCCCGCAGGACGTGAAGCGGATGACCGGCGAGCAGCTGGACATCCTCGCCGCCGAGATCCGTGACTTCCTGATCGCCAAGGTCTCCCGCACCGGTGGGCACGTCGGCCCCAACCTGGGTGTGGTGGAGCTGACCCTGGCCATGCACCGGGTCTTCGACTCCCCGCGCGACCGGCTCCTGTTCGACACCGGCCACCAGTCGTACGTGCACAAGATCCTCACCGGCCGGCAGGACGGCTTCGACAAGCTCCGCCAGCGCGGCGGCCTCTCCGGCTACCCGAGCCAGGCCGAGAGCGAGCACGACCTGATCGAGAACTCGCACGCCTCCACCGCCCTGTCGTACGCCGACGGGCTGGCCAAGGCGTACGCGCTGCGCGGCGAGCAGCGCAGCGTGGTCGCGGTCGTCGGCGACGGCGCGCTGACCGGCGGCATGTGCTGGGAGGCGCTGAACAACATCGCCACCGCCGGCAACCCCCTCGTCATCGTGGTCAACGACAACGGCCGGTCATACTCGCCGACCATCGGCGGCCTCGCCGACCACCTCTCCTCGCTGCGGCTCAACCCCGGCTACGAGAAGGTCCTCGACACGGTCAAGGACGCCCTCGGCAACACCCCGTTCGTCGGCAAGCCGATGTACGAGGTGCTGCACGCGGTCAAGAAGGGCATTAAGGACGCGGTCGCCCCGCAGGCCATGTTCGAGGACCTCGGCATCAAGTACGTCGGCCCGGTCGACGGGCACGACATCGCCGCCGTCGAGTCGGCGCTGCGCGCCGCGAAGAACTTCGGCGGCCCGGTGATCGTGCACGCGGTCACCCGCAAGGGCTACGGCTACCGCCCGGCCGAGGAGGACGAGGCGGACTGCCTGCACGGCCCGGGCGCCTTCGACGCCGAGACCGGCCGGCTGCTCGCCGCCCCGTCGGTGAAGTGGACCCAGGTCTTCGCCGAGGAGCTGGTCGCGGTCGCCGACGAGCGCCCCGACGTGGTGGGCATCACCGCCGCGATGGCCGAGCCGACCGGCATCGCCGCGCTGGCCCGCAAGCACCCCGACCGGGTGTACGACGTCGGCATCGCCGAGCAGCACGCCGCGACCTCGGCGGCCGGCCTGGCGATGGGCGGCCTGCACCCGGTGGTGGCGGTCTACGCGACCTTCCTCAACCGCGCCTTCGACCAGGTCCTGCTGGACGTGGCGATGCACAAGCTGCCGGTGACCTTCGTGCTGGACCGGGCCGGCATCACCGGCCCGGACGGACCGAGCCACTACGGCATCTGGGACATGTCGGTCTTCGGCGTGGTGCCCGGCCTGCGGATCGCCGCGCCCCGCGACGCCAGCACCCTCCGCGAGGAGCTGCGCGAGGCGGTCGCCGTCGACGACGGCCCGACCATCGTCCGCTTCCCGACCGGCACCGTCGCCGCCGACCTGCCGGCGCTGCGCCGGGTCGGCACCGTCGACGTGCTCTCCGAGGCGGCGCGGACCGACGTGCTGCTGGTCGCGGTGGGCTCCTTCGGCCAGCTGGGCATGGAGGTCGCCGCGCGCCTCGCCGAGCAGGGCTACGGGGTGACCGTGGTCGACCCGCGCTGGGTCCGCCCGGTCCCGGCCGAACTGGTCGAGCTGGCCGCCGGGCACCGGCTCGTGGTCACCGTCGAGGACGGCGTCCGGGTCGGCGGCGTGGGTGACGCCCTCGCCCAGGCGATGCGGGACGCCGACGTCCGGGTTCCGCTGCGTGACCTGGGCGTGCCGGCCGACTGGCACCCGCACGGCACCCGCGCGCAGATCCTCGCCGACCTGCGGCTGACCGCCCAGGACGTGGCCCGGGACGTCACCGGCTGGATCTCCGGTCTCGACTCCGAGCCGGTGGAGCCGGTCCGGCTGCCCGCCCGGGACGTCAGCGCCAACTGATCCCGTACGCCCGACGGGCGGTCCCGGTTCTCCGGGGCCGCCCGTCGGGCGTACGCCCCGCGTCCCGACGGTCAGCGACCGCCGGCGGAGCGGTAGTAGGTCTTCTCCGCGGTGGCCAGGCTGAACGTCTGCTTCGCGGCCGGCATCGGCACCACCACCAGGCCCGGGCGGTCCACCAGCCGGGGCGTGCCCGGGGGCACCGAGAGCGAGGCGTCCCGGCTGGCGCGCCAGCTCAGCACCACCAGGGGCTGCCCGGGCACCGGCAACACGTACGTCTGCAACGGGTTGGACCGGTCGGCCGGCGACACCACCGGGTCGCCGTCGCCGGCCGGCCGGTAGACCACCGAGGTCATCGTGCCCGACGCGGTCTCCCAGGTGAGCTGTTCCAGGTCCCCGGGGGCATCCCCGCCGCCCAGCGCCATCTCGCCGATGCCCCGGACCGTCAGCTTCTCCAGCGGCCACGACTCCGGCACCGAGCGGGGTGCGTCCCGGTCGCCGATGCGGCGCGGGATGCTGCCGAAGGGTCCCAGGTCGCCGGTGAGCACGCAGGTGTCCAGCCCGTCGAGGGCCCGTCGGCCGGAGCCGGTCTCGTCCCGCACCAGCGGGTAGCGGGGGCCGGTGGTGGCGGTGCCCAGGTCGAGCAGCCGGTCCGCCGCGCGACCCCGGGGCAGCGACTCGGTGGCCCGCAGCGTCGCGGTGACCGGCACCGCCGTGCAGGGCGGCACGGCCACCTTCGCGGTGAGCCCGTCGGTCACCAGCAACGCCCGGCCGTCCGGGCCGAGCAGCCGCACGACCCGGCCGGAGGTGAGGTAGCGGCGGCCGTCGTCGAGCTGCACCGGGAGCACGTCGGCGTAGGCCAGGTAACCGGGGTCGGTGTACTCGGTGGCCCGGTTGACCGCGTACCGGCCGTCGGAGCCGGTGAGCTGGAGCAGCCAGGAGGCGGCCTCACCCGGCACGTCGGCGGCGACCAGGGCCAGCGGGGTGCCGTCCACCTCCCCGGACCAGAGGATGCCGGAGGAGGGCAGGTGCGCCCGGTCGTCGATCGGCGAGCGCCAGGCGCGCACCGCCGCGCTCACGGCCTCCGTCGCCGCGGCGTCGCCGACCAGCGCGCCGCGCGGCGGCCACACCTTGAGGGTGCCGTCCAGGCTGTCGTAGCCGACCCGCAGCTCCCGGGCCTCGCGCTCGGCGACCGGCCCACAGGCCGTCGCGGTCAGCGCCACCGCCAGCAGCGCGGCGGTGATCCCGCCCCGGCGCGCTGGTGCCACCCGTCCGCCCCCGATTCGCCTCGCCGTCCTGTCGGAAGCTGACATGGTACGCAACCGCCGGGGCCGCCCGGGGGTCGGCACGCCCGGCGGCCACAAGGGACACCAGCGTGGATTTCGGACCAATCTCCGACTCGGGTAGACTCCGCCGACTGTGACGTCTGCCGAGCCCCGTGGCGAATCCGCACCGGACCCCGACGACTCCCGGGGTTCCGGCCACGCCGCCACGGCGACCGTCACCGCACCTCCGCCCGCCCCGGCCAGGATCGCCCCGCCCGTGACCCCCTCCGCCGTACCGGAGACGCCGTCGCGCGTACCCGGGAAGGAGCCGGCGGCGGCCGCGCGGACCCGGCGGTGGCGGTGGACCCCGCGGCGCAAGGACCTGGTGGTGTACGGGATCTTCCTGCTCGCCGCGCTCTGGGTGACCAGCCAGCTCTGGGTCGACCCGGCCGACCGGGTGGCCGCCCTCTACAGCGGCGACCCCGCCCAGGTGCAGTTCTTCCTCGCCCACTCGGTGCGGGTGGTGCTGCACGGCGAGTTCCCGTTCTACACCGACCAGTTCAACTACCCCGACGGCGTCAACCTGATGGCCAACACGGCCGTGCTGGCGCTGGGCATCCCGATGGTGCCGGTCACCCTGCTCTTCGGACCCGCGGTGTCCTTCGTGGCGCTGATCACCCTCGGCCTCACCGGCACCGCCGCGGCCTGGTACCACGTCTTCTCCCGGCACCTCGTCCGCCGGCGGCTGGCCGCCGCCGTCGGCGCCTGGTTCTGCGGGTTCTCGCCGGCGATGCTCTCGCACGCCAACTGGCACCCCAACATCATCTCCCAGTTCCTGCTGCCGTTCATCGTGTGGCGGGTGCTGGTGCTCACCCGGTCGGCCCGCCCGCTGCGGGACGGGGTGCTGCTCGCCCTGCTGGTCACCGCGCAGGCGTTCATCAACGAGGAGATCCTGCTCTTCACCGCGCTGGCCTGCGGCGTCTTCCTGACCGCGATGGTGGTGCAGCGGCCGGCGCTCGGGCGGGGAGCCGCGCGGCCACTGGTGGTGGGGCTCTCCGCGTGCGCGGTGCTGGCCGGGGCGCTGCTGGCCTACCCGCTCTACATCCAGTTCGCCGGGCCGATGGCCTACCACGGCCTGACCGATGCGGTCCGCGACTACGGCAACGACATCGCCGCCTTCTTCGCCCCCGGCTCGCCCACCTTCGGCGGCAACGAGCGGGCCAACGTCAACCTCGCCCCGAACTACTCCGAGGAGAACGCCTTCTTCGGCTGGAGCCTGTCCCTGATCGCCGTCGGCGTGGTGATCTGGCTGCGCCGGGAGGTGATGGTCCGGGCGCTCGCCGCGACCGGGCTCTTCTTCGCCGTGCTCTCCCTCGGCGAGCGGGTGTCCTGGTGGGACCGGGACCTGGTCGCCGGCCCGTGGGAGCTGCTGGTCCGGCTGCCGCTGCTGGACGCGGTGGTGCCGACGCGGTTCGCCCTGATCACCTCCGTGGTGATCGGTGTGCTGCTGGCGCTGGCCGTGCAGCGGGCCTGGACGCTGCGCGGCGCCGAGTGGCGGCACGCCCGGACGGTCACCGTCGCCGCGCTGGTGCTGGCGCTGCTGCCGATCGTGCCGATGCCGCTGAAGGTCACCTCCCGCCCGCCGGTGCCGGACTTCATCACCGCCGACCGCTGGCGGGAGTACGTCGGCCCGGACCAGACCCTGGTGCCGGTGCCGGTGCCCAGCATGGGCAACACGCACGGAATGCGCTGGGCGGCGGCCACCAACCTCGGCTTCAAGATGCCGGGCGGCTACTTCCTCGCCCCGCGCAACGGCAACACCGGCGACCCGGGCCGCTTCGGCGGCCGGCCCAGCGGCATCGGCCGGCTGCTCGACCAGGTCGCCACCACCGGGCGCAGCCCGAAGCTGAACGACCGCCAGCGCCGGCGCTGCCTGGACGAGCTGCGGCACTGGAACGCCGCCGTCCTGGTGCTGCCGGTGGGCCAGTCCCACGCCGAGCCGCTGCGCCGCACCGTCGAGCAGCTGGTCGGCCCGGGCCGGCGGGAGCTGGATGTGTGGGTGTGGGACGTCCGGCCGCTCAGCGCCCGCTCCGCCTGACCCGGCCGCCGCGCTCCGCGGCCGGCGGTAGACCCGCTCAGCCGACCAGCGGGCGGACGTCCCAGAGCCACACGTCGTCGACCCGGCGGCCCGGGCCGAGCAGGCCGGTCATCAGCTCGCGCAGCACCGCCTCCCGCGGGTGGGCGCCGAGCACCACCACCGACGCCCGCCAGTAGCGCAGGTCCGCCGCCGCCTGACGGCGATTCTCCTCGGTCAGCGCCGGCACGGTGCCCGAGTCCATGGCGGAGTAGATCAGCGTGCTGGTGGGCCGGAGCGGCGCCCCGAAGACGCCCTCACCGTTGGCGTTCGGGCCGATGAAGTAGCCCCCCGGCACCGGGAACTCGTGCCCGGTCAGCGCGCTCCAGCGCAGCGTCGACAGGCCGTGCACGTTGCTCGGGACCGGCACCGGCACCAGGGTGCGGCCGTCCGGGACGTACGGGCGCCAGCCGCCGGCGGTGATGAAGTGCGGCGGCGGGTCGACGTGCTGCGCGGGCAGTGGGCGGGGCACCAGCGGCAGCACGGCGAGGGTGAGTGCCGCGTACCCGACCGGGCGGACCCAGCGGCGCCGGGCCGGTGCGGCGGACGCCGCCCCGGCGGTGCCGATCGCGTCGTCGGCGGCGGCGCGCGGGGCCGGCACCCGGTGAGCGCGGCCGTAGCCGGCCACCGCGTCCCAGGCCAGCGCGAGCAGGACGCCCACCGCCGCGGCCACCACCAGGGTGAGCCGGGTCGGCATCATCATCTCCACCAGCGGCAGGTCGTCCGGGACGTACGCCCACGGGCCGTCGATCCCGGTCTCCACCCCGTCGAAGCGCACCTTCGGGCCGATCGCCGCGACGCTGAAGACCACCACCAGCACGCCCACGATCCGGGCCGCCGGGCTGCGCCGCCAGAGCAGCACCAGGGCGGCCAGCACGACCAGCACCAGCGGCCAGCCGAACCAGGTGTTCTGCTCGGTCAGGCCGATGGTCCGCTCGACCGCCTCGTCGCCGGCGACCGTGTCCCGGGCGAAGGTGACGAAGGCGACCAGGTCCTCGCCCCAGTTGTGGAAGACCCCGCCCTGCAACCCGCGGTAGGACTGCGGGCCGTTGAACTGGTACCAGATCGGGTAGCCGGTGAGCAGCAGGGCCAGCCCGCCGCCGACGCCGAGCGACGCCAGGAAGCCGCCGGCCCGCTCGCGCGCCGCCCGGGGCCGCTGCACCGCGTACGCGAGGACCACCGCCAGGCAGCCCAGCGCGGTGAGCAGCAGCATCTCCTCGTTGATGAAGATCTGGTACGCCACCAGCAGCCCCAGCGCCACCCCGTCGCGCCGCCACCGGCCCGGCCGGCCCAGCCGCAGCACCCGGGCCACGATCACCGGCAGCAGGAAGTTGGAGACGAAGTTGGGCTGCCCGTTGGCGTGGTGCACGATGCCCGGGGCGAAGCCGAGGAAGGCGCCGCCGACGAAGGCCGCCGCCCGCGAACGCACCAGGTGCCGGGAGAGCATCCAGTACGACGTGCCGGCGGTCGCCGCGAGCGCACCGCCCAGGTAGAGCGCGTACGTCACCTGCGGGCCGAACAGGAGGGTGACCGGGGCCAGCGGCAGGGTCATCCCCAGCAGTGAGGTGTTGGCCATCATGTTCACCCCGTCCGGGGCGTTCTGCCGGGCGCTGAACAGCGGGTTCTCCAGGTGCCGCAGCGAGTACGCGCCGTGCGAGAAGAGCCACTCGAACCAGCTGTGGTCCGTCGGCAGGTGCGAGGAGACCCGGTGCTGCACGTCCACCCAGTAGTTGAGGCACACGAAAACACCGAGCAGCACATAGGCTCCGATGGCCAGGACGTCGGCCCGCGCCGGTCGCCGGCGGGCCCGTCCGATCGGGCCGGCCGTCCCGGGCTCGGCCACGCCGGGCGCGGAGGTCGGGTTCAACGAGGGATCTACCACCGGCACAGCCACGACGCGCCATCGTACAGGCGACGACGGGCCGGACCGGGCGGCCCGGTGGGCGTCCCACGGGCGCTCCCGGCGCGATGACGGCGGTCGGGGAGGCGCGCGTGACGATCATCGAGCTGGGTGAGGTGCGCGACGACGCCGAGCCGGAGCCGCCCCGCCGGCCATCGGGCACCGTGGGCCGGCCGGGCCGGATCGCGCTCGTGCTGGTGCTCGCCCTGGTGGCGGTCGGCGGCGCGGCCCCGCCGCAGCGCCGCGAGCCGTTCACCGTGCCGGCCCGGTCCGGCTCCGCCGCGTACCTCACCGGCGACCGGCTCCTGGTCACCGAGCCGGCGGACGCGGCGACCGGCCGCGCCGGCCAGCTCTCCGCGTACGCCGTCCCGGCCGCCGGCGCCGGGCCGCTTTCGCCGCTGTGGCGGGTACCGGTGCCGGCCGCCGGGGGGTACGGCGGCCTCCGGATCTGGAACGGTCTGGTCTTCCTCGTCAGCGGGGCGCAGCGGGACGGGCCGTTCCGGACCTTCGCCTTCGACCTGGCCACCGGCCGCCCGCGCTGGGAGCAGCCGGGTGCCGGCTTCGAGGCGGGGGACGGCCTGCTGATCATCAACGATCTGGCGGGCGAGTCGCGTGGCGTCCGCCTCCTCGACCCGGCCACCGGCCGGCCCCGCTGGACCCTGCCGGTGGTGCCGGGCGCCACCAGCTACCGGTTCCGCTCCGACGGTGTCGACCGGATCGTGCTCACCCCGGCGACCGGGCCGGCGGAGGTCCGGGACGCCCGCACCGGCCTGCTGCTGCGCCGCGCCCCGATCAACTCCGGTGACCTGCCCGTGGTCCAGCAGGCGCAGGTGGTCGACGACCTGCTGCTGGTGGTCCGTGACTACGCCTCCCGGGTCACCGCGTACGGACTCGACGGGCTGGAGCGGCGCTGGGAGCTCCGGCTCGGGCTGATCTCCGGCTTCGCCGACTGCGGGACGGTGATCTGCGCATACGGGCAGACCGGCGGCGTGTGGGGGCTCGACCCGGCGACCGGGACGGTGCGCTGGCGGGCCCCGGGCTGGCGGACGGTCACCGGCGAGCGGGCGGGGCGGCTCCTGGCCAGCTTGCCGGCCTTCGGAGCCCAGGAGGCGTACGCCTTCCTGGACGCGGCGACCGGCCGGCCGATCAGGGAGGTCGGCTCCTGGAACCTGGCCGCCTGGTATCCGCCGGACGGGCGGCTGGTGGGGTTGCGTCCCACCCCCGACGGCCGGCTGGTCGTCGCCGAGCTGGACCTCGACACCGCCCGGGCGCGGGTGCTCGACGTGCTGCCCGGGGTGTCCGGCGAGTGCCAGGCCGGCGGTGACCTGCTGCTCTGCCGTCGGGAGGACGACTCCTACGGGCTGTGGAGGCTGACCGCGTGACCGTCATCGACCTCGGCGAGCTGCGGCACGACGACCAGCCCGCCCCCGAGCCCCGCCGACCTCGCGCCGTCGGTCGTCCACTGCGGGTCGCCGTGGCCGGGCTGCTGGCCCTGCTCTCCCTGGTGGCGGCGGCGCCCCCGCCCGACCGGCCGGTCCGGCTGGTCAGCCGGACCCTCCCCGAACCGGCCTTCCTCGTCGCCGGCGAGCTGCTCGTCCTGGTGGAGAGCACGGGCGGCGGGTCGCTGCCGGCACGCCGGCTGCACGCCCTGGCGCTCGCCGACGGCCGGGAGCGGTGGACCTGGGCGCTGCCGGGCGGCGCGCAGCTCGCCGGGTTCGACACCGTGGCCGACGGCGTCGTGGTCTCGCTCGACACCGGCCGGGGGCAGGAGAGCGTGCTGCTCGACCGGGGCGACGGGCGGGTGCGCTGGCGGCAGCCCGGCGTGGCGGTGCCGACCGGCGACGGCGGGCTGCTGCTGAACACGAACACCACCGGCGAGGTGATCCTGCGCCGGGTGCACCCGGTGTCCGGGGCGGTCCGCTGGACGGCGGCCATGCCGTTCGGGATGGTCATGTACCGGATGGCCGGCCCGCGGATCGCGGCGATCGTGGTGGTCGACGACGGTGGCCGGGTCGAGATCCGGGACCCGGCCACCGGCGTCCGAAGGTTCGCCTTCCGGGTGCCAGCCGCCCGGGACGAGACGTACGAGGTGTCGCAGGTGGTCGGTGACCTGCTGCTGGTCGACGGCGAACCGGGTCAGCTCGACGCGTACGAGCTGGACACCGGGAAGCGGCGCTGGCAGCTGCCGTACGACCGGCCGGCCCCGTTCGCGTACGAATGTGACAGCGCGGTCTGCGTGGGCCGGCCGAACGGGGGGATGCGGGTGCTGGACCCGGCCACCGGGCGGCCCCGGTGGGCGGGCGAACAGTGGGCCCCGGCGTTCCGGGTCGGTGACCGGCTGTTGGCCGCCCGCGCCGGCGAGAGCGATCAGCTCGCCCTGCTCGACCCGGCGACCGGCCGGGTCACCGCCGACCTGGGCCGGTGGCGACTGCTCGGTGGACCGTGGCTCCCACGGCCGCTGCTGCTGACCCGCCCGCTCGCCGGTGATCGCCACCTCGTCGGTGAGCTGGACGCCGAGGGCGCGATCCGGCTCCGGGACGTCGTGCCGGAGGCCGGTGATCTCTGCTCCGCACAGCGGGGGGCGATGGTCTGCTGGGGGCACACCGGCGAGCTGCGACTCTGGCGGCTGACCCGCTGACCCGCTGACCCCTCCGCCCGACCGACCGGTTCGGCCCGACCGCTCGGCGCGCCGGGGTGATCGCGCCGGCCGCGGGGGTGGCCCACCGGTGAGCTTGGCAACCGGCACTAGGTTGTCGGGCAGGTCGGCGAGGAGGTCCGGATGCGGGTGTTGGTGGTCGAGGACGAGCGGAACCTCGCCGACGCGATCGCGCGCGGGTTGCGCAAGCGGGGGATGGCGGTCGACGTGGCGTACGACGGGGACGCCGGCCACGAGGCCGCCTTCGTCACCCGGTACGACGTGGTGGTGCTCGACCGGGACCTGCCCGGGGTGCACGGCGACCAGATCTGCGCCGACCTGGCCGCCTCCGGCACGCTGACCCGGGTGCTGATGCTCACCGCCAGCGACTCGGTCGCCGACCGGGTGGCCGGGCTGGGGTTGGGCGCCGACGACTACCTGCCCAAGCCGTTCGCCTTCGACGAGCTGGTCGCCCGGGTGCAGGCGCTGGGCCGCCGGGCCACCCCGGCCGCCCCGCCGGTGCTGGCGGTCGCCGACGTGGTCATCGACCCGGCCCGGCGGGTGGTCACCCGGGGCGGTGCCCCGGTCGACCTGACCAACAAGGAGTTCGGCGTGCTCTGCGAGCTGGTCAAGGCGCGCGGGGCGGTGGTCTCCAGCGAGGAGCTGCTGGAACGGGTCTGGGACGCCAACACCGATCCGTTCACCACCATCGTCCGGGTCACCGTCATGACGTTGCGCAAGAAGCTCGGCGACCCGCAGCTGATCGAGACGGTGGTCGGCGCCGGCTACCGAACGGTGAACTCGTGAGCGCGCGGCTGCGTCCCACGCTGCGGCTGCGGCTGACCCTGCTCAACGGGGTGCTGCTGGTCGGCGCGGGGGCGATCCTGGTGGGGCTGGCCTGGCTGCTGGTCCGCGACGCGCTGCGGCCCAGCGACGAGCTGCGGCCGGGCACCACCGTGCTGCTGGCCGACGGCCGCTCGCTCGACGCCGCGGTGTGGCAGCGCCAGCTGGTCGACGCCGCGTCGCAGGAACTGCTGCTCAAGGGCCTGGTCGCGCTGCTGGCGATCAGCGTGGTCGGGGTCGCCGGGGCGTACCTGGTGGCGGGCCGGGCCCTGCGCCCGCTGCGCCAGGTCACCGCGACCGCGCGGCGCCTCGGCGAGGCCACCCTCGACCAGCGGATCGGCTGGTCCGGCACGGACGACGAGGTGGCCGAGCTGGCCCGTACCTTCGACGCGATGCTGGACCGGATCGCCGCCGCGTTCGAGGCGCAGCGACGGTTCGTCGCCAACGCCTCGCACGAGCTGCGGACCCCGCTGGCGGTGATGCGGACCGAGATCGACGTGACCCTCAGCGACGACGAGGCGGACACCGCCGAGTACCGCCGGATGGCCACCGTGGTCCGGGACGCCTCCGAGCGGGCCAACGGACTGGTGGACGCGCTGCTGGTGCTGGCCCGCAGCGAGGCGCAGGCCGGCCGGCGGCTGGCCCGCCGGGCCGAGTGCGACCTGGCCACCGGTACGGCCAACGCGCTCTCCGCGGTGGCCCGCGAGGTGGAGCGGATCGGGCTGCGGGTGCAGACGTCGCTCCGGCCGGCCCCGGTGGTCGGCGACCCCGGGCTGCTGGACCGGCTGGCCGGGAACCTGATCGAGAACGCGGTCCGCTACAACCACCTGAACGGGCGGATGTGGGTGCGGACCGGCACCGACGGGCGCAGTTCCTGGCTGGTGGTGGGGAACACCGGCTTCGAGGTCGACCAGGCCGACGTGCCGGGGCTGTTCGAGCCGTTCCGCCGGGGCGGCCGGGAACGGACCGGGGCGCGCGGCTCCGGCCTGGGACTCTCCATCGTCCGGGCGGTCTGTGACGCGCACGGCGGCACCGCGCAGGTGGACGCCCGCAAGGGCGGCGGGCTGGAGGTGACGGTGACCCTGCCGTCGGCAGACGCCACGGTCGCCGCGCCCGCCGGCCGTCCGGGTGCCGTCCCGCCGGTCGCCCGGCCGTAGCCCCGGCGGGCCACTGCGTAGGCTGCTCGGGTGCTCGCCGCCTTCGTACCCATCTGGGTGCTCACCGGGCTCGGCTGGTGGATCGGTCGACGGCGGCTGCTGGGGGCGGAGGCCGAGCGGGTGCTCGGCGCTTTTGTCTTCCGCCTGGCCATGCCGGCGGCGCTGTTCACCACGCTCTCCCGGACCCGGCTGGCGGTGCACCCGAGGGCCCTCGCCGCCTTCGCCGTCAGCACCTTCGTCACCATGGGAGTGGCCTTCGTCCTCGGCGCGGTGCTGCGCCACCGGCCCGTCGGCGAGGCCACGATCGCGGCGATGGCCGCCGGGTACGTCAACTCGGCGAACCTCGGCATCCCGGTGGCGTTGCAGGTGCTCGGCGACGCCGCCTTCCTCACCGAGGTGCTGCTCTTCCAGGTGCTGGTGGTGACCCCGGTGATCCTGGTGCTGCTCGACCGCGGCGCCGGCCGGCCGCTGCGCCCGGGCCGGCTGCTGACCCTGCCGCTGCGCAACCCGGTGATCGCCGGACCGGCCCTCGGCGCGCTCTGCTCCGGCCTGGACTGGCAGCCGCCGCAGCTGGTGGCCGCGCCGCTGGCGCTGCTCGGCGCGGCGGCCGTACCGACCGCGCTGGTCGCGCTCGGGCTGTCGCTGACCGGCGCCGGCCCCCGCCCCGGCGGGAAGGGCGAGGTGGCCGTACTGTCCGGGTTGAAGCTGCTGGCACAGCCGCTGGTCGCCTGGTCGGTGGGGCTGCTGGCCGGGGTCGGCCGGGCCGATCTGCTGGCCCTCGTGGTGTGCGCGGCGCTGCCCACCGCCCAGAACACCTACATCTTCGCCCGGGAGTACGGCGGCGGTCAGGCGGTGGCCCGGGAGACGGTCATCGCGACCACCGCGCTGTCGATGGTCACCCTGGCGGTGGCCGGGGCGCTGCTGAGCTGAACCGGGGCTTGTCAGACGTGACCGGCGGCTGACATGATCGTCCGGTCAGCCCGAGCCGATGAGAGGGGGTGCGGCGATGTCCACCATGACCTGTCCCGCGCCCCGCACCGACCACCGCTGACCATCCGCGGGGCGCCTCCATTCCATTCGGAGGAAACACCGTGACCGCACGGATCAGATGCGTCACCGTCGAATCGGACGACCCCTACACCCTCGCCACCTGGTGGTCCGGGGTGCTCGACCGCCGGCTGCACGACGACGACTTCCCGGGTGACCCGGAGGCCGTCCTGCTCGCGCCGCCCGGCGAGGGCCCGGACCTGCTCTTCGTCCGCGTCGAGGAACGGCACGGCAAGGGCGCGTTCCACCTCGACGTGGAGCCCACCGAGCGAACCCGGGACGCCGAGGTCGAGCGGCTGCTCGGGCACGGCGCGAGCCTGGTGACCGACCGCCGACGGCCGGACGGCACCGGCTGGGTGGTGCTGGCCGACCCGGAGGGCAACGAGTTCTGCGTGTGCCGCGGCGAGGCGGAACGCGCCGCCACGGCCGGCTGACGGGAACGGGCCCCGTCCACCACGGTGGACGGGGCCCGGTTCACGCCGTACGGGTCAGGACCGCTGCTCGATCTGCCCGCGCATGGTGGCGAACTCGGCCTTGGCCGCGTCGGCGGACTTGAAGAACATCACGACCATGCCGAGGCTGCCCTTGTCGGACCAGAGGCACACGCCCAGCGGGACCTGCTCGGTCTTGCCGTCGCCGCAACGGGCCTCGCCGCCGAGCGGACCGGCGTCGACCGCGGTCATGTTGCTGACGGCCAGCTCGGTGGAGAGCCCCTTGACCGCGTCGTCCAGCTCCTTCTTCGGGTCGGCCAGCAGGCCGGACGCGGCGGCGATCATGACCAGGTCCTGCTTGGCCGGGTCGCCGTAGAAGGCGCCGACCGCGCCGCTCTCGTTCTGCACCGAGGACTTCATCTCGGTGACCATCTGGTCGGAGAGCGCCTTCAGCTCCGGGTCGGTGATCTGCTTGCGGCCGGCCAGGGTGGTCGGCGCGACGACCTTGGTGTTGGTCGCGTCGACCGCCTCCTTGACCTCGTCCTTGAAGGCGAACGCGGCGATCGCGGCGCCGCCGACGCAGAGCACCAGCAGCACGGCGAGGACGATCAGCACGATCTTGAGGGCGGACTTCTTCTTGGCCGGCGCGGGCGGCTCCCCGTAGGGCTGGCCGGGCTGGGCCGCGAACGTCGGGTCCTGCGGCGACGGGTGACCGCCGGGCTGCGGGTACGCGCCGCTCTCCGGCTGAGAGGGGTAGGGATTGGCCGGCGGCTGGGACATCAGGTCAGCTCCAGGTCTACGTGACAAAGACCGTGATCTTAGCCAGACCCGCTCTGGTCCCGCCGCCCCGCCCGAGCCGAAGGTGACTCATCCGTCCGGACAGGAGGGTCCCGGCGGCCGGCCTCCACACAGGCCGCCGGGACCGTCCGCCGTCAGGACCGCTTCTCGATTTGACCCCGAATCGTGACGAACTCGGCCTTCGCCTTCCGGGCCGACGAGAAGTACATAATGATCATGCCGACGCTGCCGTGGTCGGCCCAGACGCAGACGCCCAGCGCGATGCCGGCCGCCTTGCCGTCGCCGCACTTCGCCACGCCGCCCAGCGGGCCCGGGCTGATCGCCGTCATCTTCTTGACGGCCAGGGTGGTCTCGAGCCCGTCGATGGCCTCGTCGAGCTCCTGCTCGGGAAGGATGACCGGGCCGGACGCCCCGGCCACCATGACCAGGTTGCGCTTCTCCGCGCTGCCGTAGAAGCCGCTCATCGCGCCGGTCTCGTTGCGGACGGTGGACCTCATGTCCCGGTTCATCTGGTCGGCGAGCCGACGCAGCTCCGGCTCGGTGCTCTTCGCCCGGCCGGCCAGGGTCTTCGGGGTGACCAGCCGGACCCGGCCGAGGGTCTCCTCCGTCTCGCTGGGCGTCGGTGCGGCGGTGGCCGTCTCCGCGGGGGTGGCGCCGCGGCTGGCCGACGGCCCGCCGCTGGCCAGCGGCGCCGGGTCGTCGTCGTCACCGGAGAAGGCGGCGAAGACCAGCCCGCCTCCACCTACGCAGAGCACCAGCAGGCCGGCCAGCGCCAGCGACAGGATCAGCGGCAGCCGGGACTTCTTCGGCGCGGGCGCCGGCGGCGGCCCCACCGGCGCGCCGAACGGCGCGCCCTGGAATCCCGGGTACGCCTGCGTGGCGTCCGGACCGGGGCCGGGGTGACCCGGCGAGGGGTAACCGCCGTACGGCTGCGTGGCGTCCGGACCGGGGCCCGGGTGACCCTGCGAGGGGTAGCCGCCGTACGGCTGGGTGGGGTAGGGGTCGGCGGGGTGACCGCCCGGCGCCGGGGCGGGCCCCCAGCCACCGCCCTGCGGGGTCGGGGTGGTCGGGTACGACGCGGTCGGCCACTCGCCGGACGGCGGCGGCGCGGGCTGCCCGCCGTACGGCTGGGGGTGGGGTGCGTGGGGCGGGCCGTGTTCCGGCTGCGCGGACCACGGATCCACCGGCGGTGAGGACATCAGATCAGCTCCAGGCGAAGAAGAGAACGGGTCAGGGTAGCCAGCCGAGGCCCGGTCCCGCTGCCCCGTTCCCGACCGTAGGCGGCACCCGTAACGACGATCGCGGTGGCCGGGGCGTCCGGTGTGGACGCTCCGACCACCGCGATCGCGGGGGTGTGGAATGGATCAGGCGGGCAGGCTGGCCGCACCGCGCGGCAGGAACCGCCGGCCGGCGACCCGCTCGGAGGTGCCGGTCCGGTCCAGGTACGGCGTGACGCCGCCCAGGTGGAACGGCCAGCCGGCGCCGAGGATCATGCACAGGTCGATGTCCTGCGCCTCGGCGACGACACCCCCGTCGAGCATCAGCCGGATCTCCTGCGCCAGCGCATCGAGCGCGTTCTGGCGCACCTGCTCGGCGGTGAGCGGCTGGTCGCCGACCACGAGCAGCTTGGTCACCTCGTCGTTGACCTGGTCGTCGACGACGATCGGCTGGCCGGACTCGGCGATCCGCTTGAGGTTCTCGCTGACCGCGAACCGGTCCGGGAACGCCTCGTGCAGGGTGCCGCCCACGTGGTACGCGACGGCCGGCCCGACCAGCTGGAGCAGGGCGAGCGGGCGCATCGGCAGGCCCAGCGGGTCCAGCGCGCTGTTCGCCACGTCCAGCGGGGTGCCCGCGTCGACGGCGGCGAAGACCGTGCCGAGGAAGCGGGTCAGCAGCCGGTTGACAACGAACGCCGGGGCGTCCTTGACCAGCACCGAGGACTTCTTCAGCTGCTTGCCGACCGCGAACGCGGTGGCCAGCGTGACGTCGTCGGTCCGCTCGCCGCGGACGATCTCCAGCAGCGGCAGCACGGCGACCGGGTTGAAGAAGTGGAAGCCGACCACCCGCTCGGGGTGCTCCAGCTCCTCGGCCATCGCGGTGATCGACAGCGACGAGGTGTTCGTCGCCAGCACCGCCTCCGGCTTGACGATCTTCTCCAGCTCGGCCCAGACCTGCTTCTTGACGTTCAGGTCCTCGAAGACGGCCTCGATGACGAAGTCGGCGTCGGCGAAGACGGACTTGTCGACCGAGCCGCTGACCAGGCCGTACAGCTTGGCGGCGGTGCCCTTGTCCATCCGGCCCTTGCTGACGGCCTTCTCGATCTGGGTGTGCACGTAGCCGACGCCCTTGTCGACCCGCGACTGGTCCAGGTCGGTCATGACGACCGGCACCTGGAGGCGGCGGGCGAAGAGCAGGGCGAGCTGGCTGGCCATCAGGCCGGCGCCCACGATGCCCACCTTGGTGACCGGCCGGGCCAGGCCCTTGTCCGGCGCGCCGGCCGGCCGCTTGGCCCGCCGCTGCACCAGGTCGAAGGCGTACAGGCCGCTGCGCAGCTCCTCGGAGAAGACCAGATCGGCCAGGGCCTCGTCCTCGGCGGCGGTGCCGGTGGCGAAGTCGGCGTCCTTCGCCGTCTCCAGCAGGTCCAGCGCCTTGTACGCGGCCGGCACCGCACCGTGCAGCCGCTGGTCGAGGGTCTGCCGGGCGAAGTAGAGCACGCCCGCCCACATGTCCTTGTCGACCTCGGGCCGGGTCACGGTGACCTCGCCCCGGACCACACCGGCGGCCCACTCCAGCGACCGCTCCAGGAAGTCGGCCGGCTCGAGCAGCACGTCCGCGATGCCCATCTCGGCAGCCTGCTTCGGCTTGAGCATCTTGTTCTGCATCAGCGGGTTCTGGATGATCACCTGGGTGGCGGCGGGGATGCCGATCAGGTTCGGCAGCAGCTGGGTGCCGCCCCAGCCGGGGACCAGGCCGAGGGAGACCTCGGGCAGGGCCAGCGCCGCCGCGCCGCCGGAGAGCGTCCGGTAGTGGCAGTGCAGGGCCAGCTCCAGGCCGCCGCCCATCGCCGCGCCGTTGACGAAGGCGAAGGTCGGGATCTGGCTGTCCTTGAGCCGGGCGAAGACCCGGTGGCCGAGCCGGCCGACCTCGAGGGCCTGCTCGCGGTCGGCGAGCGCCGGCAGGCCGACGATGTCGGCGCCGACGCAGAAGATGTACGGCTTGCCGGTGACCGCGATGAACGCCGGGTTCGCGGCCAGCGCGGCGGTGATCGCCTCGTCCAGGCTGGTCAGGCCGGCCGGGCCGAAGGTGTTCGGCTTGGTGTGGTCGAAGCCGTTGTCCAGGGTGATCAGGGCGGCGGGGCGGTCCAGCCCCGGTACGTTCACCTGGCGCAGCAGCGCCCGGGTGACGACCTCGTTCGGTGCGGCGAGCGCGCTCACTTGTCTCCACCCTCCCAGTTCGGGTTCTCCCAGATGACCGTGCCGCCCATGCCGATGCCGATGCACATGGCGGTGACGCCGTAGCGGACCTCGGGGTGCTCGGCGAACTGCCGGGCCAGCTGGGTCATCAGCCGAACGCCCGAGGAGGCGAGCGGGTGACCGATGGCGATCGCGCCGCCCCACGGGTTGACCCGGGGGTCGTCGTCGGCGATGCCGAAGTGGTCGAGGAAGGCGAGCACCTGCACGGCGAACGCCTCGTTCAGCTCGAACAGGCCGATGTCGTCGATGGTCAGGCCGGCGATGCGCAGCGCCTTCTCGGTCGACGGAATCGGGCCGATGCCCATCACCTCGGGCTCGACGCCGACGAAGCCGAACGACACCAGCCGCATGGCGATCGGCAGGCCCAGCTCGCGGGCGGTCGCCTCGTCGGCGAGCAGGCTCGCGGTGGCGCCGTCGTTCAGGCCGGCCGCGTTGCCCGCGGTGACCTTGCCGTGCGGGCGGAACGGGGTCTTCAGGCTGCCGAGCTTCTCCAGCGAGGTGTCCCGCGGGGCCTCGTCGACCGTGGCCAGGCCCCAGCCGTTCTCGTCGTCGCGGATGGCGACCGGCACCAGGTCGTCCTGGAGCTTGCCGTTGGCGTACGCCTTGGCGGTCTTCTGCTGCGAGGCGAGCGCGAACGCGTCGGTGCGCTGCTTGGTGATGTGCGGGACCCGGTCGTGCAGGTTCTCCGCCGTGGCGCCCATGACCAGGGCGGACGGGTCGACCAGCTTCTCCGAGATGATCCGCGGGTTGGGGTCGACGCCCTCACCCATCGGGTGGCGGCCCATGTGCTCGACGCCGCCGGCGATGGCGATGTCGTAGGCGCCCATGGCGATGCCGCCGGCGACGGAGGTCACCGCGGTCATCGCGCCGGCGCACATCCGGTCGATGGAGTAGCCGGGAACGGTCTTGGGCAGGCCGGCCAGCAGGGCGGCGGTGCGACCGATGGTGAGGCCCTGGTCGCCGATCTGGGTGGTGGCGGCGATGGCCACCTCCTCGACCCGCTCGGGCGGCAGCTGCGGGTTACGACGCAGCAGCTCGCGGATGCAGCGGATCACCAGGTCGTCGGCGCGGGTGTTGGCGTACATGCCACCCGCCTTGCCGAAGGGGGTACGGACGCCGTCGACGAAGACGACATCCCTGACTTCACGGGGCACTTGGAGCCTCCTAGCCGGCACTGGCATTTGACTCGGATGCTACTCGCCAGTAACCAACCCCGTCACCACCCCCCGTGTGGCCCATCCCACACACGCGACCTGGCGTCCCGGCGGGCGGGACGGGCCGGAGGGCGGTCAGGGAGCGGGGGTGGGGAGGGCGGCGGTGAGGTCCGGGACCAGGAGGGTGAGCTGCCACTCGCGGGCGCCGAAGGTGCGCAGGGTCTCCGCGACCGTGTCCTCGGTGATCTCCTCCGGGGGGACCCAGGCCAGCCGGCGGATCGAGTCCGGGGCGATCAGGTTCTCCGGCGGCAGGTTGTGCTCACCGGCGATCCGGACCACCGCCTCCCGGCAGCGGGCCAGCCGGCCGGCGGCCACCGGGTCCCGCTCCGCCCAGCGGTGCGGCGGCGGGGGCCCCTCGACCGTCGGCGTCGCCGGGAGGGCGTCCTCCGGCAGCTGCCGGGCGTCGTCCAGGGCCGCCAGCCAGGTACGCGCCAGCCGGCGCACCGAGCGGCCGCCGAACCCGGGCAGGGTCAGCAGGGTCCGCTCGTCCTTCGGGTCCAGCTCGGCGGCGGCCACGATCGCCGAGTCCGGCAGCACCCGCCCCGGGGCGGCGTCCCGGCGGGCGGCGATCTGGTCCCGGGCGTACCAGAGGGAACGCACCCGGGCCTGGGCCCGCGCCCCGCGCACCCGGTGGATGCCCGAGGTGCGCCGCCACGGCTCGGCGCGCACCCGGGGCGGGCGGGCGCCGTTGCGCACCAGCGCCGCGAACTCCTCGGCCGCCCACGCCGACTTGCCCTGCCGCTGGAGCTCCTCGTCCAGCGCGTCGCGCAGGTCGACCAGCATCTCCACGTCCAGCGCGGCGTAGGTCAGCCAGGACTCCGGCAGCGGCCGGCTGGACCAGTCCGCCGCCGAGTGGTGCTTCTCCAGGCTGTAGCCGAGCAGCTGCTCGGTGAGCGCGGCCAGGCCGACCCGCTCGAAGCCGGCCAGGCGGGCGGCCAGTTCGGTGTCGAAGAGCCGGCGCGGGCGCAACCCCACCTCGGCCAGGCAGGCCAGATCCTGGCTGGCGGCGTGCAGCACCCACTCGGCCCCGCCGATCGCCTCGTCGAGCACGGTCAGGTCGGCCAGCGGCAACGGGTCGATCAGCGCCGTGCCGGCACCCTCCCGCCGCAGCTGCACCAGGTAGGCGCGCTGGCTGTAGCGGTAGCCGGAGGCGCGCTCGGCGTCCAGGGCCACCGGGCCGGTGCCCGCGGCGAAGCGGGCCACGACCTCGTCGAGTTCGCGCGGGGTGGCCACCGGCTGGGGCGTGCCGTCGCGGGGAGCGGTCAGCGGTACGGGACCGCCGCTGGGCTGGTCGGTCCCCACGTTCTCCGGCTCCGGCGCGGCCGAGGGCGAGGCGTCTCCCGTACGGCTTTCGGCGGCCCGACGGCGCAGGGGTGGTTCGTCGGTCACCTGACAACCCTAGTGCGCCGCGCCATCCGGTGTGCGCAGCCGGTCGGGCGCGTGTCGGTCGGGTGGCCGGCGGTCCACCGGACGGCGCCGGACAATCCGGCTGACTCGTCGCGTCGGGGCAGCTCGGCGGCGCTGCTCAGGCCGCGCCGGCCGGCCTGCGCTCGGGCAGCGCGGTCACCCCGGGCGGGGGCAGCCCCGCCGTCGACGCGAGCAGCGCGCACCAGGCGAGCAGGTGCGCGGCGAGGTCCGCGCCGAGCGGCGTCCAGGACGCCCGGATCTCGATGTCCCCCGCGGCGGGCGGCCCGGCCAGCTCGCCGAACCGGGTCGACATGGTCTGGGTGATGGTGCCGCCGGCCGCCCGGTAGCCGGCGTCGTGCGCCTCCAGGGCGTCGGTCAGCCAGGTCCAGCCGACCCCCGGCAGCAGTGGATCCGCCGCCAGGTCGACCTCCAGCTCGGCGGTCACGTAGGTGACCAGACGGAGGGTGCCCTGCCAGGCCTCGTGCCCCGCCGGGTCGTGCAGCAGGATCAGCCGCCCGGTGGCCACCTCCTCCTCGTCGCGCAGCACGGTGGCGGAGAGCGCGAAGGCGTACGGGGCGAGGCGCTGCGGAGCGCCCACCTCCTCCAGCACGATCTCCGCCCGGGGGGTGACCGACCGCAGCCCGGCGACCGCGCGGGTGAAGGTCTCCGGGAGCGCGATCGGGGGGGCCATGACCGGCAGCCTATGCCGCCCCACCGACCGCCCGGCGCAACGGCGCGCCGAAGCGCTCCCGCGCCTCCCGCCGGGGCGGCGGTCGGGCGGTCGGGCGGGCGCGGGTCACAAAAGGCGGCGCTGCCCGCTGGCCGCGCCCGACCCCGTGGCACGATTGCCGCGATGAGCACCGAGACCGCGGGCACTGCCGCCCGAGACGGAGAATCCCGCCCCGGCGGGCCGGCCGACTCGCCCTTCGTCCGCGCCTGCCGCCGTGAGACCGTCCCGCACACCCCGGTCTGGTTCATGCGCCAGGCCGGCCGGTCGCTGCCGGAGTACCGGGAGATCCGGACCAACGTCGGGATGCTGGAGTCCTGCCGCCGCCCCGAGCTGGTGGCCGAGATCACCCTCCAGCCGGTCCGCCGGCACGGGGTCGACGCCGCGATCCTGTTCAGCGACATCGTGGTGCCGGTCGCCGCGGCCGGCGTCGACCTGGACATCGTGGCCGGCACCGGCCCGGTGGTGGCCGAGCCGGTGCGCACCGCCGAGGACGTCGAACGGATCCGCCCGATCGGCCGCGACGACGTGTCCTACGTGGACGAGGCGGTCCGGCTGCTCGTCGCCGAGCTGGGCGACACCCCGCTGATCGGCTTCGCCGGCGCCCCCTTCACCCTGGCCAGCTACCTGGTCGAGGGCGGCCCGTCGCGGACCCACGCGAAGACCAAGGCCCTGATGTACGGCCAGCCGGAGCTCTGGCACGCGCTCTGCTCCCGGCTCGCCGAGGTGACCCTGGCCTTCCTGCGGGTGCAGGTCGACGCGGGCGTCTCCGCGGTGCAGCTCTTCGACTCCTGGGCCGGCGCGCTGTCGGAGGCCGACTACCGCCGCTACGTGCTGCCGCACTCGGCCGCCGTGCTGGCCGGGTTGGCCGACGCCGGGGTGCCCCGGATCCACTTCGGGGTGGGCACCGGCGAGCTGCTCGGCGCGATGGGGGAGGCCGGCGCCGACGTGGTCGGCGTGGACTGGCGTACCCCGCTGGACGTGGCCACCGGCCGGATCGGCAAGAGCCGGGCGGTGCAGGGCAACCTCGACCCGGCCGTGCTGCTCTCGCCCTGGTCGGTGGTGGAGGCCGAGGTCCGGCGGATCCTGGAGCAGGGTCGGGCCGCCCCCGGCCACGTGTTCAACCTCGGTCACGGCGTGCTGCCGGAGACCGACCCCGACGTGCTGACCCGGGTGGTCGCGCTGGTGCACGAGGTGTCCGCGCGACCGGCCGACTAGGGAGGACGACGATGCGGCAGCCCTGGCGGATCGCGGTGATCGGTGGCGGGATCACCGGGCTGGCCGCCGCCGTCCGGTTACGCGACCGCGCCCCGGCCGGCACCGAGATCACGGTGTACGAGCAGTCCGGCGCCCTCGGCGGCAAGCTGCGCACCGGTGAGCTGCTGGGCCAGCCGGTGGAGTTCGGCGCCGAGTCGTTCCTGATGCGCGACCCGGCCACCGGTGGCGACTCCGCCGCCGTGACCCTGGCCCACCGGCTGGGCCTGGCCGACGACATCGTCCACCCGACCGTCGGGCAGGCCGCGCTCGCGGTCGATGGCGGGTTGCACCCGATCCCCGGCGGCACGCTGATGGGCGTACCCGGGGACCTGGCGAAGGTGGCGGCGGTCGCGTCGCCGGCGGCGGACGCCGACCGCGACGGTGGCCGCCCGCTGCTCGGCGCGGACTCCGACGTTGCCGTCGGCGCGCTGGTCCGCCCCCGGTTCGGCGACCAGGTGGTGGACCGCCTGGTCGACCCGCTGCTGGGTGGGGTGTACGCCGGCCGCGCGGACGACCTGTCGCTGGTGACGACCATGCCCGCGCTGGCCCGCGCCGCGCGCGTCGAGCACACCCTGACCGCGGCGGTACGGGCGGCGCAGGCCGCCTCGGCCCGGACCGCGCAGGCCGCCGCCGGGACCGGTGGCCCGGCCCGGCCGATCTTCGGCACCGTGGCCGGTGGGCTCAGCCGGCTGGTCGAGGCGGCGGCCACGGCCAGCGGCGCGACGATCCGGCGCGACGCGGCGGTCCGCGAACTGACCCCCGGCGCCGACGGCTGGCGGCTGACCATCGGGCCGACCCGCGACCCGGAGCTGGTCGAGGCCGACGCGGTGGTGCTCGCCGTGCCGGCCCGGCCGACCGCCCGGCTGCTCGCCGACGTCGCCCCCGAGGTCGCCGCGACCGTCGGCGACCTGGACTACGCCAGTGTCGCCCTGATCACCCTGGCCCTGCCGGAGCCCGCCCTGCCGGCGCTCTCCGGCTTCCTGGTGCCGGCCACCGAGGGGCTGCTGATCAAGGCGTCCACCTTCTTCACCACCAAGTGGGGGCACCTGGCCCGGCCGGACGGGATCGCCCTGGTCCGCGCCTCCGTCGGCCGGTACGGCGAGGAGACCTCACTCCAGCTCACCGACGACGACCTGGTCGCCACCGTGCACCGGGAGCTGTCGGCCGTGCTGGGCACCCCGCTGCCCCCGCCGGTCGCCACCCACGTGCAGCGCTGGGGCGGCGCGCTGCCCCAGTACGCCCCCGGTCACCTCGACCGGCTCGCCGCCACCCGGGCGGCGCTGCACGCCAGCCACCCCACGCTGGCCCTGGCCGGGGCCGGTCACGACGGGGTCGGCATCCCGGTCTGCGTCCGCTCCGGCGAGACGGCGGCCGAGCAGATCATCGAAGCACTGGAAGGATCGGGTCAATGACCGAGCAGACCAACGCGGCCCGGCTCAAGGAGCTCAACGCCAGCATCCGCTACACCATGTGGTCGGTGTTCCGGGCCACCAGCCCGCTGCCCGCGCTGCGGGAGAACGTCAGCGGCGAGGTCGAGTCGCTCTTCGAGGAGCTGGCCGGCAAGGACGTCACGGTCCGCGGCGTGTACGACGTGGCCGGCCTGCGCGCCGACGCGGACGTCATGGTGTGGTGGCACTCTCCCTCCAGCGACGCGCTCCAGGACGCCTACCTGCGGTTCCGCCGGACCACGCTGGGTCGGGCGCTCACCCCGGTCTGGTCCCAGATGGCGCTGCACCGGCCGGCCGAGTTCAACAAGAGCCACATCCCGGCGTTCCTCGCCGACGAGGAGCCCCGGCCCTACCTCTGCGTCTACCCATTCGTCCGGTCGTACGAGTGGTACCTGCTGCCCGACGCCGAGCGGCGGGAGCTGCTCTCCGAGCACGGCAAGATGGCCCGCGGCTACCCCGACGTCCGGGCCAACACCGTGGCCTCGTTCGCGCTGGGCGACTACGAGTGGATGCTCGCCTTCGAGGCCGACGAGCTGCACCGGATCGTCGACCTGATGCGGGACCTGCGCGCCTCCGGCGCCCGCCGGCACGTCCGGGAGGAGATCCCGTTCTACACCGGTCGCCGCCGGTCGGTCGCCGACATCGTCAACTGCCTGGTCTAGCCACGCCCGGCGCGGGCCCGCCGGTCGGGCCGGTACGGCGACGGGCCCCGCAGCATCCTCCGGGGCCCGTCGCCGTACGGCGTCACTTCACGACGGCGATCCCGTCCGTCGTGACCCGCGGGCGGCCCGAGGTGCCGACCACCACGACGGAGACGCTGTGCGTGCCGGCGGTGCTCCAGCTCCTGGTCCAGACGGCCTGGCGATGGGCGGTGGTGCCGGATCGCAGGTCGACCGTACCGACCTTCACGCCGTCCACGTAGAGGTAGACCTGGCCGGAGGTGGAGGTGCGGCTGGCGATGAAGGAGACCGACCGGCCGGTGAAGGTCCACTTCAGCGACGCGTTCTTCGCCGTCGAGGTCAACGCGCTGCCACCCAGGTAGGAGCTGCTCGAGGTGGTGGACCAGGTGCCCGCGCGGGTGGCCGAGGCATCGGCGACCAGCACCGGAGTCCGGCTGGTGGCCGCGGTTCCCGCGTTGCCGGCCCAGTCCACCGCGCGCATCGACCAGGTCGTGGCGACGCCGGGCTTGGCGGTCACGGACCAGCTGCGCGTCGTCGTCGCGAAGGTGAGCGGGCTCGGCGCGGTGAGGGACACCGTGCGCAGCGCGACGTTGTCCGCCGGCTGCCAGCTGAGCGTCACCGGTACGCCCGTCGTGTTCACGGTGCCGGTACGCAGGGAGATCTCCGGCGCCCGCGGGAAGGTCGGCAACGTGGTGTCACCGATGACGGTCTGGCCGGCGGTGGTGGCGGTACGCCCCAGGCGGTGCACGCCCCGCACCTGGAGCGTGTGCGTACCCGGGGTGACCGTGACGCCCACCGAGCGGGCGGTGGCCGCCGCGGTCGCCACGACCCGTCCGTCCACCAGCACCTCGAAGCGCGAGATGAGGGCAGTCGGCGTACTCACCGACCAGGAGGCGGTGAATGAGCCCCTGGTGTAGTAGGTGGAACCGGACTTGTTCGCGCTGAGACCGGTGAGGGTCAACCCGGAGACGCTGGCCGCCTTGTTCCGGATGATCGCCAGCTGGCCGTAGAGCGAGTCGCCCGGGCACTCGGTCGCCACGGCGTCCCGGTGGCCGGAGATGCGGTCCATCGTCACGGACTCACCGAGGGCGTACTTGCCGTCGACGCCGGAGATGAGCGTCACCCTGCCGGCCGGGTCGTTGCCGTACTGCCCGAGCTTGTAGGCCGCCACGTGCGCGATGGCGTCCTGGACGACGGCGGGGACGCCGGAGGTGATGTAGGTGCCGAGCACCGCGATCGCCGCGTTGTTGGTGTTGAAGCCGTAGGTGTGCGCCCCGGTCACCGGCTTGTCGATGCCACCCTTGCGACCCTCGAAGACGGTGCCGCACTTGTCGACCAGGAAGTTGTAGCCGATGTCGTTCCAGCCGTTGCTCTTGACGTGGTAGACCTGGATGCCTCGGACGATGGCCGCCGAATCAGCGCAGCTGTAGGTGTTGCCGCCCGCGGTGTGGTGGACGAAGAAGGCATCGACCGTGGTGCCGTACGTCGGCGGGTCCGTGACGATCGACTCGTCAGCCTTCCAATCGGCGCGGCTGGTCACTCTCGGCACCGGGATCGGGTTCACCGCGACCGTCGGGCTCGGCGAGGGCGATGCGGAGGTCGGGTCGGTGCTCGGGGCCGGGGCCGAGGTGGTGGTCGGTGCTGGCGCGGTCGTCTCGGACGGCGCGGGAGCCGTCGTGGTCGGAGCCGTCTCGGTGGGGATCGGCTCGCTCGGGACCGGATCGGTCGGGGTCGGATCGGTGGGGGTGGGATCGGTGGGGGTGGGATCGGTCGGGGTCGGGTCGGTCGGGGTCGGCTCCAGCGCCCGCACGGCGGCGACCGGCTGGAAGCGGCCCGCTTCGCCGCGGCCGGTGCCCGCCGCCCCCGCCTTGCGGCGAGCCGGCTGGCCCGGATCGACCAGTTCCAGGCGCAGACCTGCCGGAAGCCGGTCCGTGCTCCGGCCGGACGCCGTCACGGCCCGCACCTCGACCCCGTTGGACCGGCCGACCCACAACGGGTCGGTCCCGCCGCGGGCCTTGCCGTCCACCGACTCCGCGCCCGGCTCGGGACCGAAGTGGTTGTCGACATCCAGCTTCCGCCAGTCCGACCAGCCGCCGGCAACAGCCCGGGTACGCACGGCGATCGAGCCCTTGAAGTCGGTCTTCGGATCGGCCCAGGTCACGCCCACCATGGCGAAGGGCTCGGTGTCCCGCCGTGGAACGCTCGCCTCCCGGCCGTTCGCGGCCGGAAAGTCGACGGTGTGCAGAGCGGTCTTGACCGGCCCGTCGCCGGCGGCCGCCCACTCGGCGGTGGCGCCGCCGAAGCCCACCGCGACCACCGCGCCGACGCTGGCGACGGCGGTGGCCGCGATGGCAGCCCCGATGCCGGCCGCCCTACGGCTCCAGCGGATCCCCGTTAACTTCAAGGTTCTGGTCCCTCCGATTGATCTCACCGGAGGGCTCAGCGGCATCGATGGCCGAGGCGTTACGTTGGCGACCCGTCAGCGCACCTGGCCGAGCCAGCCGTGCCGGCTCATCGGGACGTGCGGGATGCCGTCCTCGACGTACTCCGGCCCGGTGACCGTGAAGCCGTGCCGGGCGTAGAAGTCGACCAGGTAGGACTGGGCCTCCAGCACGCACGGGCGGTCGCCGACCAGCCGCAGCGCCTCGGTCATCAGCCGCCCGGCGTGCCCGCCGCCGCGGGCCGCCGGCGCCACCACCACCCGGCCGATCCGCGCCACGCCGTCCGGATCGGCCAGGATCCTCAGGTACGCCAGGACGGCCCCGTCGTGCTCGAGCCAGAGGTGGCGGGTGCCCGGTTCGACGTCCCGGCCGTCCAGCTCCGGGTACGGACAGGCCTGCTCGACGACGAACACGTCGATCCGCAGCCGGAGCAGGTCGTGGAAGGTCCGGGCGTCCAGCTCCGCGAAGCGGGCGACGCGCGTGGTGGGCTGCGGCATCCCGCGATGGTAGGGCGGGCCGCGGGCCGGGGTCAGGCCGGGCGGGCGCCGACCGCGTCGCGGATCTCCGCGCCCTGGGCGTCCTCGGCTCGGGCGCAGTGGGCGCAGCAGAAGAACCGGCCGGAGACCTCGACCCCGTGGCCGAGGATCTTGACCTGGCAGTGCTCACAGACCGGCGCCAGCTTCTGCGCCGCGCACTCGAAGCAGTCGAAGGTGTGCACGTCCCCACTGACCGTGCGCACCTCGAACGCCATCCAGTAGTCGTTGCCGCAGACCTCACAGGTAGCCACGATGAAAACCCCCGAATCAGGACAGGTAGCCCCCAGCGTGGGCCATCGCGCGGCCGGTGGGGCGAAAACCCGCGATCCGATCCGGCCGTACGGCGTTTCGCCCCCGGCGTGTCACGCGTTGGGCCTGGTGAACCCGCCTCGATCCCGGAGGACGACGTGATCAAGCGCAACAAGCTCTTCGGCAACCAGACCCGGGTCACCTTCTGCCTGCCCCGGGACGCGCCGCCCGGCACGGTGAGCGTGGTCGGCTGCTTCAACGGCTGGGAGCCCGGCCGGCACGAGCTGGTCACCCGCCGCGACGGCACCCGGACGGTGACCGTCAAGCTCGGCCCGGGCGAGTACCGGTTCCGCTACCTCGCCAGTGGCGGCGTCTGGCTCGACGACGACTCCGCCGACCGGGTCGACGACCGGGGCAGCCTGCTGCTGCTCTGACCGGTCGCCTCCCCGCCGGGCGCGGTCCTACTTCGGCTCGAGCCGGATCGACACCGAGTTGACGCAGTGCCGGGTGTCCTTCGGGGTGAAGCCCTCGCCGTGGAAGACGTGCCCGAGGTGGCTGTCGCACCGGGCGCAGCGGATCTCGGTCCGGCTCATGCCGAGGCTGCGGTCCTCGATCTCCTTGACCCGGCCCGGGATGGCGTCGTCGAAGCTCGGCCAGCCGCAGTGCGAGTCGAACTTGGTGTCGCTGGAGAAGAGCTCCAGGCCGCAGGCGCGGCAGTGGTAGACGCCGCGGGTCTTGGTGTCCACGTACTCGCCGGTCCACGCGGGCTCGGTGCCGGCCTCGCGCAGCACCCGGAACTCCTCCGGGCTCAGCCGGACCCGCCACTCGTCCTCGGTGCGGGGCAGTTCGTTCTCGTCAAGACTCACCCGTCAACGGTACGCCGGACGTCGGAGGCGTCGCATATGGTCGCGGGATGGCAGGCAGCGCGAAAGCGACGGTGACCGAGATCGAGGTGGCCGGGCACACCGTCCGGCTGACCAGCCCGGACCGGGTGATCTTTCCGCAGCGCGGCTTCACCAAGGCCGAGGTCTTCCACTACTACCTCGCCGTCGGCGACGGCATCATGCGGGCGCTGCGGTCCCGGCCGACCACCCTGCAACGCTTCCCGGAGGGCGTCGAGGGGGAGATGTTCTTCCAGAAGCGGATACCCACCCGGGGCGTGCCGCCCTGGGTGCAGACCGCCACGATCACCTTCCCGAGCGGGCGCGGCGCCGACGAGCTCTGCCCGGCGGATCTCGCCCACGTCGCCTGGGCCGCCCAGATGGGCACCGTCGTGTTCCACCCGTGGCCGGTCCGGGCCGCCGACGTCGACCGCCCCGACGAGCTGCGGATCGACCTCGACCCGCAACCGGGCACCGACTTCGCCGACGCGGCGACCGCCGCCGGTGAGCTGCGCGCCCTCCTCGACGAGCTGGGCGCCACCGGCTGGCCGAAGACCTCCGGCGGCCGGGGCCTGCACGTCTACCTGCGGATCCAGCCCCGCTGGACGTTCACCGAGGTGCGCCGGGCCACCATCGCGCTGGCCCGGGAGTTGGCGCGGCGCCGCCCCGAGCTGGTCACCACCGCCTGGTGGAAGGAGGAGCGCGGTCAGCGGGTCTTCGTCGACTACAACCAGATGGCCCGGGACCGCACGATCGCCTGCGCGTACTCGCTGCGGGCCAACGCCCGGGCCACCGTCTCCACCCCGGTCGACTGGGCGGAGCTGCCCGACGTCGACCCGGACGACTTCGACCTGCGCAGCGTCCCGGTCCGGCTCGCCGAGCGCGGCGACCCGCACGCCGGCATCGACGACACCGCCTACGACATCACCCCGCTGCTGGAGTGGGCCGACCGGGACGCCGCCGCCGGGCAGGGCGACCTGCCGTACCCGCCGGACCACCCCAAGATGCCCGGCGAGCCGAAGCGGGTGCAGCCCTCCAAGGACCGCGACCGCCCCCGCTGACCCGGTCCGGCGGGGCCTGCGCCGGAACGAATAACGATCATGTAACGGGCGCGAACCTTTCCGTACCCGCCGGCACTTCTTCTCGTCGTCGGCCCGATCGCGGGCCCGGGGAGGACGTCGGATGAAGCTGGTGTGGAGGCGGGCGCGCGCCGCACGGGGGCTGCTGCTCGCCGCCGTGGTCGCGGCACTGGTGGCGGTCGCGTTGGTCACCGGACTCTCCGACTACAACCGCCGGGCGACCGAGGCCGGGCAACGTGCCCTGCTCGCCTCCGCGCCGGTCGAGGAACGCAGCCTGCTGGTCAGCGGCTCCGCCGGACGTGACCTGGCCGAATTCACCAGCCGTGACCGGGCGGTCCGGGACCGCCTCGCGGGCGGCCTCGGTGGCGCCCCGGTCACCGTGACCACCGCCCGGTACGGCACCGGCCGGGAACTCATCGGCGACCTCGGCCCGGTCACCCGCTCGAACGACGACCCGGCCTTCGCCGGCCTCACCACCCTCGAGGACCTGCCCCGGTACGCGGAGCTGACCGGCGGCTCCTGGCCGGCCGTCGGCGGCGGTGGGCCGCTGCAGGTGACCCTGCCGGAGCGGGTCGCGGCCGGGTTGGGCCTGACCCCGGGGGAGCGGGTGCCGGTACGCGACCGCAGCTCCGGCCGGGACGGCGAGCTGCTGCTGACCGGCACCTGGCGACCCCGCGACCCCGCCGACCCGTACTGGCGGCTGGCGCCCGGGGTGGGCGCCCCGACGGACGCCGGCTCCGACTCGTCGTTCGGGCCGTTCGTGCTGGACCCCGCGGCCTTCGCAACGACCTTCCCCGGCTCGGTCTCCGCCTCCTGGGTGGTGGCCCCGGACCTCACCGCGGTGGAGGCGTCCCGGCTGCCCGAGGTGCGTCGGGCGCTGGCGTCCGCCGCCACCGACGTGCCCGAGGTGGCCGGCCTCGGCTCGTCCGCGCAGACCGTCACGAACATGGACCGGCTGCTCGACCGGATCGGCCGCGCGGACCTCGCCGGCCGCTCCGCGCTGGCCACCCCGCTGCTGCTCGTCGTCGTCCTCGGCGGATACGCCCTGGTGCTGATCGCCGCGCTGCTGCACCAGGACCGGCGGCCGCAGACGGCCCTGCTCCGCGCCCGCGGCGCCGCCCGCGGGCAGTTGGCCGGGCTCGCCGCCCGGGAAGCGAGCCTGGTGGTGGTGCCCGCCGCCGTGTTCGGGCCGCTGCTCGCCGGCGGGGCGCTGCGCCGGTTGGGCGCCGACGGGCCGGTGGACCTCGGCGCGGCCGCGGGCAGCGGGACCCTGGTGTGGGCGGCCGCCGCCGCCACCGCCGCGGGCTGCCTGGTGGTGATGGTCGCCCCCACGCTGCGCGGCGCGGGGACGTACGTGGCGGACATGGCGGCCCGGTCCCGGCCGACCCGGTCCGCCGCCGTGCAGCGGGCCGGCGTCGACCTGGTGCTGGTCGGGTTCGCCGTGCTGGCCTGGGCGCAGCTGCGGCAGTACTCGTCGCCGGTGACCGGCGCCGGCGGCCGGCTCGGGGTGGACCCGCTGCTGGTCGCCGCGCCCACGCTGGGCGTGCTCGCCGGGGCGGTGGTGGCGCTGCGGCTGCTGCCGCCGGCGACCCGGTTCGCCGAGCGGTTCGTCGACCGGCGGCCGTGGACGGCGACCATGTTCGGCATGTGGCAGGCGGGCCGCCGGCCGCACGCCGGGCCGGTGCTGCTGCTCGCGCTGGCCGTCGGCGGCAGCACCCTGGCCTGGTCGCTGATCAGCACCGGCGAGCGGTCCCAGGTCGAACGGGCGGACCACACCGTCGGCGCCGACCTGCGGCTGGTCGAACGCAGCGGCACCGCCCCCGACGACCGGGCCGGACGGCTCGCGGCACTGCCCGGCCTGGACCGGGCCCTGCCGGCGTGGCGGGACGAGATCCGGGTCGGCCGCAACGACCTGCCGGCGACGGTGGTGAGCCTCGACGCGTCCGCGGCGAGCGGTCTGGTCCGGCTCAACGGCCGGCTGGCCGACGAGCCGGTGCCGGCCCTGTTCGACCGGTTGACCCGGGCCCGGGGGGCGCCCGCCGGAGTGGACCTGCCCGCCGGTGCCGCCTCGCTCACCGGCACCGTCCGCACCCCGGTCCGCGGCGCCGTCGTCCCGCACCGGGTCGCGGTGGCGGTCCTGCTCACCCGGGCCGACGGGTTGGCCTTCCGGCTGCCCGTGGCCACCGCCGGCAGCGACGGCACGGCGCTGCCGTTCACCGTCGCCCTGCCCGACGCCGGGCCGGGCGGGCTGCGGCTGGCCGGGTTCGAACTCGACGCCGGGGACGTGCGGGGCCGGGCGTACCGGCTCGAGCTGACCGGCCTGGGAGCCGTCGGCGCGGACGGAACGGTCCAGCCGGTGCGGCTCGGCGACGGCTGGCGCGCGACCGCCGGTGATCCGCAGGAGAAGCTCGCGATGGCGGTCACCGCCACCGGCCTGACCGCGGAGCACACGGTCCCGTACTTCGACGGCGGCCGCTTCGCCAACCAGATCTCGTCCCGCTTCCTGGTGGTGCCGCCCGGTGAGAACCGGCCGGTGCCCGCGCTGATGACGCCGGCGGTCCGCGAGGCGCTGAGCCTGCGCCCCGGGGACGTCGTTTCCCTCAGCCTCTCCGGCGTCACCGTGCCGGTGACCTTCGCCGGCGAGGTCGCCGCCGTGCCCACCACCACCGGGGCGGGCATCCTGCTGGATCTGCCCGCCGCCGTCGACTGGCTGGTGCGCGACCACGGCGTCATCCGTCCCCCGGCCGAGTGGTGGCTCTCCGCCGCCGACGGGGGGCACGCCGAGGCGGCCCGCGCGCTCGGCGAACTGCCCGGCACCACCCTGCTCGACCGGACGGAGGTGGCCGAGCAGGCCGCCGCGGACCCGTACTGGCAGGGCGCCCGCACCGGCCTGCTGGCCGCCGCGCTCGGGTCGGTGCTGCTGGCCCTGGTCGGCCTGATGGTCGACGTCTGGGCCACCGCCCGACACCGGCTCGGTGAGTTCGCGGTGCTGCACACCCTCGGCGCCTCACCGCGGCTGCTGGCCCGGGCGTTGCTGGCCGAGCAGACCTTCCTGGCCGGGATCGGGGTCGGGGTCGGCCTGCTGCTCGGCACGGCGGTCGGCGCGACGATGGCGCCGCTGGTCGTCCTCACCCCGTCGGCCGACCGGCCCGTGCCCGAGGCGGCCTTCGCGCTGCCCTGGGCACCGATCGGGGTGACCGCGGTGGGGCTGCTGCTGGCGGCGCTGGTGTGCAGCGTGTTCATCGCCCTCGGCATCCGGCAGCGGGTGGCGGCGGCGCAGCTGCGGATCGGGGGAGATCGGTGACACCGGACGGTCGGGTACGCGGAGGCGCAGCGGTGGGCGTCGGCGAGGTGGTTCGCCGAATCCGGGCGAACGGCGGGCAGTTCGTGCTGCTCGCGGTGCTGACGATGGTCGCCACGCTGCTGGTCAGCGGGGTGCCGCGGCTGGTGAACCGGCAGGCCGAGCGGGGCCTGCGGGAGTCTTTCGCCGGTCAGCCCGCGCAGGTCCGGGATCTGACGTACTTCTCACCGCGGCTCGTCGCCGCCGGCGGCGGTGGGTCGCTGCTGGCCGACCAGCGGGCGGACCTGGACACCCTGCAGGCGGCCATGCCGGCCGAGGTGCGCTCGGCGGTCGGGTCGCGGTGGTTCACCGCGGACATCCCGCCGAGCCGGGTGAGCGGCCCGGACCTGGCGGCGAAGAACCTCCTGGTCGATCTCGGCCTGCGCACGGTGCCGGGCATCCGGGAGGCTGGCACGCTGGTCGACGGACGCTGGCCGGACGAGGCCACGGCCGCGGACCAGCCCGTGCAGGTGGCGCTGGCCGCCGACGTGGCCCGCCCGCTCAACCTGCGGGTGGGCAGTCGGCTGACCCTCGCGGCGGGCGAGACGCTGCCAGGTGCGCCGGCCCCGACGCAGCTGCGGGTGGTGGGTCTGTTCCAGCCCACCGATCCCGCCGACGGCAGCTGGGACGACCTCTTCTCCCTGCTCCGGATCGTCGAGCCGCAGGGCGACGGCGAGCCGTTCACCGTCGCCGCGGTGATCAGTGGCACGGCCCTGGACCGGCAGGCCGCCGCGGGCCGGCCGGTGCAGTTCAGCTGGCGGTATCGGGTGGACGCCACCCGGTTCGACGTCCGCGAGCTGACCCCGCTCGTCGACGGCGTACGGCGGATGTCCCGAGAGACCGGGGGTCGGACGTTCTACCAGCGGTTGGACATCCCGCTGGGGGAGTTCGTGGACGGGATGGCGGCCGCCCGCACCCTGCTCGCGGTGATCGGGGCGGGGGTGCTGGCGACCCTGGCCGGGCTGGTCGTGCTGGCCACCGGCTCCGCGGTCCGCCGCCGGCGCAGCGAGTTCACCCTGCTGCGCGCCCGCGGCGGCACGGTCGGCGCGGGCGTCCGGCGCAGCCTCGCCGAGTCGCTGCTGGTGGCGCCGCCGGCCGCCGTGCTGGGTTGGCTGCTCGGGACGCTGGTCCCCGGGCCGCCCGGGGACGTCGTGGCGCTGGCGGGGCTGTTCACCGTCCTGGTCACGCTGGCCCTGCCGGTGGCGACGGCCGCGGCGCCGACCGGGGTCGTCGGGCGGCGGAGCGGGACGCGCTCGCGGCCCTCGGCCCACCGGGTCACCGTCGAACTGGGCGTCCTGCTGCTCGCCGTGCTGGGGGTGGTGCTGCTGCGCCGCCGGGGACTCACCCTCGGCGAGGTCGACCCGCTGCTGGTGGGGGTGCCGGTGCTGCTGGCCGTCGCGGCGGCGGTGGTCGTGATCCGGCTCTATCCGTGGCCGCTGCGGCTGGCCGGCCGGCTCGCGGCCCGGGCGCGGGGCAGCGTGGCATTCCTGGGCACCGCCCGGGCCGACGCCGCCGTGGTCACCGCGCCGCTGGTGGTGGTCGTGCTGGCGATCGGGACCGCCGGCTTCTGTGCCGTCGTGGCCACCGGGGTCGAGGCCGGCCGGGACGCGGTCGCCGACGGTCGGGTGCCCGCCGACGCGCTCGTCCGGGGTGAGCGGTTCGCCCCGGACACCGGTGCGCGGCTGGTGGAACTGCCCGGGGTCCGGTCGGCGGCGCCGCTGCTCGCCGAGCCGGCGCAGCGGCTGGCGAAGGACAGCGACGGCGTCGCCGCTGCGATCCGCGACGTCAGCGTTCTGCTGGTCGACGGGCCGGCCCTGGCACGGACGGCCCGGGAGGCCGGGCGGGACGTGCGGGTGCCCGCCGCGCTCCTGGCCCCCGCCGGGACGGCCGGACCGCTGCCCGCGGTGGTGTCCCCGGCGGTCGCCGCCGACCTGGCCGCCGCCGGCCTGGACAGCTCCGCCTTCGTCACCGTGCAGGGCCAGCGGTACGAGTTCCGGGTGGCCGACCGGGCGGACGCCTTCCCCATGCTGGAGACGGCCAACGGCCGGTTCATCGTGCTGCCCTGGCAGGCGCTGCCCCACCGGGATCACGCCGTCGTGCCCACCGGTTACCTGGTCGCCGGGGACGACCTCGACGCGGCGACGCTGCGTCGGGCCGGCGACGAGGGGCAGGCGCGGTTCCAGCGCAGCGGGGCGGTCGTCGGCAAGGATCGACCACTCGGCGTGCGGGTGGTCACCTGGACGCAGATCCGCCGGGAGTTGGGCGAGGGCGGGGTGAACGGGGTGCTCGCGTTCGGCTTCGCCGCGGGAGCCGGTGCCGGCGCGGTCCTGGGGCTGCTGGCGATCGCGTTCACCGTGCTGGCCGGGGCGCGGTCGCGGGGTCAGATGCTGTCCCGCCTGCGCACCCTGGGCCTGTCCCGCCGGCAGTGGCGGGGGATGCTGCTGGTGGAGCTGGCCCCGCTGGTGGGCGCCGCGGTGCTCACCGGCGCGCTGGTCGGTGCGTTGCTGCCGCTGCTGCTCATCCCCGTGCTCGGTCTGTCCGCCTTCACCAGTGGCGCCCCCGTGCGGGTGGCGTTCTCGCCCGGCCTGGTCGCGGCGGTGGTCGCGCTCGGCGCGGTCGCCCTCGGCTTCGCGGTGGCGGTGGAGGCCCTGAACAACCGCCGGTTGCGCCTCGGTGAGGTGCTTCGGCTCGGAGAGGAGAGCTGACATGACCGCTACCGCGGAGAGTTCCGTCGTACCCGATCTGGCCGACCTGCAACGGCGGGCGGCCCGGCGGGCCGCCGAGCGGGCCGGCGGCCAGGACCGGCTGCGCGGTCACATCGTCTGCGACGGCCTGGTCCGGATCTTCAAGACCGAGGGTGTCGAGGTGGTGGCCCTTCAGGGGCTGGACCTGGTCATCGACCGGGGCGAGCTGGTGGCGATCGTCGGGGCCTCGGGTTCGGGCAAGTCGACGCTGCTCAACATCCTCTCCGGGCTGGACACGCCGACCGCCGGGATCGCCCGGGTGGGGGAGTACGACCTGCTCAACCTCACCAACCGCCGTCGGTTGAGCTACCGGCGGCGGATGGTCGGCTTCGTCTGGCAGCAGACCGGCCGCAACCTGCTGCCGTACCTGAGCGCGCGGGAGAACGTGGAGCTGCCGATGCGGCTGGCCGGCCGGGGTGGCGGGGGCCGGGCCCGCCGGCAGCGGGCGGAGGAGCTGCTCGACCTGGTCGGGGTGGGGTACTGCGCCGACCGGCGGCCGGGGCAGCTCAGCGGTGGCGAGCAGCAGCGCTGCGCGGTGGCGGTGGCGGTCGCCAACGACCCGGAGGTGCTCTTCGCCGACGAGCCGACCGGCGAGCTGGACGAGGCGACCGGCGCCGAGGTGTTCACCGCCCTGCGGACCATCAACGCCGAGCTGGGGGTGACCGTGGTGGTGGTCACCCACGACCAGGCCGTGGCCGGGCAGGTCCGCCGGACCGTCGCGATCCGCGACGGCCGGACCGCCTCCGAGGTGCACCGGACCGCGCGGCTCGGCGCCGACGGCAGCACCGAGCTGGTCAGCGAGGAATACGCGGTGCTCGACCGCGGCGGCCGGATGCAGCTGCCGGCGCCCTTCGTGGACGCCCTGGCGCTGCGCGACCGGGTCCGGCTGAACCTCGAACCGGATCACGTGCAGGTCCGCCCCGGTGACCGTACGCCGGAGATGAACGGGAGTGACGCATGAGTGAGCAGGTCTCGGTCCGCCCCGGTGCGGCGGCGGTGCGCGACGAGGTGGTCCGGGTCGAGGCGGTGAGCCGGACCTTCGGGCGGGGCGCGCGGGCGGTGCACGCCGTGCGGGACGTGTCGTTCACCGCCGGGCGGGGCGAGCTGGTGGCGGTGCGCGGCCGCTCCGGCGCCGGCAAGACGACCCTGCTGAACCTGGTGGGTGGGCTGGACCGGCCCGACACCGGCCGGGTCCGGGTGGCCGGGCACGACGTGACGGGCGCGGGGGAGGCGGAGCTGCTGCGGCTGCGCCGGGGCACCGTGGGCTTCGTGTTCCAGACCTTCGGGCTGGTGCCGATCCTGTCGGCGGCCGAGAACGTCGGCGTACCGCTGCGGCTGGCCCGGGTGCCGGCGAAGGAGCGGGAGGAGCGGGTGGCGGTGCTGCTGGAGCTGGTCGGGCTGGGTGGGCACGCCGCGCAGCGGCCGTACGAGCTCTCCGGCGGCCAGCAGCAGCGGGTGGCGGTGGCCCGGGCGCTGGCCAACGAGCCGGACCTGCTGATCGCCGACGAGCCGACCGGGCAGCTCGACTCGGAGACCGGGCGGTCCATCATGGACCTGCTCCGGGCGGTCGTGCACGCCCGGGGGATGACCGCGCTGGTGGCGACGCACGACGCCGGCCTGATCGAGCTGGCCGACCGCAGCCTGACCCTGCGCGACGGCCAGCTCGTCGACGACTGACCGGCGGGGGGCGGGGACGGGCCTTCGGGGGGCTCGGTACGGGTGCTCGGACGCTACGAACTTGATGCCGTTGACGGCATCGCCGAGGACGGGCCTACCGTGCCGGCTGATTCGTTCGCGTCATCAGGTTTGTAGCGTCCGACCGGCAGGTCCGCCGCCCGGCCGGGCGATGCCCGGTTCACAGGTGCAGCTTCATGCCCTCGTGGCTCGCCTCGAACCCGAGGTTCCGATAGAACCGGTGCGCGTCCTCCCGGCTCTTGTCGGTGGTGAGCTGCACCAGAGCGCAGCCCCGCTCCCGCGCCCGGTCGACGGCCCACTCCATCATCCGCCGGCCCAGGCCCTGACCGCGCTGGTCGGCGCGGACCCGCACCGACTCGATCAGGGCGCGCTCCGCGCCGTGCCGGCCGAGCCCCGGGATGTAGGTGATCTGGAGGCAGCCGACCAGCTCACCGGCCCGCTCGGCGACGATCTCCTCGTTGCGCGGGTCGGCGGTGATGTCCGCGAAGGCCCGCTCGTACGCCTCGTCCACCTCGGTGTGGTCCCGGGCCTTGCCCAGCACGTCGTCGGCGACCAGGGCGAGGATGGCGGGCAGGTCCGCCCGGACCGCCTCCCGGAAGATCACATCGCTCATGGTCGGCAGCCTGCCACAGCGACACCGGGCGATGTCCCCCCACCGGTTGCCTCCACCGGGCAGCATGGTGCGGCATGGAGATCCTGCTGCTGCCCTTCCGGTGGGTCTACCGCGGGCTGGTGTGGTTCGCGAACTCACCGCGCACGCTGATCACGTCGTACCTGTTGATGATCGTGGTGGCCGGGGTGATCTACGGCGAGGTGGAGAACCGCAGCCCCGCCGACGCGGTCTGGTGGGCGGTGGTCACCGCCTCCACCGTCGGCTACGGCGACATCTCCCCGACCACCTGGGCGGGGCGCACCCTCGCCGCGCTGCTGATCTCCACCATGGTGCTGCTGGTCATCCCACTGATCACCGCGCACTTCGCCAGCCGCCTCATCGTCGACGACGACGCCTTCGAGCATGCCGAGCAGGAGGAACTGAAGCGGGACGTGCGGCGGATGCGGATGCTGCTGGAGGAGTTGACGGCCCGGCAGGGCATCGAGCTGCCCGAACCGGAGCCGCATCGGCCGCTCAACGGGCCGGACAGCGAAGCCCCGGTCTGGGAACGATCAAGGAGATCAAATAGGCGTCCACGGCGTCGGTGACGCAGGCCGTCTGCGGGTAGGCGGTGTGCCCCTCGCCCTCCCAGGTCAGCACCCGCCCCACGCCCAGCATCGAGGCCAGCCGCGCCGTCTGCTCGTACGGCGTGGCCGGGTCGCCGGTGGTGCCGACCACCACGATCGGCGGGGCGCCCACCGCCTTACCGGTCGGGTACGGGTCCCGCTGGCCCGGCCACTCCACGCAACCGAGCATCCCGACGGCCAGGGACGGCCCGAACAGCGGGTACTTCTGCCGCCACTGCGACTGCAACTGGCGGATCTGCTCCCGGCTGGGCTTCTCGGTCTCGTCGGCGCAGTTGATCGCCAGGTTGGCGTCGAAGAGGTTCGAGTAGTGCCCGTCCTCGCCGCGCCCGGCGTACGCGTCGGCTAGCTTGAACACCTCGGTCGGGTCGCCCCCCTCCAGCCGGTCGATCGCCCGGGCCAGCTCCTCCCAGCCGGACTCGGTGTAGAGCGACGAGATCACCGCGTAGAAGACCCAGCCGGAGGTGGCCTCCCGCCCGTCGGCGCCCTTCGCCGGCGAGACCCTCGCCTTGTCGATCGCCGAGGTCACCGCGGCCCGGGCGTCCGGGGCGATCGGGCAGCGGCCGGCGTTGGCCGCGCACCACCGGGCGAAGTTGCCGAAGGCGCGCTCGAAGCCCTTGGCCTGACTCTCCGAGCCGGCGATCAGCTTCTGCTGCGGGTCCACCGCGCCGTCGAGCACCAGCGCGCGGACCCGCTGCGGGTAGAGCTGCGCGTAGGTGGCGCCGAGCAGGGTGCCGTAGGAGTAGCCCAGGTAGGTGAGCTTGTCGTCGCCGACCGCCGCGCGGACCGCGTCCATGTCCCGGGCGGCCTGCTCGGTGCCGTAGAGCGGGAGCTGGTCGCCGTACCGGTTGCCGCAGCCGCGCCCGACCTTCCGGTTCAGCGCGACGTAGTCGTCGAAGGACTCCTGGCCGCGCGGGTCGGGGTCGTAACCGAAGCTGGTGTCGAGGTCGGCGTCGGAGATGCACTTGACCGGGCTGGACCGGGACACCCCGCGCGGGTCGAAGCCGACGATGTCGAACCGGTCGGTGATCGAGGCGGGCAGCCCACCGAAGGCCGAGCCGAAGGAGAGGTAGACCGCGGTGTCCACCCCGGACCCGCCCGGCCCGCCCGGGTTGATCACCAGCGAGCCGATCCGACCCCGCTGCTTCGACGAGCGGGCCCGCAGCAACGCGATCTCGAAGGTCTCCCCGCTACCCGGGCCGGCCGTCGCGCCGCTGGCGGCGCCGGAACCCCAGTTCCGGGGTACGGAGATCTTGGCGCACTGGTACCGCATCCCCGAGGCGCCCCGGCCCACCAGGTCCTCCGCCACCTCCGGGCAGTCCCGCCAGTCGGGGGCGCTGCCCGGCGCGGCGGCGGTGCCCTCGCCCTCGGTGCGCGGCGCGAACGCCGGCATCGTGCAACCGGCGCCGAGCAGGGCGGCCGCGACGAACCCGGCCAGGGTGAGCCGGACCCGACGGATCCGGTGGGTAGAGCAGGTCACCAGCACGCCTCCGTGATCGTGTGCCCGGCCAGGCTACGCCGGGCCGGCGGCGGCCGGCGCGACGGTCGCCGCGGGATCGCCGCGCAGGACCTGGTCCACATCGAACCGGATCGGCCGGTCGAGCTGGTCGTAGCGGCAGGAGCGGGGATCGCGGTCGGGCCGCCAGCGGACGAACCGCGCGGTGTGCCGGAACCGTTCACCTTCCATCGCGTCGTAGGCCACCTCGACCACCAGCTCGGGCCGGAGCGGCTCCCACTCCAGGTTCTTGGTGCCGGTCCACCGGCTCACCCCGCCCGGAATGCGCTGGCCGCGCTCGTGGTCGCCGTGCACCCACGGGTGCTCGCCGCCGGTGTCCCGGTAGGGCGCCAGCTCTTCCAGCAGCTCCTGCCGGCGGGTCATGGTGAACGACGCGCTCACCCCGACGTGGTGCAGCACGCCCGCGTCGTCGTAGAGGCCGAGCAGGAGCGAGCCGACCACCGGGCCGGACTTGTGCCAGCGGAAGCCGGCCACCACCACGTCGGCCGTCCGGGCGTGCTTGACCTTGGACATCAGCCGCTTGCCCGGCTGGTACGGCAGGTCCGCCGGCTTGACGATCAGCCCGTCCAGCCCGGCGCCCTCGAACACCTCGAACCAGCGGCGGGCGACCTCCGGGTCGGTGGTCACCTGGGTGACGTGCACCGGCGGGCGGACCCCGGCCAGCGCCTCCTCCAGCCGGGCCCGCCGGACCGGGTAGGGCTCGTCGGTCAGCAGCTCGTTGCCGAGGGCGAGCAGGTCGAAGGCGACGAAGTCGGCCGGCGTCGTCTCGGCCAGCAGCTTCACCCGGGAGGCGGCCGGGTGGATGCGCTGGGCGAGCAGCTCGAAGTCGAGCCGGGGCTGACCGCTCGGGCCGTCCCGCCGGATCACGATCAGCTCGCCGTCGACCACGCAGCGCGCCGGCAGCTGCCGGCGGGCCTGCTCGACCACCTCGGGGAAGTAGCGCGTCATCGACTTGCCGCCCCGGCTGGCCAGCTCGACCTCGTCGCCGTCGCGGAACACGATGCACCGGAAGCCGTCCCACTTCGGCTCGTACGTCAGACCGGGGTCGGTGGGCAGTCGGGCCACGCTCTTTGCCAGCATCGGTTCGACCGGCGGATTGATCGGCAGGTCCACGGCGACCAGTCAACCAGACGGCACCGACAACCGTGAGGCAGATCACCGCCGGTGGCGCGGCGGCGTGTCCCCGACCGTCCCCCTCGTCACCCCCCGCCCGGATCACGTTTCCGCAGCTCAGAGCTACCGTCGCCGGGTGGAGTGGGTGTGCGACTGCTGCGGCCGCTGGCGGGTCACCGTCGAGCTGGTACGCGGCCGGCAGCGCTACCGGCTGGTGCGCCGCTACCCGGCCCGCTTCGGCGGCGGCAAGGACGTCCTCGGCGAGGTCGGCACCGTCGCCGAGCTGGAGGAACTGCTGCGCCGGCGTACCCCGCTCAGCCTGGCCGACCTGCGCGAAGCCGCCTGAGGCCGACCGCGCTCCGCGCCCGCCGACCGACCCTGCCCCCCCTGGCCGCGCCCCGGGTGGTCGACCCACCGCCGACCGCCCGGCGGATGGCCCCGTCACGTTCCGCGCGGCAGCGTCGTCCCCGTGGGGCGGCGGTCCGCGCCGCCGCACGGCACCAACGGGGAGGACAGCATGCGGTTCACCACGTCGACCGAGATCGCTGCCGACATCGACCGGGTGTGGGCGGTGCAGACCGACGTCGAGCGCTGGCCGGAGTGGACCGCGTCGGTCCGCGCCGCCCGCCGGGGCGAGCCCGGCCCGTTCACGCTGGGGTCCACCGCCCGCCTCGAACAGCCCTGGCTGCGTCCGGCGGTCTGGCGGGTAACCGAGTTCGACCCGCCCCGCTTCTTCGCCTGGGAGTCGGACAGCCCGGGCGTGCACAACCGGGGCGAGCACCGGATCGTGCCGCTGCCCGACGGCCGGGTGCGGGTCGAGCTGACCGTGGTGCAGACCGGCCCGCTCGCTCCCCTGACCGGCCTGCTCGGCGGCCGGGCGCTGCGACGTTACCTGCGGATGGAGGCGGACGGGCTCAGGCGTCGCTGCGAGCGGGGCTGACCGGGCCGGGGCCGTCCCGCCGTCGGCGGGGGGCGGGCGCACGCCGGGCGGAGCCGGGCCGCTCGCCCTAGGCTGGACGGCGTGTCCGAGCTGACGTACCCGGAGGTGGGCGCCACCCGGCAGGGCGCGCTGCCGGCCGGCTGGCACCACCTGCGGCACCGCTACCGGCTGCCCGACGGGTGCTACCCCGTCGCGGCCGAGGCGGTGCTGAGCTGGCGGCTGCACCGGGCCGCCGGGGTGGTGATGCGCACCGACGCGCCGCGCGCCGAGCCCGGCGTCCGGGTCACCCCGGGCCTGGGGGTCGGTCCGCTGCGGCTCTGGGGGCCGTGCGAGGTGGTCTGGGCCGAGTCCGGCGAGCGGCGGGCCGGCTGGGGCTACGGCACCCTGCCCGGGCATCCGGAGCGCGGCGAGGAGGCGTTCCTGGTCCACCGGGAGGCGGACGGGGTCTTCTTCGAGGTGCTGGCGTTCAGCCTCCCGGCCCGCTGGTACGTGCGGGCGGCCGGACCGGTGACGCGGGCCTTCCAGCACGCGTACGCCTGGTGGCTGGGGCGGACCCTGCGCCGGCTCTGCGCCGGCGGCTGACCGGCGACCGTCCGGCGTCGACCTGCCGCCGGGATCAGAACCGGGCGAAGGAGCGGATCGGGGCCCGCGGCCCGAACTTCGGTGCCTGGATGCCGGCGGCCTCCAGCAGCCGGCAGACCCGGCCCCGGTGGCCGCGGAACGGCTCCAGCAGGGCCAGCATCCGGGCGTCGTCGCCGCGGGCCTCGCCGGCCAGCGCCCAGGCCACCGTGTTCGGGATGTGGTAGTCGCCGACGCTCACCGCGTCCGGGTCACCGTAGGCGACCCGGACCACCTCGGCGGCGGTCCACGGGCCGATGCCGGCGATCGCGGTCAACCGGCGGGTGGCCTCGGCGCTGTCCGCGCAGCGTTCCAGCCGCTCGGCGACCGCCGCCGCCCGGCGCAGCGTCTCCGCCCGGCGCTGCTCCACGCCGAACGGGTGGAAGATCCAGTACGGCGCCGCCGCGATCGCGGCCGGATCGGGCGGCAGCAGCAGCGGCTGCAACGGCCCGGGCGCCGGCTCACCGAAGTGCCGCACGGTCGCCGCGTACGCCCGGTAAGCCTCCTTGCCGGTGACCTTCTGCTCGAAGACCGCCCGCAGCACCCGGGGGAAGACCTGGCCGGTCGTCGGCATCCGCAGCCCGTGGTGCCGCCGGGCCAGCTCGGCCACCAGCGGGTGCTCGGCGGCCAGCTCGGCGAATCCGGTCAGGTCGTCGCGCAGCCCGGCGACCGCGTCGGCCCGCTCTACCACCCAGGCGGCGCCCGGGCCGTACCCCTCGGCGACCAGCTCCCCGCCGGCGGGACGCAGCGCCAGGGTGGCCGGACCGGCGGGGGTGCGGGTGGCCCACCAGAACGTGCCGGCCGCGATCCGGGCGCAGGGGTCGTACGGGCTGAAGGTGAGCGCCCGGACGGTCGCGCCCAGCCGGTGCTCGGCCGGGGGGCACAGCACCCGGCTGGCGGCGGGCTCGTGGGTCACCCCGACACTCTGCCACGCCACACCCCCGTGACGGACGACACCGCCGACGCCCTGCACGTCGGCGGTGCCTCCATCCCCGGGTCGGACCGGCCGCCCGAGCGGCCGTGGGGGAGCAGGTCCGGGGGAACCTCGGCGGGTGCGCCTGCTGGCGTCGACGCGCCCACCGCCCGCGTCCGTTCCCGGAGGGCTCAGGGGTCCGGCACCGGAATCGCGGCGCCGGCCCACGGGCCGGCGCCGCGATCCCGGGCGCGCGACGTTGCCGGTACGCCGGCGTCCGGATCCGTGACGGTGGCCGGCCGCGCCCTCCCCGGCTGCGACCGGCCACCGTGTCCCCGGTGGCGACTGGCTCAGTACGAGTAGCCGGAGTCGCCGCTGCCCGAGTCGCTCGACGCCGGCGGGGCGACCGCCTTCGGCGTGCCGGTCGGCAGGCAGGTCAGGTTCTTCTTGCCGTTCGGGTCCACCACGAACCAGGTGCCACCGACGCCCTGGCCCTTCCACTGGCCCGGCTTCTTGTCACCGATGTACCGATACACCGGCCAGCCGCCGATGGTGATCTGCCGGGTGCCGTCCTGGCGGGTGACGGTGCCGACCTTGTCGTCGGAGACGCCCTGCAGCTGCGGGTTGCCGTCGGTCAGCGCCGGCGGCCAGACCTGCGCGCACTTGTCGACGCAGTTCGACGACGGCGGGTCGGCCGAGTCCTTGTCGAAGCGGTAGAGGATCCAGCCGTCCTGGTCCATCACGACGTTGCCCATCCGGGCCACCTTCTTGCCGACCAGCTGGTCGGTGAGCCGGACGTCGGCGGGCGGGGGCGCCTGCTCGGCGGCGGGCGCCTCGGCGGAGGCGCTGGCCTCCGGTTCGACGGCCGCGGTGGGCTCGGCCGCGGCGACGGCGACCGGCTCGGCGGCGCTGGAGTTCGCTCCGTCGTAACCCGCGGGAGCGCAGGCCGTTAGTGCGACCATCGCGCTCGCGACGATGACGGTCCGCTTCATCTGTGCCACGTGCCCTCCTCATTCTTGGCAGTTCACCGAGTAGTACGGAGGGTCCACTGTCAAGGTTGAACGGTTGAGAGTGGTCAATTTCACTCGGTGGCCGTTGAACCGATCCGGTCGGCCGTACGTGGGCAGGCACACCGGGGCCCGTCACCGGGTACGCCGAATCGGCGCCGGCCCCCGCGCGAGGGGCCGACGCCGATCCGGTACGGCGCGGGTCAGGGCGTGACGGTGACCAGCGGGCTGGCGACCCCGTTCGAATCCACCGACTGCACCTGGAGCTTGGCGATGTCGTTGCGCGGCGCCGAGGTGGACGCCTCCAGCTGGAGATCCTGCGGATTGGTGTTGGTGCCGTAGCCGGTGCCCGGCACCGCCCAGGTGGAGACCACCTCGGTGGTGTCGTTCTTGCGGACCACCACCAGCCGGCAGGTGCGCGGACCGGGCAGCTTCGTCAGGTTGAACCCGATCCAGGTGCCGAACTCCTTGTTCGCCAGCCACATGGTGGCCTTCACCCCGGTGCTGCCGTCGGTGGCGTCGAACTGGTCGCCCTCGATCTCGTTGGGGCCACCGGCGCCGGGCCCGGAACGGGTCGGCTGCGGGTTGACCGTCGGGACCACCGGCACGGTCACCGTCGGCTCCGCGATCACCTGGTCGTTCCCGCCGCCGTCGAGGGCGGCCACGCCGATGCCGCTGAGCGCGCCGACCGCCACCACCGCCGCCGCGGTCGCGAAGACCTGCCGGATCCGCGCGCGCCGCCGATGGGCCCGCACCGCGCCGAGGGTACGGTCCAACAGGGCCGGATCCGTGGCGGTGTGCTCCATCGCCATCATCGTCTCGCCGTCGATGTCGGAGAGCAGCCCCACCACCGGGACCATCGTCTCCAGTTCGGCGGCGCAGGCCCAGCACGTCGCGAGGTGCTCCTCGAACCGTTCGGTGTCCTGCTCGTCCAGCACGCCGAGCGCGTACGCGGCGACGTCCATGTGGTCTGCCCGGCTCATTCCGTCACCCCCCTCTCCTGCAGAGCCGTGCGCAGGGCGCGCAGCGCGTAGTAGACCCGCGACTTGGCGGTGCCGAGCGGAAGGCCCAGCTCCTCGGCCGCCTCCGGCACCGTCCGCCCCCGGAAGTACGTCGCCACCAGGATCTCCCGGTGCGACTGGCTCAGCGTACGCAGGGCGTCGGCGACCGTCATGGTGCGCAGCACCCGGTCGGTGCTGTCCGCCTCGGCGAACGCCGTCAGATCCCGGTCGTACGTCTCCGCCGGCCGGGCCTGCTCGCTGCGGTGCTCGTCGATGGCGATCCTCCGGGCCACGGTGACCAGCCACGGCCGCAACGAGCCCTGGCCCTGAACGCCCAGCCGGTGCGCGTTGCGCCAGGCCCGCAGCAGGGTCTCCTGCACGATGTCCTCGGCGCGCTGCCGGTCACCCCCGGTCAGCCGCATCACGAACATCAGCAGCGGACCGGCGTGTTCGGCGTAGAGAAGCCGGACCAGCTGGTCGGAGTGGCTGGCCTCCGGGGAGGCCGCCTGGTGGCGTCCGGGCGCCGGTCGCGGCGTCACCGGGCCATTCTGGCGACCGGGGGGATCGGCGTCGACCCCCCGTCCCGCCCTGGTGGCCCGGGGCTGGGGCTGGGCGCGGGCGAACATCCACCCTGGCCTGGCCATCTCGCCCTGCCAGCCGGCCGCGACCGCGTGCATGAGACCTCCTGGTGTCCAATGACATCAGCCGGCCCATTCGGGGAGGGCCGTCCGATGATACGGACGGCTCTCCTCAGCGGATCAACGGCGGACCGAGAAAATTCCCGGCGGCGGTGGGGTGGAGTCGGTGGCGTCGGCATCGTGGACCACCGGGGCGCCGCCGGCGAACCGGTCCAGCTCGTCGCCGGCCAGCACCCGACCGGGGAACCAGTCCCCGGCCGCGCGTCGGGTCAGCTCCGGCACCGGCGGCTCGGCCCGGCCCGCCATCAGCACCAGGTTGCCGTAGCGCCGCCCGCGCAGCACCCCCGCGTCGCCGACCAGGCAGGCCCGGGGCAGTACCGAGCGGACGGTGGCGACCTGGGCGCGGGCGTGCCGCAGCGGTGGGCCGTCGGCGACGTTGGCCAGGTACCAGCCCGTCGGGGCCAGCACCCGGGTCACCTCGGCGGCGTACTCCACACTGGTCAGATGAGCGGGGGTGCGGGCGCCCGCGAAGACGTCGGCGACCACCACGTCGTAGGCGGCGTCCCGGGTGGACGCCAGGGTGGCCCGGGCGTCGGCGACCCGGACCTTCAGCCGGGGGTCGGCCGGCCAGGGCAGCTCGCGGCGGACCAGCTCGACCAGCGCACCGTCCACCTCGGACACCCGCTGGGTCGAGCCCGGCCGCGTGGCCTGCACGTAGCGCGGCAGGGTCAACGCCCCGCCCCCGAGGTGCAGCACCCGCAGCGGCGCGCCGGCCGGGGCGAGCAGGTCCAGCGCGGCGCCGAGCCGGCGGACGTACTCGAACTCCAGGTGGGTGGGGTCGGCGAGGTCCACGTGCGACTGCGGCGCGCCGTCGAGCAGCAGCGTCCAGGACCGGGGCCGGTCGGCGTCCGGCACCAGCTCGGCCTGGCCGGTGTCGACCGGCGCGACGATCCGGTCGTCGCCACGGCGGCGGCCCATCAGCGGCGCGCCCCGCCGGCACGGGTGGCCATGGTCAGCGCCCGGTGCAGCAGCCGGGCGTCGCCGAGCAGCCCGCGCAGCCGCCGTTCCAGCCCGGCGATCGGGACCAGGTTCTGCGGGGCCCGCGGGTCCTTGTACGGCGACGAGGCGAACCGGGGCAGGGTGACCAGCGACAGGTCGGCCAGCCCGATCGCCTCCTCCGGCGGCAGTTCCGCCGAGCACTCCAGCCGGACGATGCCGGCCCACGGCGCTCCCGGCGCCACCGGCAGTCGCAGGTACCACGACCAGCCGCCCCAGGCGGTGCCGAGCCGGAACACCGGGGACCGCTCACCCGGGGCGAGCCCGGTGACCACGGCGGTGAGCCGGGCGTCCAGGTACTGGCTGTGCTGGGTCTTGATGTAGCCGAGGGTGCGCGGCAGCTGGCGCCGGCTGCGCAGCGGGCCGTCGACCACCAGCAGGTCGTCGTCGGCGCGGGCGGCGTCGGAGACGGCCACCTCCAGCGCGGTCAGCGGCCCCTGCACCGCCGCCGGCAGCTTGCTCAGCTCGCCCGTCCCGCCGACCCGGTGCACCGGGTAGCGGATCCGGCCGCAGACCACCTCCTCGGCGGACGGGCTGGCGGTGAAGAGCCCCCGGCCGACCTGCGCCCCGGCCAGCTCTGCCGCGCCGCGCTCCAGGTCGCAGCGGACCACCCCGGCCGCGTACGAGGCGGCGATGCCCGGGAACGAGGCGCCGTCGTCCTCGGCCGTCCAGACGCTGGCGTCGATCCGGCGTACCCCGTCGACGAGCAGCACCACGTCGGGCGCGCGCAGCCCCGGCCGGGGCCCGATCGCCCGCCAGTCCACCGCCGGCAGCTCGACGTCGGCCTCGACCTGGGCGCTGCTCGGCGCGGCCGGCCCGCCCACGGAGGCCTCGAACGACGCGCCGTACGCCGGGTCCCAGGCGTCGACGAAGAGCCGCGGCCCGGTCACGCCGCCCCCGCCGCGCAGTGTCCGTGCCCGACCGCCGCACTCCTCGCGCTCACAGGCCGGTCCGTTCGACGCGGGCGGTGCGGGCGTCCTTGCGGACCTCGTAGCGGACCGGGATCCGCTCGGCCAGCGCCGGTACGTGGGTCACCACGCCGACCATCCGGTCACCCCGGGCGGCCAGGCTCTCCAGGGTGGCGGCGACCGTGTCCAGGGTGGCCGCGTCGAGGGTGCCGAAGCCCTCGTCCAGCACGATCGACTCCAGGCTGGCGGCGGTGGTGGACATCCCGGCGAGCTGCTCGGACAGGGCCAGCGCCAGGGCCAGCGACGCCTGGAAGGTCTCCCCGCCGGAGAGGGTGCGCACCCCCCGGCGCAGCCCCGCGTCGTGGTGGTCGACCACGAAGAACTCGCCCTTGTCGTGGACCAGGTCGTACTGGCCCTGGGAGAGTTCGCGCAGGATCCCGGAGGCGCCGTCGACCAGCAGGTCCAGCGCCTCGGCCAGGAGCCAGCGCTCGAAGTTGTTGGCCCGCAGGTGCCCGGCCAGCGCCCGGGCCACCCGGGACTCCCGCTCGTGGCCGGCCCGCTGACCGCGCAGCTCGGCGGCCTGCTCGCGCCGCTCGACCAGCCGGCGCAGCTCGGCCTCGGCGCGTTCCGCCGCCACCGCGGCGGCCCGGCCCGGGTCGTCGTCGGCGACGCCCAGCCCGGCGGCGGTGAAGTGGGCGGCGATCCGTTCCTCGACCTCGCCCGCCGCCGCCTGGGCTGCGGTGACCGAGCCGACCAGCCCGGCGCGGTCGGCCCGCCGCCGGTCGGCCTCGCCGCCGGCCCAGCCGGCCAGCGTGGCCCAGGCGGCGGCCACGTCGTCGCGATCGATCGCGGGCGGTCCGAACCGGGCGAGCCGGTCCCGGGCCGTGTCGAAGTCCCGCCACGCCCGGCGCAGCCGCTCCTCGGCGGCGTCCAGCGCGCCCCGGGCCCGCCGCGCGGCGTCCCGTCCGGCGCGTACCGCGGTCGCCGCCTCCTCCAGCACCCGGCGCAGCCGGGCGTGCTCGTCCAGCGCCGCCCGCAGCGCGGCCGGGGCGGCGGCGTCGGCGACCTGGTCGTCCAGCTCGGCCAGTCGGGCCCGGAGCTGGTCGTGCTGGGCGCGGGCCCGCAACAGCACCCGCTCCAGGTCGCGGGCGGCGGCGTCGCGTTCCTGCACCGTCCGCTTCGCCGTCTCGCTGGCCGCCCGCGCGGCCTTCCCGGCGGCGAGGGCGGCGGGCACGGCCGACCCGGCCGGCACCGCCGGCACGCCGGTCACCACCTGTTCGCAGACCGGGCAGGGCGCGCCGTCGACCAGGTGCGCCCGCAGCGCCACGGCCTGGTCGGTGGCCTTCGCCTCCTCGTGCGCCCGGAACGCCGCCTCCAGCTCCGCGTCGGCCCGCTCGGCTGCCGCCCTTGCCGTGGCCAGGGCCCCGGCCGCCGCGTCGTGCTCGGCCTGCGCCGCGGTCACCGCCGCCCGGACGGTGTCCGCCTCGCCGGTCAGCCGGTCCCGGTCGGCGTACGCCTTGAGCTGCAGGCGCAGCGCGCTCTCGTCGCCGGCAGCGGCCAGCTCGCCGCGCAGCTTCTCCTCCCGCTCCTCGGCCAACCCCACCGCGGCGGCCGCCTCGTCAACCGCCGCCCGGGCGGCGGTGACCGCTCGGGCCAGCTCGGCGATCCCGTCGGGGGCGCGCACCGCGGCCAGCACCTTCAGCTCGGCGTCGAGACCGGCCAGCGCCCCGGTCGCCTCCCGCGCCGTCGCCCGGGCCCGCTCCAGCTCCGGTACGGCCACCGCGACCGCCGCGCCCAGCTCGCGCATCCGGTCGACCTGTGCCTGCGCCCCGGACACCGCCTCGTCGTCGACGTCGGCGAGCCCGCCGAGCATCCGGTCGACCGCCTCCAGCTTCGCCTCGGCCTGGCCGGCGCGTTCGGTGGCCCGCTTCTGCACACCCTCGTAGACCCCGAGGCCGAGCAGGTTGACCAGGATCTGCTGCCGGGTGGCCGGCTTGGCGTGCAGGAAGTCGGCGAACTGGCCCTGCGGCAGCACCACGCAGGAGGTGAACTGCTCGTACGGCAGCCCGACCGCCTCCAGCACCGCGGCCTCCATCTCGGCCGGGGTGCCGGCGACCACCTCGCCGAGATCCTCCGGGCTCAGCCCGGTGTCCAACTTGGTCACGTCGAAGCCGGCCGGCATGAGCTGGAGCCCGGCGTTGGCCGTCTTGACGGCGCCCCGACCGTCACGCCGGACCACCCGGGTGGCCACGTAACGGGACCCGGCCGACTCGAAGACCAGCCGGACGCGGGCCTCGGTGGCCGACGGCGCCAGCGCGTTGGCCAGGCCGCGGGTGCCGCCCCAGCGGGGGACCGTGCCGTAGAGCGCGAAGCAGATCGCGTCCAGCACCGTGGACTTGCCCGAGCCGGTCGGGCCGACCAGGACGAAGAAGTCCGCGTCGGTGAAGTCGACGGTGGTCTCGTCGCGGAAGACGGTGAAGCCCGCCATGTCCAGCCGCATCGGGCGCATCAGCGATCGACCTCCTCGAGGAGCTCGTCGAAGAGCTCCCGCACCCCGTCGTCGTCGTGGCCCTTGCTGTCCAGGTAGTCGGCGAAGAGTTCGCGGGGGGAACGCCCGGCGCGCTGGGCCGTCCGGGTGCCGCTGCCGGGGGTGGGAACCAGCTCCGGGTCGATCCGGATCTCCAGCGCGCGGGGGAGCAGCTCCTGCACCTCCTCGCGCAGGCCGGCCCGGGGCTGCTCGCGGACGAACACCCGCAGCCAGCCCTCCGGCGGGGTGATCTCGGCGAGCTGGGCGAGGGTGCCGCGGACGGTGCGCAGCGGCACCGCCGCCGGCACCGGCACCTCGCGGATCTGGGCGGCCGTCCGGGCGGTGACCTCGACCAGGGTGACCGAGGGGACGTTCTCCTGCTCGCCGAAGTCGACCGCGAGCGGGCTCCCGCTGTAGCGGACCGGGCAGGGGCCGATCACCCGCTGGGCACGGTGCAGGTGGCCGAGCGCCACGTAGTGGGCGGTGCCCGGGAAGACCGTCGCCGGGACCGCGTAGCCGAGCACGGTGTGCGCGTCCCGCTCGCCGCCGCCGGTGCTCGCCCCGACCACGGTGACGTGCGCGGTGACCAGGTGCACCCGGTCGGGCTCGGTGAAGCCCTCGGTGAGCCGGGCGAGGACCCGGCCGAGGTGGTCGGCGTACGTCTGGGTCGCCTCGGCGGCGGTCAGCTCGTACATCTCCACCGCGCGGACCGCGAACCGCTGGGAGAGGAAGGGCAGCGCGGCGAGCTGCCAGCGCTCGCCGTCGCGGGTGACGCCGTCGATGACGTGCTCGGCCGGATTGTCCCGGACGCCGCCGCGCAGGGTGATGCCCGCGGCGTCGGCCCAGGGCCGCAGCGCGTCGAGGGCCTGACCGTTGTCGTGGTTGCCGCCGATCGCCACCACATCCGCGCCGGTGCGGCGCAGCGCGGTCAGCGCCCGGGTGACCAGCCGGGTCGCCTCGGCGGTCGGCGCGGCGGTGTCGTAGAGGTCGCCGGCGACGATGACCAGGTCGGGACGCTCGGCGGCGGCGATCTCGATGACGCCGGCGAGCACCTGCTTGTGCTCGTCGAGGCGGGGCTGCCCCTTGAGCACCTTGCCGACGTGCCAGTCGGAGGTGTGCAGGATCTTCACGGGTGGGGAGCCCCCTCTAGAACGGGATGTCGTCGTCGCCGGAGCCGGAGCCGACCACCGCGAACGGGTCGGCGGACTGGGTGATCGAGCGCAGGGTCTGCGAGGGCGGACGCCCCGCCTCGGAGACCCGGGTCGCCCAGGCGGGGAAGGGAAACTCCAGGCAGAGCGGGACGGGGATGTCCGGCTGGTTGACGAACATGGTGCCCGGCTTGGCCAGCAGCGCCCGCTGCCGTTGGGCCGGCGGGAGGAAGCCGTACTCCGGGCGGGACGCCTCGGCCGGGTCGAGCCGGCCGACCACCCGGATCGCCGAGTTGGTGACGATCCGCCGCTCGACCTCGCTGGCGGTCTGCTGGGCGCCGATCAGAATCACCCCGAGCGAGCGGCCCCGCTCGGCGATGTCCAGCAGCACCTCCTTGATCGGGGAGGAGCCCTCGCGCGGTGCGTATTTGTTGAGCTCGTCGAGGACGACGAAGAGCAGCGGCTTCGCGGTGCCGGACTTCTCCTTGCGCTCGAACTCGCTCTTGAGGGTCACGCCGACCACGAACCGCTGCGCGCGGTCCGGCAGGTTGTGCAGGTCGACGACGGTGACCTGGGCGCTCTCCGCCGTGTTGATCGAGTGCGGGCGGCGGGTGGCCAGGTCGCCCCGGATCAGCCGGCCGAGGTCCTTCTTGCTGCCGATCAGCCGGCGGGCGAACGCGTTGACCGTGCCCAGGCCGACCGCGCTGCCCGCCCAGTCGCTGCGGGTCTCGTCGTCGTTGAGCTGCTCGACGATGTGGTCGACCAGGTCGCCGTACGACCCGAGCCGGACCCCGTCGATGCTGACCCCGCCGTCGGCGGGCTGGGCGTAGCGGGCCAGGTGGGCGGCGACCGAGTGGACCACCATCGTGTACTGCTGGCGCTCGTCGTCGGCGTCGGCGAAGACGTAGGGCAGCAGGCGGTCGGCGCAGAACTCGCTCAGCGTCCAGTAGAAGCTGTCGACGCCGGTGAGCCGGCTGCTCACGTCGGGGGTGCCGGACGAGTCGCCGACCCGGGGCGGGGCGTAGACCCGCACGTCCGGGAAGGCCCCGGCGTCCAGGCCGAGCTTCGCGTACGCGGCCCGGGTCGGGTCGTCGAGCCGGGCGTTGGGGTGGTCGAGGAAGAGCAGGTCCTCGCCCTTGACGTTGAAGATCAGCGCCTTGGCGTTGACCGCGTCGCCGCCGAGCACGCCGGAGCGGAAGACCGAGTAGAGCAGGAAGGTGGCGAAGCTGGTCTTGGTGGCCACCCCCGAGATGCCGGAAATGGAGACGTGCGCGCCCCGGCTGCCGTCGAGGAAGTCGGCGTTGAGGTAGACCGGCACCCCGTCGCGTCCCATCCCCATCGGGATCCGCCGCTCCATCCGGTCGAAGTGCAGCGCCCGGGCCCGGGCGTCGCCTTCGGCCCGGTAGACCGCCGCGCCCGGCGAGGGGGGGACGTAGAACTCCGGGTCGACCCGGGTGGTGGTGATCTCGGCGGCCTCCTGCACCTGGGCCGGGAGGGTGCCGTCGGCGATGGCGAAGACGTCCGAGTCGAACTGGGCGCCCTCGTGCCGGGCCCGGACCTGGGTGACCACCCCGGCGATCGTCACCGGTTCCCGGTCGGGCAGCTCGCGGCGGGTCACCACCACGTCGTCGAGCTGGAGGTAGCTGTCCGGGGAGACGGCCGTCCAGAACTGCAGCGGGGTGGCGTCGGCGGTGCCGAGCACCCGGCCCACCGGCTGGCCGGGGCCCTCGCGCAGGTCGTCGGTCATCGGCGGGCTCCGGTCAGCTGGTCGTTCCGGTCACGGCACACGTGGTGCATCCTGCCCGAGGAGTACGACAGGTTGCCACGCGACGCGGCGGACGCCACGCCGGGCGACAGGGCGTCCGCCGGAGCGTCACCGGCGGGGCACGCAGCGTCGCCCTCCCCGGACCCGTCCGCGGTCACCGGGTGTTCGGCTCGCCACCATGCCGCGCAGCCGGTCATCGGTGCACCGGTGTGGCCTCCCGGCCGCCCCGGGTCGCCCGCCGCCACCACGAAATCCGTACTTCCGGCGCGGTCCGGCTGGTTCGGCGGGCTCCTCGGAGCCGCATTGAACTGGGCGGATGACATCTCGTGGTGAACAGGGTGCGAAAAGTCGTGGAAAAAATCTTGCTCAGAAGTCGTGACAGACAAGGGACACCAGGGTCTTAAATATGCAACAAGCATCTCGAGGATCTTTCCTCCGTCGATCCCCGGGTGCCCTGTCGTGGCCCGTGACCTGCGGGACCTCGACCGATCCGTCGTGCATCAACGACGGATCACGTCGGTCGGTACCCCCCCGACCGGCAGACCTAGTGAAGGCGAGATCTTCATGCGTCGTACCACCCTCCTGAGCGGCCTCGCCACGGCCGCTCTGCTGGCCACGGCCGCCACCGTGCCGACCGCGGCCGCCGCCGCGCCCGGCGTCTCCGGTGACGCGTTCACCCGGGCGGTCGCCCAGCTCAAGGCGCACTCGGGCGCCGGGCTGGCCGCCGACGGCCAGTCGTTCACCCTCCGGAACGTCGCCACCGACGCCGACGGCACGGAGCACGTCCGGCTCAACCGCTACTCCGACGGCCTGCCGGTGCTCGGCGGCGACGTCGTGGTGCACCTGGGCAAGGGCAACTCGTGGCGCGGCGCCAGCCAGAGCCTCGCCGCCGCCCCGCAGCGCACCCCGAAGGCGAAGGTCAGCAAGGCCGCCGCCGGCCGGGTCGCGCTGGGCGCGTCGACCGCCGCCGGGCGTACCGTCTCCGGCACCCAGCTGGTCTTCGACGCCGACAACGCGTCCACCACCCTGGCGTACGAGGTCGTCGTGGGCGGCACCTACGCCGACGGCACCCCGAGCGAGCTGCACGTGCTGGTGGACGCCACCACCGGCAAGGTGCGCGACTCGTGGGAGGGCGTGGTCCGCGAGGGCACCGGCAACACCTACCACTCCGGTTCGGTCTCCGTCGGCAGCGTGCTCTCCGGCGGCACCTACCAGCTCAACGACCCCAACCGGGGCAGCAGCAAGACCTACGACCTCAACGGTGGCACCTCCGGCACCGGCACCCTGGTCACCTCCGCGTCGAACGTCTTCGGCGACGGCACCCTGGGCAACCGGCAGACCACCGCCGCCGACGCCGCCTACGGCGCCGCGACGACCTGGGACTACTTCAAGAACACCCACGGTCGCAACGGCATCCGCAACGACGGCGTGGCCGCGTACAGCCGGGTGCACTACAGCACCAACTACGTCAACGCGTTCTGGAGCGACTCCTGCTTCTGCATGACGTACGGCGACGGCGACCTCTCCCAGGGCTGGGAGCCGCTGACCTCGCTGGACATCGCCGGGCACGAGATGAGCCACGGCGTCACCGCCAACACCGCCGGCCTGCGCTACAGCGGTGAGTCCGGCGGTCTCAACGAGGCCACCAGCGACATCTTCGGCACCCTGGTGGAGTTCTCCGCCAACAACGCCAAGGACCCGGGCGACTACCTGATCGGCATCGAGGTCAAGACCAACGGCGTGCCGCTGCGGTACATGGACAAGCCCTCCAAGGACGGCAGGTCCGCGGACTGCTGGAGCAGCTCGGTCGGGCGCCTGGACGTGCACTACTCCTCCGGGCCGGCGAACCACTTCTTCTACCTGCTCGCCGTGGGCAGCGGCTCCTCGTCGTACGGCAACAGCCCGACGTGCAACGGCAGCACCGTCGCCGGCATCGGCAACGCCAAGGCCGGGGCCATCTGGTACCGGGCGCTGACCACCTACATGACCTCGCGGACCAGCTACGCCGGAGCGCGCACCGCGACCCTGTCGGCCGCCAAGGACCTGTACGGCGCCGGCAGCACCGAGTACAACACGGTCGCCGCCGCCTGGTCGGCCGTGAGCGTCAACTGATCCACTGATCCGCGGGCCGGCGGCTTCCTCCTCCGCCGGCTCGCGGAGCACGGCTCGCGTCACGGGCGCGGGTACGCCGACCGGCGTACCCGCGCCCGTCGCCGTGCCCGGGGTGGACGGTCCGCGTACCCGAGGCCGGCCGGTCAGCCGGCGGGCGCGGCCCCCGCGGAGGCCGCCGCGTCGTGCCGGGCGTACCGCAGCATCAGCACCCCGTCGTCGGCGGCGAGCACGTGCCGCAGTGGCAGCTCCCGCGGGGCGCTCGGGTCACCCGCGGTGATCCGGCCCGGGCCGGCGCCGGCGAGCAGCGGGGCGACGGTCAGGCAGAGCTCGTCGACCAGGTCGGCCGCGGTGAGCGCGCCGAAGAGGTGCGGGCCCCCCTCGCAGAGCACCTGGTCCAGTCCGCGCCGGCGCAGCTCGGCCAGGCCCTCGGCGAGGTCGACGGTCTCCGGACCGCAGCGGACCAGGTCGGCCACGTCGGTCAGCCCCGGTGGCGGGGTGGCGGCGTCGGTGGTGAGTACGATCGGCCGCACCGGCGCGTCGGCGAAGGCCCCCTGGGCCGGGTCCAGGTCCAGTGAGCCGGAGACCACCGCCAGGGTCGGGTACTCGGCCAGCCCCCGCTCGCGTCGCCAGGCCCGGCGCGGCTCGCTGAGCCGGACCGCGCGGTAGCCCTCGTGTCGCAGCGTGCCGGCGGCCACCAGCAGCCCGTCGCAGAGCATCCGGAGCAGCCCGAAGATCCGCTTGTCGGGCTCGCCGGAGAGCCCGGCGGAGTAGCCGTCCAGGGTCACCGCCCCGTCCACGCTGGAGACGAAGTTGACCCGCAGGTGCGGGCGGTCGGCCCGCGCGTAGAGGGCGGTCAGCTCCGCATCGTCGAGCGGCCCGGCGGCTGGCGTCGGCCAGACCCGGGAGATCGGCGTCGGGGCGTTCATTCGCCGGCCGGGCCGGTGACCGGAGGGGTGGGCTCGGGGGCACGGTGCTGGCAGTCGCACCACTTCCGGCCGGGGCAGTCGGCGTGCCGTCGTTCCCGGCAGGCTCGGCAGATCATGTCGGCAGCCTATGCGTTGGGGGTGCGGGGGTGGCGTGGCGCGGCGGATCCGCCCGCCGCGCCGGTGCTGCGGCATCCCGACCGGGCGTCCGGCAAACGCGTCGGCGGTAACGATCTGGGATCGCTCCCATAGGTCTATTGACACCTCTGATACCTCGCGGCAATCTCATGGGAGCGTTCCCAAGGACGTGGCGTGGATCACCCGCGTCGCCTCCGGCCGACCGGCAGCCGACGCCGATCCGGCCCGGGAACGTGACAGCACCCCCCACCACACCCACCCAGCCTCACCATCGAAAGAGGGGTCAGGATGAGCGTCACCTCACGTCGCCGCTTCGCGGCGATCGCGCTCGCATCCGTCGCCGTGCTCGCCACGGCGACCGCCTGCGGCGACGACTCGTCGTCGGAAGCGGGCGACGGCAACGTCACCCTGGTCGTCGACGTCTTCGGCGACCAGGGCTTCGGGTACGAGGAGCTCTACAACCAGTACGAGCAGGAGCACCCGAACGTCAAGATCCAGGAGCGCGGCAAGGGCCTGGGTCTGGGCGACTACAACACCCGGTTGACCCAGCAGATCACCGCCGGCGCGGGCGCCGGTGACGTCGTCGCTCTCGAAGAGGGCACGATCGTGCAGTTCTACGCGCAGGCCGACAAGTTCGTGAACCTCGCCGACCACGGTGCGAACGACCTCAAGGGCAACTTCCTGCCCTGGAAGTGGGAGCAGGGGATCACGCCGGACGGCAAGGTCCTCGGCCTCGGCACCGACATCGGGTCGATGGCCGTCTGCTACCGCACCGACCTGTTCAAGGCCGCCGGCCTGCCGACCGACCGGGAGCAGGTCGGCGCGCTCTGGCCGACCTGGAACGACTTCATCGCCCAGGGGCAGAAGTTCGCCGCCGCCGACAAGAAGCACAAGTTCGTCGACTCGGCCACCAACTTCTACAACGTGGTGCTGATGCAGACGGCCGGCGCCGGCAGCGGTTACACCTACTTCGACAAGAGCAACCAGCTGGTCATCGACAAGAACCCGGACGTGAAGGCCGCGTTCGACCTGACCACCAAGATGGTCAGCGGGGGTCTGTCGAACAACCTCAAGAGCTTCTCCAACGAGTGGAACGCCGGTTTCAAGAACGGCACCTTCGCCACCATCGCCTGCCCGGCCTGGATGACCGGCGTGATCAAGGGGCAGGCGGGTGACTCGGCCGCCGGCAAGTGGGACATCGCCAAGGCGCCCGGCGCCGGTGGCAACTGGGGTGGCTCCTTCCTGGCGGTGCCGAAGTCCAGCAAGCACGCCAAGGAGGCCGCCGAGCTGGCCAAGTTCCTGACCACCGCCAAGTCGCAGACCGAGGCGTTCAAGAAGGTCGGCAACCTGCCGTCGTCGCCGCAGGCGCTCAGCGACCCGGCGGTCGCCGAGGCCACCAACGACTACTTCAGCAAGGCGCCGGTCGGCAAGATCTTCGCCGCCGGGGCGAGCGAGCTGAAGCCGGTCTACTTCGGCCCGAAGAACCAGGCGGTCCGGGACGCGGTCGAGAACGCGCTGCGCAGCGTCGAGCAGGGCAAGGCCGCCGACGCCGCCTGGCAGGACGCGGTGAAGAACGGCGAGGCAGCCGGCAAGTAACCGGCGCAGGTCGCGCTCACGGGTGGTGCCGAGGTCCGGCACCACCCGTGAACCCGCGTCGGACCGCCCTGCCGCGGTGCCCATGGCGGCGCCGCCGACTGTGAAGGACCGCTCATGAGCTCTCTGGAAACCACCGTCCCGCCGGGCCCCGAGGTACGCCGGACGCCGCCCGCGCCGCGCCACGTGGCCCCGCGCTCCAGGCTGCTGAACCGGCTGGACCTCCGGCTCACGCCGTACCTGTTCGTCCTGCCGTTCTTCGTGCTCTTCGGAATCTTCGGGGTCTACCCGATCATCTACACGTTCTGGATCGCGATGACCGACCGGTCACCGCTCAACGCCTCGATCAGCTTCGTCGGCCTGGACAACTTCGTCGAACTGCTGACGAACGACCCGCAGTTCTGGAACGCGGTGGTCAACACCCTCGGGATGTTCGTTCTCTCCACCGTGCCGCAGCTGCTGCTCGCCCTGATGCTGGCCAACGCGCTGAACCGGCGCATCCGGGGCCAGATGTTCTTCCGGCTCGCCATCGCGATGCCGATCATCACCTCCACCGCGGTGGTGGCGCTGATCTTCTCGATGATCTACGCCCGGGAGTTCGGCCTGGTGAACTGGCTGCTCGATCTGGTCGGCGTCGACCCGATCGACTGGCGGGCCAACCGCTTCGCGTCCTGGTTCGCCATCTCCACGATGGTCGACTGGCGGTGGGTCGGCTACAACGCCCTGATCTACCTCGCCGCGATGCAGTCGATCAGCAAGGACATGTACGAGGCGGCCTCCCTCGACGGTGCCTCCCGGCGCCGGCAGTTCTGGTCGATCACCATTCCCCAGCTGCGTCCCACCATCATCTTCACGCTCATCATCTCGACCATCGGCGGCCTCCAGCTCTTCACCGAGCCGCTGATGTTCACCAGCGGCGCGGGTGCGCTCTCCGGCGGCACGGAGGGGCAGTTCCAGACCATCACCATGTACCTGCTGGACGTGATGAACCAGCGGTTCCGCTGGGGGTACGCGGGCGCCGTCGCGCTGGTGCTGTTCCTGCTGATCGCGTCCGTCTCGTTCATCAACTACCTGCTGGCCCGCCGAATCAGCTCGGACAAGTGAGGGTGGCGCACCAATGACCAGTACGACTCTGCGACCACCGGCGGTCCGGCCGCCGGCCGGTCGCCCCGGTCTCCGTCACCAGGCGGAGAAGCTCTGGACGGCCAGCCCGCTCACCTGGTTCGGGCTCGTCCTCGGCGTGATCCTCTCGCTCTTCCCCTTCTATTGGATGATCGTCATCGCCTCGCGGACGAGCGACGCGGCGAACTCCTGGCCGCCGCCCTTCCTGCCCGGGGGAAAGCTGGGCGAGAACATCCAGCGGGTCCTCGCCAACGGTGACGCCAACATCGTCAAGGGCCTGTTGAACTCGTTCCTGGTCTCCGGCACGATCACGGTGGCGACGGTCTTCTTCGGCTCACTCGCCGGATTCGCCTTCGCGAAGCTACGCTTCCGCGGCAAGAACGCGCTGCTGCTGATCATCCTCGCCTCGATGATGATTCCCATTCAGCTCGGCGTGCTCCCGCTGTACATCCTCATGGCCAAGCTGGAATGGCTGAACACCATGCCGTCGGTGACCGTGCCGTTCCTCATCGGCGGCTTCGGGATCTTCATGATGCGCCAGTACGCCGAGCAGGCGGTGCCGAACGAGCTGATCGAGGCGGCCCGGGTCGACGGCTGCTCCACCTGGCGGGTCTACTGGCACGTGGTGGTGCCGGCGCTGCGGCCCGCCGCGGCGGTGCTCGGCCTGCTCACGTTCATGGAGCAGTGGAACCAGTTCTTCTGGCCCTTCGTGGTGCTGGCGGATCCGGCCAATCCGACCGTGCAGATCTCTTTGCGCAGCCTCAACACCGCATACTTCGCGGACAATTCTCAGATCTTCGCGGGTACGCTGATCGCGACCCTTCCGTTGTTCGTCGTGTTCGTCCTGTTCGGCCGCCAGATCATTGGCGGGATCATGGAAGGTGCCGTCAAGTCGTGAGCAACCCAGCACACCGGCCCGCGGTCGGCGTACTCGACCAGGGGCCGGAACTTGTCTTCCCGCCCGGCTTCCTGTGGGGCGCGGCGACCGCCGCGTACCAGATCGAGGGGGCGGCCACCGAGGGCGGCCGTACCCCGTCGATCTGGGACACGTTCAGTCACACCGAGGGGCGGGTGGTCGCCGGGCACACCGGCGACGTGGCCTGCGACCACTACCACCGGATGCCAGACGACGTCCGGCTGATGGCCGAGCTGGGCCTGAAGTCGTACCGGTTCTCGGTCTCCTGGCCCCGGGTGCAGCCCGGCGGCTCCGGCGCCGCGAACCAGCAGGGCCTGGACTTCTACCGGCGGCTCGTCGACGAGCTGCTCGGGCACGGGATCGAGCCGTGGCTGACGCTCTACCACTGGGACCTGCCCCAGCCGCTGGAGGACGCCGGCGGCTGGCCGGCCCGGGACACCGCCGCCCGGTTCGCCGACTACGCCCAGCTCGTCGGGGACGCCCTCGGCGACCGGGTGCGGTACTGGACGACACTGAACGAGCCCTGGTGCTCGGCCTTCCTCGGCTACGGCTCCGGCGTGCACGCCCCCGGCCGCTCCGACGGGGCCGACGCCGTCCGGGCGGGGCACCACCTGATGCTCGGGCACGGGCTTGCCGTGCAGGCGCTCCGGGCGTCCCGGCCGCAGGCGCAGCTCGGCATCACCGTCAACCTCTACCCGGTCACCCCGGCCACCGACGCGCCGGCCGACGTCGACGCCGCCCGGCGGATCGACGGGCTGGCCAACCGGTTCTTCCTCGACCCGGTGCTGCGCGGGTCGTACCCGGCCGACCTCGTCGCCGACCTGCGCGAGGTGACCGACTTCGGGCACGTCCACGACGGTGACCTGGCCACCATCTCCAACCCGCTGGACGTGGTGGGGGTGAACTACTACAGCCGGCACGTGGTCGCCGCGCCCGTCGAGGGGGCCGAGCCGGAGAAGTACTGGCGGGCACCGTCGTGCTGGCCGGGCAGCGAGGACGTCCGGTTCGTCACCCGGGGCGTGCCGGTCACCGACATGGACTGGGAGATCGACGCCCCCGGCCTGGTGGAGACGCTGCGCCGGGTGCACGAGGAGTACACCGACCTGCCGTTGTACGTCACCGAGAACGGTTCGGCGTTCGTCGACACGGTGGTGGACGGGCAGGTCGACGACGTCGATCGGCTCGGCTACTTCGACGCCCACCTGCGTGCCGCGCACGAGGCGATCACCGCCGGGGTGCCCCTGCGGGGCTACTTCGCCTGGTCGCTGATGGATAATTTCGAATGGGCCTGGGGTTACACCAAGCGTTTCGGGATGGTCCGGGTCGACTACGACACCCAGGCCCGTATCCCCAAGTCCAGTGCCAGGTGGTACGCCGAGGTGATCCGACGCAACGGTCTGGCCGCACAATAGGCGAAGGCCAGCCATCTTCCGGGCGGCCCCGGCCGCCACCCCGTCCCCGGGGTAGCGGCGGGTCCGCCCGATGTCGGAGGAGCAGACGATGACAACGCAGCGCACCCGGTCGCTCGGGCGCCCGACCCTCGACGCGGTCGCCGCCCGGGCGGGCGTCGGGCGCGGCACGGTGTCCCGGGTGGTGAACGGGTCGCCCCAGGTCAGTCCGGAGGCCCGGGCCGCGGTCCAGCAGGCCATCGCCGAGCTGGGGTACGTCCCGAACCGGGCGGCCCGGGCGCTGGTCACCCAGCGGACCGACTCGGTCGCCCTGGTGGTCTCCGAGTCCGGGGAGCGGGTCTTCACCGAGCCGTTCTTCGCCGGCATCGTCCGCGGCGTCTCCTCCGGCCTGCTGGAGACGCCGTTGCAGCTCTGGCTCGCCATGGTGCAGTCGCCGATCGAGCGGGAACGGGTCGAGCACCACCTGACCAACCAGCACGTCGACGGGGTGCTGCTGCTGTCGCTGCACGACTCCGACCCGCTGCCCACCCTGCTGGAGGAGCGCGACCTGCCGACGGTGCTCGGTGGCCGGCCGGCCCGGATGCTGCAACCCGGCGCCCAGCCGTCCTGGTTCGTCGACGTGGACAACATCGGCGGGGCCCGGCAGGCCGTGGAGTACCTGGCCGGCAAGGGGAGGCGGCGGATCGCGCACATCGCCGGCCCGCAGGACATGGGCGCCGGGGTGGACCGGCTCACCGGCTACCGGCAGGCCGTCCAGGCCAATGGCGCGGGCGCCGACCCGCGGATGATCGCGTACGGCGACTTCAGTGAGGGCAGCGGCGCCGCCGGGATGCGCCAGCTGCTGGAGGCCTGCCCCGACCTGGACGCCGTCTTCGTCGCCTCGGACCTGATGGCCTTCGGCGCGCTGCGGACGCTGCGCGAGGCGGGCCGTCGGGTCCCCGAGGACGTCGCGGTGATCGGCTTCGACGACGCGCCGATCGCCCAGCAGTCCGACCCGCCGCTCACCACGGTCTTCCAGCCGGTGGAGGAGATGGGCCGGCAGATGGCCCGGCTGCTGGTGGCCCGGATCCGCGGCGACGAGATCCCCACCCCCCACATCCTCCTGGACACCAAACTGATCCACCGCACCTCCGCCTGACCCCCCAAGATCCACGCACCCTCACGGAAAGAGTGGCCATTCACGCGAATGGCCACTCTTTCCCGTGCAAGAGCGCTCACGGGGGTGGGGGGTGTCAGGGGTTGCGGAGGGTGTGGAGGCCCTGGTGGGTCAGCGGCGCCACCATGTCGCCGATTCGGTCGAAGCCGGCGCCGAGGGTCTGGCCGAGGGTGTGCCGGTAGTGGATGCCCTCGCAGATCACCGCGAGCTTGAAACAGCCGAGCGCGATGTGCCAGTGCAGCGGCCCGACGTCGACGTCGCTGCGGCCGGTGTACCGGTCGATCAGCTCGGCGCCGGTGGGGAACCCGGCGCGCGGGCCGATCCCGTCGGCCACCGGGTTGCCCTCGGCCAGCTCGCTGTCGCCGAGCACGTCCCAGTACGTCAGCAGCAGGCCAAGGTCGGCCAGCGGGTCGCCGAGGGTGGCCATCTCCCAGTCGAGCACCGCCCGCACCGAGACCGGGTCGACGGTGGTGAGGAGGTTGTCCAGCCGGTAGTCCCCGTGCACGATCCGCCCGGCGTTGGTGCCCTCGGGTACCGAGGCGGCGAGCAGGTCGCGCAGCTCGTCGATGTCGGGCAGGTCACGGCTGCGGGACCGGTCGAGCTGACCGGCCCAGCGGCGCACCTGGCGGCCGAGGTAGCCCTCGGGGCGGCCGAAGTCGGCCAGCCCCACTTCGGCGGGCTCGACGGCGTGCAGCGCGGCGAGGGTGTCCATCATCGCGTACGCCAGCTCCCGCCGCCGGTCGGCGCCGAGCGGGTCGGTCTGCGCGCGGCTGCGGAACACCTCGCCGCGGACCCGCTCCATCAGGTAGAACGGCGCCCCGATCACCTCGGGGTCGTCGCACAGCAGCAGCGCCGCCGGGACCGGCACCGCGGTGGGGGCGAGCGCGGAGATCACCCGGAACTCGCGGGCCATGTCGTGCGCGGTGGCCAGCACGTGCCCCAGCGGCGGCCGGCGCAGCACCAGCTCCTGCTCGCCCGCCCGCACCAGGTAGGTCAGGTTCGACTTGCCGCCGGCGATCAGCGTGGCCGTCAGCGGGGCGCCGGCCAGCTCCGGCCGGTGCACGGCCAGGTGGGCGGCGAGCCGGTCGAGGTCGAGGCCCTTCGGCGACCGGGTGGTGGCCGGGCCGGTCGGGGCCGCGGCGGCCTGGGACGCGTCGACGGCCGGTTCGGTCATCCGAATAGTTGATGGCAGCTCAGCTTTCTTGTCAAGGTCGGATTTTCCGGGCGGGACATGCCGCTGCAACAGGGGCGAAATGGTCAACCGGCAGGCTGGTGCCCAGCCTGCCGGCCGCGACGGCCGGCCCGCCGAGCGGAGGACAGACATGTTGCTGAGAGTTCGGGTGACCCTGCCGGACCGACCCGGGACGCTCGGCCAGGTGGCCCGGACACTCGGCGTCTCCGGTGCCGACATCGTGCAGGTGGTGGTCCTGGAACGGCTCGGCGGGCGGGCCGTGGACGACTTCACGGTGGTCTGGCCGGGCGCCGCCCGGGTGGAGCGGCTGATGGCTGGCCTCGCCGCCATCCCCGGCGTACGCGTCGACGGCGTGTGGCGGGCGATCGGCGCCCCGACCACCACCGGCCAGGACGCCGAGCTGCTGGCCCAGATCGCGGCGAACCCGACCGACGGGGTGGCCACCCTGGTCGACGCCGTACCGGGGCTGGTCGCCGCCGACTGGGCGGTCGCCGCGGTGGTCCCGCTGGACTGGGCCTCCCGCAGCGGTGGCGGGACGCCGGTGATCGGCCACGCCAGCTGGCGGGTGCCCGAGCCGCCCCTGCTGCCCGAGGTGACCCCACTGCGGGCCCGGGCGCTGACCGGCGCGGACGGCTCGCACTACGCCGTCGCCCCGTTCGGCCGGGCCGGGCTGGTGCTGGTGGTGGCCCGGGAGCACACCGAGCCGCTCACCGCCGCCGCCTTCCACTCCACCGAGGTGGACCGGCTGGCTCAGCTCGTCCGGGCCAGCGCGGTGATCCTCGGCGACCGGCTGGACCTGGTCGGCGCCCCGCCGGTGACCAACGTCACCTGAGCCGGAGCTGCGGTTCCGGCGCTGTCACGGCCGGGCAACGGCACGGCAACAGCGGCCGGGCAGGGTCGTAGCGGGGGAAGGGAGCGAACATGACGCTGTGGCGGATCCGAGCCACCGTGGACGACCGGCCGGGCTACCTGTCGGTGCTCACGGCGAGTCTCGCCTTGCGGGGGGTCAACATCCTCACCGTGCAGGTGCACACCACCGAGGCCGGCGCGGTCGACGACTTCCTCGTCGACGCGCCGGACGGACTCAAGGAGGCGGACCTGGTCGCCGCGGTCGAGCGCGGCCGGGGCCGGGACTGCTGGGTGGCGCGCAGCGAGGCGCGCGGCCTGGCCGACCAGCCGACCCGGGTGCTGGCGCTGGCCGCCAGGCTGGTCCGGGACCCGGACGCGACCGGGGAGGTGCTCCGCGCCCTGCTCGGCGCGGACGAGGTGACCTGGCGGCCGTCGCCGGCCGGCCCGCACGGCGGGGTCGGCCCGTCGACGATGCTGCTGGCCGACCCGACCGGGGGCTCGTTCGCGCTGCACCGGCGGGCGCCCAGCTTCACCCCGGCCGAGTACGCCCGGGCGCAGGCGCTGGCCGAGCTGGCTGCGGCCGTCGCCCGCCGGGACGCCGACCGGGTCACCCTGGTCCTGCCCGACGGGGCGGAGCTGACCGTACGCCCGGCCACGGCCGACGACCTGCCGGCCGTGGTCGCGCTGCACGATGCCTGCTCGGCGCGGAGCCGGCAGCGGCGCTACCTGGGCGGGGCGGTCTCGCCGGCACCGAGCCGGCTGCGCCGGTTGCTGGCGCCGGCCCACGGGCTGACCCTGCTGGCCACCACGCCCGGTTCGGGCGGGGCGGCGGAATCGGTGGTGGCGATGGCGAACCTGATCGCCGAGGGGGACGAGGCCGAGGCGGCGTTGCTGGTCCGGGACGACTGGCAGCGCCGCGGGCTGGGCAGCGCGCTGCTGCGCCGGCTGCTCGGGCACGCCGACCGGGCCGGCTGCGCGGCGGTGGTGCTGCACACCCAGGCGGACAACACGGCGATGCTGCGCACGATGGCCCGGCTGGGTCGGCCGACGCAGGTGGAGCGGGACGGCTCGGTGCTCACCGTCACGGTGCCGCTGGTCGCCCCGACCGCCGGGGGCGCGGCCGGCGCCCGGCCCGGGATACCGGGGCAGGTCAGCCGCACCGGGCCGGCGCGCTGACCGTGATTCGAGACGACCGCCCGGCTCCGGGTGGGGGTGCCCCGCCCGGAGCGCAGGCCGACCTCCGGTGCGGGGGACGGTGAAACGGCAGGGCCCCCGATGCGGGGGCCCTGCCCAGGTCCGGGACCGGCCGACGGCGGACCACCCGCTCCGGACCGGCCGCCGCGATCAGGTGGCCGGGTAGCTGCTGTAGTCCGGGAAGTTGCCGTAGAGCCGGTCGTCGCCGCCCTGGGTGACCGCCTGCACCAGCAGGTCGCCGCCGACGAACGCGCCCTTCCAGGAGGCACCCCGGCCGCCGAACGGCTCGTCCCGGTCACCCCGCGAGCGGGGCTTGTTGATGCCCACCTTGAACGCCTGGAGGTCGACCGCGAGCTTGGCCGCCTCGTCGGTGTCGTCGCAGGCCAGCGAGGCGACCAGCGCCCCGTTGGAGGCGTTCATCGCGGCGAGCAGCTCGTCGGTGGTGTCCACCACGACGATGGTGTCCACCGGGCCGAACGGCTCGGCGTGCATCAGCCGGGACCGGCCGGGCGGGGCGAGCAGCACCGCCGGCGCCACGTACGCGGAGGTGTCCTGCCCGTCGAGGAAGGGCGCACCGTCGAGCTTGCCGCGGTGCAGCGGCACCGCGCCGCCGCGTACCGCCTCGTCGACCTTGCGGCGCAGCTCGTCGGCCTTGGCGGCGCTGATCAGCGGGCCGAAGTCCAGCTCGGGCAGCGGGTCGCCGGCCCGCCAGGTCTCGTCGACCGCGAGTGGATGCCCGAATCGGATCGAGGAAACCACGGGCAGGTACATGTCGAGGAACTCGTCGACCAGGTCACGCTGGACCACGAACCGGGGGTACGCGGTGCAGCGCTGCTTGCCGTACTCGAAGCCCTTCTTGAGGTGCGCGGCGAGCAGGTCCCACTGGGAGAAGTTCCAGACGCCCCAGGCGTTGAGCCCCTCCTGCTCGATGAAGTGCCGCTTGTCGGTGTCGAGCAGGGCGGCGGCCACCTTGCCGCCGTTGGAGCGTCCACCGACGAAGGCGACGGCTCCGATCTCGGGCGCCCGGACCAGCACCTCGGAGAGCTCCTCGCCGCTGCCGGAGAGCAGCGTGGCGGGCAGCCCGGCCCGGCGCATCAACGCGTGCGCCACGGTCAGGCAGACCGCCCCGCCCTGGGACGGGGTCTTGGCGATGACCGCGTTGCCGGCGAGGAGCTGGACCAGTTCGGCGTGGACCAGCACGCTCATCGGGTAGTTCCACGACGCGATGTTGCTCACCGGGCCGGGCAGCGGCTCGCGGCCGTCGGCCAGCATCCGGTCGATCTCGCCGACGTACCACCGGACGCCGTCCAGGGCGCGGTCGACGTCGGCGCAGGCGAGCCGCCAGGGCTTGCCGATCTCCCAGACCAGCAGCATGGCGAGCAGGTCGCGGTGGGCGGTGAGGGCGTCCAGCGCGTCGTCGACCCGGGCCTTGCGCTCGGCGAGCGGGGTCGCCGCCCAGTCGCGGTGCGCGGTGGCCGCGTGGGCGACCGCGGCGCGTGCGGTCTGGGCGTCCAGCCGGGGCAGGTTGACCAGCAGGGTGTTGTCGATCGGGGTGCGCACCGGACCGGGCGTACCGACCGCCCGCCACTCGCCGGAGACCAGGTTGTGCAGCGTGGTGACGCCGTCGGTTTCGGGCCCGAAGGCCTCCGGGGCGGCGGCCACCGCGCGGGCGAGAGTGTCGGACCAGGCGGTCCCGTCGGCGAGTCGTAGAGCCATCGCAATCTCCTCAGGGTCGACCGGGGGAGCGGCGGCGTCGATGGCACCGCTGGTGTGGCGTACTGTCCCGCGCCGGTCAGCGCGCGGGCAACCGTACGTTCGTATGCCAGGACGCGCGTCCGTCGCCGCAGGCCCGGTCGGGCGGTTCACCGCCCGACCCGCCCGCTCATGAGCTGGGAGTACGCGACTATAGCATCGACGCGTACCGATGATGTGACGAATCCCCGGGCTACGTCGACCGGGTTACCCGTCAGTACGGATCACGCGCCCGGACAGATCAATCCCGGCCTCGTTCCACTCGACGGCGGGGCACCCGCGGGCCCCGGGAGGACGAAACCGGCCGCCGGGCAGATGCCCGACGGCCGGTTCGGTCCGCTGTGGAGCGGTCAGCTGGTGAAGGTGATCTTGTCGCGACGACGACGCAGCACGGTCAGGGCGACGCCCCCACCGATCAGCACGAGGCCGGTCAGCGCGGTGCTGGTGGCCGCCACGCCGGTCAGCGGCAGCGAGCCGCTGCCCTCACCGCCGCCGGCACCGCCGGGCGCGCCGGGGCTGGTCGACCCACCGGGGCTGGTCGACTCGCCCGGGCTGGTCGGCGTGTCGGGGCTGGTCGGCGTCGACGGGCTCTGCGACGGCGACTCGGTGGAGCTGGCGCACGGCTGGAGCCAGAACACCTTGTGCTTTTCGTCGGACGACTGGCCGTCGGTGAGGTCCACGTCGAGCTTGATGTGGTAGCCCTGCTGCGCGTTGACCTTGAGGCCCTTGAGGTCGAGATCGTCGGCCGAGAGCCGGATGACCTCGTCGTGGTCGTTCTCCGCGCCCGACGCCGCGTCCTTGCTGATCACGTAGTTCTTGACGGACCAGACGATCTTGTCCTTCGGCGCGCTCGACGGCGGCTGCGACCAGAGCGTGATGTCCGCCGCCTGGTTGGTGTCGAAGTTGAAGAACTCAAGCTCGAAGTCGCAGGTGACGTGCGGCTGGTTGTCGACCTCGTCCTCGAACTCCTTGCCGTCGATCTTGACCGTGCCGTTGTCGCCGTTCGGGTTGTGCGGTGCCCCCTGGGAGAGGGCGGCGCCCGCCCACGCCGGGCTGGCGAAGGCGAGGCAGGCCGTGGCGGCGGTCGCGGCAAGAGCCGCGCGCGCCACGTACCGACGCTGTGGCATGGGGAATCCTCCGGAGTGGGTATAGGAGACGGCACATGATCCCATGGACGGCATCCGAGCGCGACATCGGACGATCGGCCTGAGCTGGGACGGCGTGTCGGTGGAAGCCGCAAATCGACGAATCGGCAACGGATTCGCGGCGTGTCGCTGTAACGCGATCGGAACGCCCGGCGCTGTACCCCGGTTTTCGCGGCGCCGGTGGCGGCCTTCACAAAAGGACGACACCCGGATTACATTGTCGTTCATCCATGGGAGCGCTCCCGCGACTCCCGCGGCCATCCCACCACCCGCCGCCGGCGAGCTGCCGTGGCATGCGCGTCACCACGCGCACCCTGGTCACCGTGACCGCTGGGCTGGTGAACGGGTATCTGGGGGCGCGGTCGCGTCGACTCGGTTGACGCCGCCGACCAGCCGGCTGATCTCCGCAGCGGCCTGGTGTTCCGGCGCGACGGTCAGAAAGCGTCGCAGGACGCGTTCGGCCTCGGCGGGGCGGCTGGTGCGCTCGGCCAGTCCCAGCACGAGAAGTCCGTCGGGCGAGTCCGGGGCGTGGGCTAGCACCTGTCGTGCCGCCCCCGTCGCCCCGGCCGTGTCTCCCGCTTGCAGGAGCACGAAGGCGAGCCGGAGCTGGACGGCGTCATCGGGCCGCTCCCGCAGTGCTTCCCGGTACATCCGCGCAGCGGCGTCGTACCGGTGTTGCGCCTCCAGGTCACGGGCCAGTTGCACGGCGACGGCGATGGGGTCGGCCGGTGCCGCCGCCTGTCGGGCCGGCCGGTCGAGGTGGTAGGTGGCGACCGCCACCGACGCCACGAGAGCGAACAATCCGACGGACATCGCCCGCCAGGCCCGGCCGGCCGTCCGGGCGTTCGGGGCCGCGGCCGCAGTCACCACGGGTGCGACCCGGGGCGCGCGGGGACGCAGCGTCCGCAGGGCCGCGTACCCGCCGCCCAGTAGGGCCGCCAGGGGTACGCCCCAGAGCAGCAGTTCCGTTCTGCGAGCCGGCGCATCGGTGAGCACGTCCGCGCCGTAGCGTTGGACGAACCACCGGCGGATCTCGTCGCGGTCCCGCCCCTGGGCGAGCTGATCGGCCACCACCTGCCGCATAGCGGCCGCGATCGGCGAGCGCGAGTCTGCCACGGACTCGCCCTGGCAGGCCGGGCAGCGCAGCCCGGCGGCGACTGCGCGGACCGGGTCCTGCCCGGGGGAGTCGCCGGCGGACCGGGCAAGCCCCGCACCGGCCGCGACGACCAGCGCGGTGAGGGCGAGCGCCGTGAGGGCGCCCCGCCACTTCACCCGGCCAGCAGCGGGGCCACCCGCTGCTCCAGCCACTGCCGCGTGACGACGCCTCGCTGGCGGTCGATGATGCCGCCGTCCCGGTCCACCAGGAAGGTCTCCGGCACGCCGCGGACGCCCCAGCCGATCGCCCGGGTGCCGTCCGGGTCCCGCAGCACGGTCAGCGCGGTCGCGCCGGTCTCGTCGAGTAGAGCCCGTACCGCCTCGGTGCCGTCGCGGATGTTCAGCCCGACCAGCCGGAGTCCCCGGGGTGCCCAGCGCCGTTCGGCGTCGACCAGCAGCGGCAGCTCGTCGCGACAGGGACCGCACCAGGAGGCGAAGACGTTGACCAGCACCACGTGTCCGCGGGCGGCGGCCAGGTCGAAGCGGCCACCGTCCAGGGTGACGCCGGACAGGGCCGGGGCGGGTACCGGGGTCCCGGCGGCGATGTCGCCGGCCGTCGATGTCGCGGGTGGGCGCAGGCCGAGAGCGACCAGCGTGCCGACGGCCACGGTGAGCGCCAGCACCACGGCAGGTCCGGCTCGCAGCCAGTCCGGTCGCCGGAGCGTCCGGCGGGTCATCGGACACCTCCGGATCCGAGGGCGGCGGGCCTGGCCGGGCGGTGCGTCGGCACGGGCGGGCGGTGCCGGCGGCGGGTCGCGCCGAGCGCCGCGAGGAGGCCGCCCAGGGCGGTCAGCCCACCACCGGCCCAGAGCAGCCCGACGAGCGGGTTCACTGCCAGCCGGACTGTCGCGCTGCCGTTGTCCGGAGCGACCGCGATCAGCGTGACGTAGGTGTCGCGCAGCAGGCCGGTGTCGATCGCGGGCAGGGCGACGGCAGTGTCCCGGGCGGGGTGATAGCGCAGGGCCGGCGTGGCGGTCCGCGCCGCACCGTCGGGCGCGGTCAGCCGCAGCCGCGCCCGCACCGACATGCCGTCGTCGCCGCCGCCGCGGTCGACGCCGACCAGGCGTGCCGTCACGTCGGCCACCCGGATCGTCTCCCCGGTGCGGAGGGTCCGCTCGGTATCCCGCCCGTACGCCGCGGACCCGGCGACGCCCACCGCCACCAGGGCGATCCCGGCGTGCGCGACCAGCCCGGCCAGCCGGCTCGGTCGCCGGTGCGGTCCCGGCTGGCGCAGCCGATCGGGCACCTCGCGGGCCAGGCCGACGAGCACGAACGCGGCCGCGCCGAACGCGGTGAGCGCCGGCAGGCCGGGTCGGCTGAGCAGCCCCACCGCCGCCACGGTGGCCAGGGCGACGCCACCGGGCAGCACGAGTCGGCGCGCCGCCGCCGCCCGATCCCGGACCCGCAGCGCTGGGGTCATGCCCATCACCAGCAGCACCACCACCGCCAGCGGCACCGCCGTACGCTGGTAGTAGTCCGGTCCGACCGAGACGCGTGCCGCGCCGAGCGGGCCGGAGAGCAGCGGGAAGATCGTGCCGATCAGCACCGCCGCGGCGATCGTCACCAGGAGCACGCCGTTGATCAGCACCGCCGTTCCCCTGGACAGCACCGGTGGACGGGCGACCGGTCCGGGCGGCCGCCGTCCGGCCAGGACGGTCGCCCCGACGACCGCCAGCAGCACGAAGCCGAGCAGCATCGGGCCCAGCGGTGAGTCGGTGAAGCCGTGCACGCTGGACACCGCGCCGGACCGGGTGAGGAAGGTACCGAGCAGCACCAGCAGGAAGCTCGCGCAGGCCAGCGTGGTGGGCCAGCCGGCCCGTTCGGCGGCGCGTGCCAGGGTGGTGTGCAGGAACGCGGTGGCGGTCAGCCAGGGCAGCAGGGAGGCGTTCTCCACCGGGTCCCACGCCCAGTAGCCGCCCCAGCCCAGCACCGCGTACGACCACCACGCGCCCAGCCCGATGCCGGCGGTCAGCGCGGCCCAGGCCACCAGCGCCCACGGCCGGGCGGCCCGCAGCCAGCCGCGCCCGTCGGGCCCGGCCAGCGGCGCGGCCAGCGCGAAGGCGAACGGCACGACCAGGCCGATGTAGCCGGCGTAGAGCAGCGGCGGGTGCACCCCCATGGCCGGGTGCTGCTGCAGCAACGGGTTGGGCCCCGGGCCGTCGGCAGGTGTTGGGCTCACCACCCGGAACGGGTTCGCGGCGAAGCTGGACAGGGCGAAGAAGAACAACGTGACCACGCTGACGACGACCATCGCGTACCCGTGCAGCCGGGCCGGATACCTGCGCCGGGCCAGCAGCGCCGCGTACCCGGCGAGGACCAGCAGCCAGAGCAGCAGCGACCCGTCCAGCGCGGACCAGAGACTGGTGACCGTGTAGTACAGCGGCACCCGGCGTCCGCCGTTTTCCGCGACGAACCGGACGCTGAAGTCGTGCCGGACCAGGGCCGCCTCCAGTACGCCGCAGGCGAGAGCGGCGGTCGCCAGGGTCACGGCGGTGCCGAGGCGGGCGGGCCGGGCGGGCGCGGCGAACAGAGCCACCCGCAGCCAGAGCAGCGCGGTGAGGGTGGCACCGGCCAACCCGACCGTCAGGCTCACGGTGCCGAGGTCAGCGAGCATCGACCGGGCCCGGGGAGGTGGACGGGCGGTACTCGTTGCCGTGGCGGACCACGACGTGGTCCGAGCGGAACACGCCGTCCGCCGACAGGGTGCCCTCAACGACCGCCCCCTCGCCTTCCCGGAACGTCTCCGGGGGCACGCCGCGCTGCTCGACGGTGATCTCGTGACCGCCCTCGGCGAGGCGGAACATCACCAGTTCGCCGCTGCGGCGAAGCGACCCGGGCACCACGTCGCCGCCGAGGCGTATCCGCTCCCGGGTAGCGGCTGGGTCCGCGAGCACCTCGCCCGGCGTGCGGTAGTAGGTCAGGGTGTCGCGCAGCGCGCTCGTGACCAGCAGCGCGCCCACGGCGAGCAGCACGGCGACGACGGCGGCCCGGCCCGCCAGGCGACGGGTCATCCGATCCGGACCGGGACGCTGTCCGGCGCGGGGCGGGCCTGGGCGGCCAGCCGGCGTTCCAGCCGAACCACCCGGTGCAGCAGGACGCAGAGCGCGGCGAGCGTCGCCGCAGCCACGGCGAGCAGCAGCGCGAGACCCATCCGGGGATCGATCGGTGGGCGTTGCGGGGCAAGCACGGTGGCTTGCTGGTGCAGCGAGCGCCACCAAACCACGGAGAAGTGCACCACGGGAACGAGCAGGAAGCCGCCCGTACCGACGAGCGCCGCCGGTCGCGCCACCCGGTGGTCACCGCCGTTGCGCGCCCCGGCCCGCCCGCCCACCGCCGGCCGCAGGGCCAGGTAGCCGGCGTACGCGAGCAGCAGGAGGGCCGTGCTGACCAGCCGGGGATCCCAGGCCCACCAGGTTCCCCAGACCAGGTGCCCCCAGAGTGAACCCGTCGCGATCGCCACGGCGGTCAGGGCCACCCCGATCTCGGCGCCGGCGCGGGCGAACCGGTCCCAGCGCAGGTCGCCCCCGATGAGGTACGCGCCGCTGGCGGCCAGCACGACGGCGAACGCGGCGTAGGCCACCCAGGCGGCGGGAACGTGCAGGTACATCAGGCGCTGCGCCTGGCCCTGCACCTCGTCCGGGGGTGCCAGCCATCCGCCGGCCACCACCGCCGCTGCGGCGAGGCCGCCGGCGAACCAGGCCATCGTCCGGCGTCCGGCGGCCGCTTCGGCGGTGTCCGCGACGAGGTCCACGCTGGAGGCGCGCATGATCTTCCTGTCCAGGCCTGGGGCGCTTGTGGATGGAGTGGTATGCGCCTTCACCATAGAGACACCTGAAGGGCAGATCCGCATATTCACCAGAAACCGTCTGATAACCCCCAGAGGCCCCTAAGGTCGCTGATGGTGGACAGCACAGCGGAGACGACCTCGAGCGCGGCCGGGCGGCACCGCCGGCCGCGTCCGATGCTCACGGCGCTGTACGGCCTGCTCCTGCTCGCCGGGTGCGCCGGCGACACTCCGTCGGCGCTGAATCCCGCTGGGACCGGGGCGGCCGGGGTCGCGGGCCTCTGGTGGCTCTTGTTCTGGATCTCCACGGGGGTGTTCGTCGAGGTCATGGTGCTGCTGACCTGGGCGCTGGTCTTCCGGCGGGGCAACGCCCGGGTGCGGCACGGGCAACCCGTGCGCTTCGTCACGATCGCCGGTGCCGGGCTGCCTTTCGTCATCCTCGTCGCCGTCTACGCGGTAGGCCTGCGTGACCTCGCGGCGCTCGGTCACGGTCCCGGTCCGAACGCCCCCATCGTGGAGGTGACCGGCCACAAGTGGTGGTGGGAGGTGCGTTACCCGGGGGCGTCCGGCGCCACCGCCAACGAGGTCCACATCCCGGTGGGCGAGCGTGTCAGGGTGCGCCTGCGCACCGACGACGTGCTGCACAGCTTCTGGGTGCCGCAGCTCATGCCGAAAACGGATCTGATCGCCGGTGAGACCCGGGAGACCTGGTTGCAGGCGGAGCGCGCCGGCAGCTACCGGGGCCAGTGTGCCGAGTACTGCGGCACCCAGCACGCCCACATGGCCTTCCTGGTCGTCGCGCAACCCCGCGCCGACTTCGACGCGTGGCTGGCCCGCCTGAACGCCCCGGCGCGCGAGCCCCGGACCGAGGCCGAACGGCGCGGCCAGTTGGCGTTCACGCAGGGCACCTGCGCCGCCTGCCACGCGGTGCGGGGTACCAGCGCGCAGGGGCAGGTGGGGCCGGATCTGTCTAACCTCGGCTCCCGGTGGAGCATCGGCGCCGGGGCGGTGCCCAACACCGCCGGGCACCTCGGCGGCTGGATCGCCAACTCGCAGACCGTCAAGCCCGGCAACGCCATGCCCCCGCAGCCGGTCGACGCCACCCAGATGCCCGACCTCATCACCTATCTGCGATCGCTCGAGTAGGCGCGCTGATGTCCGCGACCATCACACCGCCGTCCGGCATCAGCCGCGAGGAGCTGACGCGGCTGACGGAACAGTGGGCCGAGCCCCCCTCGCTGCGGGCCTGGTTCAGCACCGTCGACCACAAGAGGATCGGCCGCCGCTACCTGGTCACCGCCGGGTTCTTCTTCGTCCTGGCCGGGCTCAGCGCACTGGTCATGCGGACCCAGCTCGCCCGACCCGAGGCGGGGGTCGTGTCGCCCCAGGAGTACAACCAGCTCTTCACCATGCACGGCACGGCCATGATCTTCCTGTTCGCCACGCCGATGCTGTTCGGCTTCGGCAACTTCCTCGTCCCGCTCATGATCGGCTCCCGGGACATGGCGTTCCCGAGGTTGAACGCGTTCGGCTACTGGGTCTTCCTCTTCGCCGGGCTGTTCATGTGGGCGAGTCTGCCGTTCGGTGCGGCGCCGAACAACGGCTGGTTCGCCTACGTGCCGCTCAGCGGAGAGCAGCACAACCCCGGCCTGCACATGGACGTCTACGCGCTCGGACTGCTCTTCCTCGGCATCTCCACCACCTCCGGGGCGATCAACTTCATCGTCACCTCCCTCAAGTTGCGCGCTTCCGGGATGTCGCTCAACCGGGTGCCGCTGTTCGTCTGGGCGATCGTGGCCACCGCATTCATGGTGATCTTCGCGCTGCCGGCGTTGAACCTGGACAACGCCATGCTCTTCCTCGACCGCCGGTTCGGCACCCACTTCTTCGACCCGGACGCCGGTGGGAACGTGCTGCTCTGGCAGCACCTGTTCTGGATCTTCGGACACCCCGATGTCTACATCATCGTGCTGCCCGCGCTGGGCATCGTCTCCGCGGTGCTGCCCGCGTTCACCCGCCGCGGCGTGGTCGGCTATCCGCTGATGGTGCTCTCCATCGTGGCCATCGCGATCATCTCGTTCGGGGTGTGGGTGCACCACATGTTCGCCACCGGACTGCCTCAGCTCTCGTACAGCTTCTTCAGCGCGGCCAGCACGATAATCACCATCCCGTCCGGGATCCAGATCTTCGCCTGGCTGGCCACCATGCTGCTCGGTCGGCTGGTCATCCGGGTGCCGCTGATGTTCGTCATCGGGTTTGTGGTGACCTTCGTGCTGGGCGGCTTCACCGGCGCGATGTTCGCGTTGACCGCGTTCGACCAGCAGGTCACCGACTCCTATTTCGTGGTGGCGCACTTCCACTACGTGCTGATCGGTGGGGCGGTCTTCCCGATGCTCGCGGGGATCTACTACTGGCTGCCCAAGATCACCGGCCGGATGTACCACGAGGGCCTGGGGCGCTGGGCGTTCTGGCTGGTCTTCGCTGGCATGCACGTCACGTTCTTCCCGATGCACCTCTACGGCCTGTTCGGCATGCCCCGGCGGGTCTACACCTACCGCAGCGAGCCGGGCTGGGACGGGTGGAACCTGGTCAGCACCGCCGGGTCGTACCTGCTCGCCGTCGGGCTGCTGCTTGTGCTCGTCGGCGTGGTGCACGCGGTACGCCGGGGCCGCCCGGCCCCGGCCGACCCGTGGGAGGGCGACAGCCTGGAGTGGTCGACCGTCTCGCCGCCCGAGCCGTACAACTTCCCGGTCCTGCCCCGGGTGTACAGCCTGCACCCGGCCTGGGACGAGCGGACCGCCGAGTCGACCGGCGTGGGCGCGACGGAGGACCGCATCCTCAGCGAAGGACGCCGCACGCTCTTCACCAGCGAGCTGGACGGCCGTCCCGAACGGGCGGTGGAGATGCCGGAGTCCACGCTCAAGCCGCTCCTGCTCGCCGGCGCGCTGTTGGTCTTCTTCACCGCCATGCTTCTGGCCTGGTATCCGGTCGCGGCCGTCGCCATGGTCGTGGTCGTGGCGACGATCGCGGTCTGGCTCTGGCCGCCCCGCCAACCCGAAGAGGAACCCGGGGTGGCGGCATGACCGAGCGGGGTGGGGTCCTGGCGGCGTCCACCAGCGCCGAGGCGCTGAGCACGGAGCTGCCGGTCGGCCGGTCGACCGGCTGGTGGGGCATGGTGATGCTGGTGGCCACCGAGGCCACCCTCTTCGCCTGCCTGCTCGGTAGCTACTTCTACCTCCGCTTCCAGTACGGCCCACAGTGGCCGCCGGACGGCATCCAGGACCCGGAGCTGCTCACGCCGCTGGTGATGACCGCCGTGCTGGTACCCAGCAGCCTTCCGGTGATCTGGGCGGAGCACGGCATCCGCCACGGCCAGCGGTGGCGGCTGCGCTGCGGACTGGCCACCACGCTGGCGCTCGGGATGACCTTCCTGGCCCTGCTGGGCACCGAGTACGCCGAGAAGCTGAAGCAGTTCACCATGACCACCGACGTGTACGGCTCGCTGTTCTACCTGATCACCGGCTTCCACGGGCTCCACGTGCTGGTCGGGCTGACCATGATCGGCTGGCTGCTCGCCGCCTCCCTGCACGGGGGCAGCTTCGGCGCCCAGCGGCACGAGCGGGTCCGCAACGCCGCAATCTACTGGCACTTCGTCGACCTGGTGTGGGTCGCCATCCTGTTCACCCTCTACCTCTCCCCGCGGCTGTGATGAACACCCGGCCCGGTCCGCACGCCCGGCTGGCCGGCGGCCTGCTGCTCTGGTACGGCGTGCTCGGTGGTGCCGTCGCCTGGGCGGTGCACCTGCTCGTCGGCTGGAGCCTGGACGAGCTCGTCTGTGCCGCCGGCTCCGAGCGGGTCTCCGCCGTACCGCTCTGGCAGGCCGTCGGCCTGGCGGTGGTGATCCCGGGCCTGGTCACGGTGGGGTCGCTGCTGGTGGCCGCGCTGGTCTGGCGACACACCGCGCGGGCACCGGCCACCGGCGCCGAGGATCCGGCGTTCGGCCGCTCCCGGATGCTCGCCGCCGTGGGCATCTGGGCCAACCTGCTGTTCCTGGCCATCATCGTGCTCGGCGGGGCCGCCGTGCTGGTGTTCCCACCATGTCAGGGCTGAGCGTCTACCGGGCCCACGGGCCCGGCCCGACCCCGGTGGCCGAGGGACTGCTGACCATGTTGGTGGTCGTCACGACCTGCCTGCTGGCGGCGGGATACGGGCGGGGCGTACAGGAGCTGTGGGTCCGTCGGGGTCCCGGTGAGGTCGTACCGGGCTGGCGGGTGGGCGCCTTCGCCGCGGGGCTGCTGGTGGTGCTCGCCGCGGACCAGGGCCCGCTGCACGAGATGGCCGAGGCCTCGTTCGCCGGGCACATGGCCCAGCACATGCTCCTCCTGCTGGTGGCGGGGCCGCTGCTGGCGGCGGGCGCGGCGGGGTTGCCGCTGAGCCTGGCCGCGCCGCCGCCGCTGCGCCGGCTGATCGCCCGGTGCCGGGTGGCGCCGCCGGTACGCCGGATGCGCCGGCCGACCGTGTCCGCCCTGCTGGCCGGAGCGGGGCAGACCGTCGGCCTCTGGTTCTGGCACCTGCCGGGGCCGTACGTCGCGGCGGTGGACCGTCTCGTGGCGCACGCGGCCGAGCATCTGTGGTTCCTGGCGGCGGCCTGGCTGTTCTGGGCGCCGGTGCTCGGCTCGGCACGGCACCGGGCGCCCGCGCCGGTGACCGTGCTGGTGCTGCTCGGCAGCATGCTGCCCGCCTCCGCCCTCGGCGCCGTACTCACCTTCGCCCCGGAACCGGTCTACCCCACCCGGATGTTCGACGCCTCGCCGCTCGCCGACCAGCAGCTCGCCGGCCTGGTGATGTGGGTGCCGATGGATCTGGTCGTGCTGGTCGTGGCGCTGACGGTGTTCCTGCGCTGGCTGCTGCGAATGGACCGGGACCGCCCCGACAGCCTGCGTCGGGGCCCGGTGCGCCCATGGACCGGCCCGGCGGCGGTCGAAGCCGGAACGGAAGGGAGGGTCCGATGAAGCTGTCCTGTCGGCTCTGGGCGCTCGGTGCGGCCCTGATCAGTCTGCCGGTCGTCGCGATCACCGGCTGCGCCTCGACGCCCGCACCGCCGCCCCCGGAGTCGCGGAGCGGGCGGCCCGACCGGGGCGCGGACCTGATTGCCCAGTACGGCTGCGGGTCGTGCCACACCATTCCCGGCGTCACCCGCGCCGACGGCCTGGTCGGCCCGCCCCTGACCCGCTTCGGCGCCCGCTCCTACATCGCCGGTGAGCTGCCGAACAACGCCGACAACCTGCGGCGCTGGATCTCCGACCCGCAGGGCGTGGAGCCGGGCACGGCGATGCCGAATCTGGGAGTCGACGCGATCGACGCGCAGGACATTGTTGCCTATCTCTACACCCTGGACTGACCGATGCGACAGCCACGAACGGCGACCCGCCTGCCCGCCCTGCACGCGCGCCGGGCCCTCGCGGTGGGACCCGTCCTGCTGCTCGCCGCCGGCCCGGTCGTGGTGGCGCCCGCGCCGACCCCGCAGGAGTCGGCGACCACGGCCGCCACCACGCCACCGCCCGGCTCGGGCGACCGGGGCAGGCAGCTCTACCTGGAGCACTGCGCGAGCTGTCATGGCGAGCAGGGACAGGGGTCGCAGCGGGGGCCTTCCTTGGTCGGCGTGGGTCCCGCCTCGACGGACTTCCAGCTCTCGACCGGCCGCATGCCCGTGTCCCAGGAGGTGCCGCAGGCCCGCCGCGGCGCACCCGTCTTCTCCGCCGATGACATCGCGGCCCTGGTCGGCCAGGTGGCCAGCTTCGGCGGGGGCGGGCCGCAGGTTCCGCGGGTCACGCCGGGGAACGTCGTCTCCGGCCGGGAGGTCTTCGCGGCGAACTGCGCCCCGTGCCACGGCGCCACCGGTGCCGGTGCGGTGCTGACCAGCGGCTGGATAGCCCCGCCGCTGTACGACGCCACGGCGACGCAGGTCGCCGAGGCGGTCCGGGTCGGCCCCGGGCTGATGCCGGTCTTCCCTGGTCAGGTCCTCAGCGACGCGCAGGTTAACGACCTGACCGGTTACGTGGAGCGGCTGCGCGGCGAGCGTCTGGACCGGGGCGGCAACCGGCTCGGGCGGCTCGGCCCGCTGGCCGAAGGGCTGGTGGCCTGGCTGGCGGTGTTGGGGCTGCTGGTGGCGGCCGCCCGGTGGCTGGGCCGGAGGGCGGGGGAGTGAGCGGCCGGCGTCCTTCGGCGGCCGAGCGGGCGGCAAGCCGTCGGATCATCACTGCATTCCTGGCCAGCGCGGTCGGGGCGGTGGGCTTCGCGGTGACGTACGGGCTGGGCGGGAACACCCGGTGGGAGGGGATCTGCCTGGCGGTGGCCTGCGCCGGCCTGGCTGTTGGTCTGGCGGTGTGGGGACGACGCCTCGTGCCGGTCGGCGGGTACGTCGAGGAGCACGAGGGCTTCGCCCCGCCCCCCGCGGAGCAGGCGATGACCGCGGCGGTGCTGACCGCGCCGGACAGCCCGGTGCGGCGGCGTGGCCTGCTCGCCGCCCTCGGACTGGCGTTGACCGCGCTCGGCGCCGCCGCGTTGTTCCCGCTGCGGTCCCTGCTGCCGTGGGACCGGGCCGACCCGGTGAAGGCGCTGAAGGACACCCCGTGGGGACCCGGCGTGCGGCTGGTCGACGGCGACGGACGCCCGCTGCGGCCCGAGGACGTGCCGGCGAACGCGATGGTCGGGGTGTTCCCGCAGGGCAACGCCGACGCCGGGGACGCCCCCGCCTTCGCGGTACGGCTGGAACCGGAACGCTTCACCCGGCCGCCCTCCGGCGGACACCTGGACGGCCTGGTCGTCTGGTCCCTGCTCTGCACGCATGCCGGCTGCCCGGTCCGGCTCTACCTCAAGGGCACCGGGCAGGTGCTCTGCCCCTGCCACCAGTCCTCGTTCGACCTGATGGCGAACGCCCGACCGGTGGCCGGCCCGGCCGCGCGGGCCCTGCCCGGCCTGCCCGTCGAGATCGGACCGGACGGCTTCCTCCGCGCCACCGGAGACTTCACCACACCGCCCGGCGCCGGCTTCTGGAGCCGGCCGTGATCACCGGCCGGCTGGCCCGCGCGCTGGACGACCGGCTGCGGCTCTCCCCGATCACCCGTCGGGCGCTGGCGAAGGTCTTCCCCGACCACTGGTCGTTCATGCTCGGCGAGATCGCGCTCTACTCGTTCCTCGCGCTGATCCTCACCGGCATCTACCTCACCTTCTTCTTCGACGCCAGCTCCGCCGACCGGGTCTACCACGGCGGGTACGCCCCGCTGGACGGCGCCACCACCTCCGCCGCATACGCCTCGACGGTCCGGTTGAGCTGGGACATCCGGGCCGGCCTGCTGATCCGGCAGACCCACCACTGGGCCGCGCTGGTCTTCGTCGCGGCGATCCTGCTGCATCTGACCCGGATCTTCTTCACCGGAGCGTTCCGCAAGCCGCGCGAGCTCAACTGGCTGATCGGCGTGACCATGCTGACCCTCGCGCTGGCCAACGGATTCACCGGCTACTCCATGCCGGACGACCTGATCTCGGGCATGGGACTGCGGATCATCGTGTCGGTGGTGGAGTCGATACCCCTGGTCGGAGCGTGGCTGGTGTCGCTGGGCCTCGGTGGGGAGTTCCCCTCCGACGTGATGATCCCCCGGCTGTTCATCAGCCACGTGCTGCTGGTGCCGGCGGTCCTGGTCGCCCTCGTGTCGCTGCACCTGGCCATCCTGGTGCGGCAGAAGCACAGCCAGTTCCCGGGCCCGGGGCGGACCGAGCACAACGTGGTCGGATCGCTGCTCTGGCCGAGCTACGCCCTGCGTTCCCTCGCCCTGTTCGCCTGGGTGCTGGCGGTGCTGTTCGCCCTGGGCGGCCTGGTGCAGATCAACCCGGTCTGGCTCTACGGTCCCTTCGAGCCGGCCCAGTCCACCTCACCGGCCCAGCCGGACTGGTACGTCGCCTGGGGCGACGGCGCGCTGCGACTGTTCCCGCCGTGGGAGTTCCGCATCGCCGGGCACCTCGTGCCGGTCCCGTTCTTGCCCGGCGTGGTGCTCGGCGGGATCACCTTCCTGGCCCTCTACGCCTGGCCGTTCGCCGAGCGGATACTTACACGGGACCGTCGGCAGCACCATCTGCTCGACCGGCCCCGCGACCATCCGGTCCGGTTGGCCGTCGGCGTCGGTGCGCTGACCTTCTACGTTGTGCTGACTGTCGCTGCGGGGGACGACATCCTCGCCCGGCTGCTGCGGGTGTCCGTCTACGACCTGCTGGCGCTGTTCCGGGTGCTGGCGCTCGTCCTGCCACTCCTGACCGGCGGGGTCGCATTCCTCGCGGCCCGGGCGCTGCGCCGGAGCGGATCCGGTGGCATCGGCGAACTCACCCGCGCCGACCTGGGGCGGGCCGGGGGGCGGGCGACGGGGGAGCCCGCAGACCGGAACGGCGCCGGCCTGCCGCTGACTCCGCCGCGGGACCGACCGGGTGAGCGGATCGAGCTGTGGCCGGACGGCGACGGGTGGCGCTGGCGTTATCGCGACGAGATGGGACCCGTGGTCATGTCCGCAAACCGGGCCGTGCGGTCGGAGGAGGAGGCGATCGAAGCTTCCCGGCTCGCGTACCCAGGGGTCGACCGGGTGGTGGTGCCCGGGCCGCCCCCGCCGTCGCCGCCCGGCCCGGTCCGCGCCGTTCTGCGCCGGTGGGGCCGCGCCGCGGCGGCGGGATCGCTGCTGGTCGCGGCCCTGGTGGACCGGCGGCGTGACCGCCGGCGCCCTGAGCGCACGGGACGCGATCCGTCGCCACCGCCGCAGGACCGGGAGCCGGCCGAATCCGGGCCGCCGGCCGAGGCCGCGGACGAGCCGTCGACACGGATCGGGCGGACATGAGACATCTGGTGTGCCAACCAACGGCGCTGCCCGACTCACCGTCGACGGCGCCCGCCCCAACCGGCGAGCGATCTCCCGCACGGACAGCCCCGCCGCCCGACCCAAACCGATCTCTTCCCGTTCCCCCGCCGACAACCGCCCCGCCACCAGCAACCACCTCCACCACATCAACGAAGGTGTTGCAACCAGCGGCTGAGCCCGCCGACCGAACGGGAAACTGTCCGAGATCCTTCAGGCTTTCACCGGCTGAGTCAGTCAGGCAGGTCCTCGGCGAGGAGGTCCATCAGGAGGGCGTCGTGCCAGCTGCCGTCCGCACCGCGTTCGTAGCGGCGCATGATGCCCACCGGCCGGAAACCGACCTTGGCGTACGCCCGGATCGCGGCGGTGTTCGCCGCGGCCGGGTCGATGGTGAGCCGGTGGTGGCCGTGCGCGGAGACCAGGTGCCGGGCCAGCGTGCGGATCGCGTCCCCGCCCAGCCCGGCGCCGTGCACCGCCGGGTCGAGGTAGATGTCCAGCGCGGCGTGCCGGTAGTCCGGGTCCGGCTCGGCGTAGTACTGCACCAGGCCGACGACCCGGCCGTCGTGCTCGATGGCGTACCCGGTGAGGTCGTCGTCGGCCAGCTCGGCGCGGACCGCGGCGACCAGGTCGTCGCCGCCGCGCCACCAGCGCCGTACCTCCGGTGTGGCCCGGATCGCCGCGAGGGCGGGCACATCCGCGTCCGTCACCGGTCGCAGCGTCACGCTCTGCCCCCGCAGCACCGGCTCAGCCCCGGATCTCGCCGTGCGCGACGCAGACCGCCGACCAGCCGACCGGGAGCACCTGCACCTTCATCCGACGGCGGCAGTGCGCGCAGTACCGCGGCGGCTCCAGCGCCCGCGCTGCCGCGCAACCCGGGTGCGGGACCGCCGTGGCGCTCTCGCCGCAGCGGTCGCACCAGGTCACCGTGGGCTCGACCAGTTCGGTCACCGTCTACCTCACAGGGTCGCGGAGAGGGCCTTGACCGGCATCTTCAGGTCGTCGAGCAGCTCCAGGTCGGCGGTCGCCGGCCGACCCAGGGTGGTCAGGTAGTTGCCGACGATGACCGCGTTGATCCCGCCGAGCAGCCCGTCGCGGGTGCCCAGGTCGCCCAGCGTGATCTCCCGGCCGCCCGCGTACCGGAGGATGGTGCGCGGCATGGCCAGCCGGAACGCGGCGATGGCCCGCAGCGCGTCCTTCCCCTCCACCACCGGGCGGTCACCCAGCGGGGTGCCCGGCCGGGGGTTGAGGAAGTTCAGCGGCACCTCGTGCGGGTCCAGCGCGGCGAGCTGGGCGGCGAACTCGGCGCGCTGCTCCACCGTCTCGCCCAGGCCGAGGATGCCGCCGCAGCAGACCTCCATGCCGGACTCGCGGACCATCTTCAGCGTCTCCCAGCGCTCCTCCCAGGAGTGCGTGGTGACCACGTTCGGGAAGTAGGAGCGGCAGGTCTCCAGGTTGTGGTTGTAGCGGTGCACGCCCATCTCGACCAGGTCGTCGACCTGCTCCTGGCTGAGCATGCCCAGCGACGCGGCGACCTGGATGTCGACCTCCGCCTTGATGGCGGCGACGCCCTCGCGCATCTGCTTCATCAGCCGGTCGTCCGGGCCGCGCACGGCGGCCACGATGCAGAACTCGGTCGCCCCGGTCGCGGCGGTCTGCTTCGCCGCCTCGACCAGGGAGGGGATGTCCAGCCAGACCGAGCGGACCGGGGAGGTGAACAGGCCGGACTGCGAGCAGAAGTGGCAGTCCTCCGGGCAGCCGCCGGTCTTGAGCGACACGATGCCCTCGACCTCGACCTCCGGGCCGCACCAGCGCATCCGTACCTCGTGGGCGAGCTGCAGGGCGGCGGGGACGTCTTCGTCGGGCAGGTTCAGCACGGCGAGGACACCGGCCTCGTCGAGGCCGACGCCGTTCTCCAGCACCTGGGTCCGGGCCTGGTCGAGGATCTCTGGCATGGCTCGTACCCTACAAGGCCCCTCGGCGCCGAGAAATGGCCGCTTCCCCGGGCTCCGGATGTCCGATGTCGGTCAGTTCGTCGGCCAGCAGCGCCCGCACCGGCGCATCCGTCGACCCGGCGAGCTGAACCGAGGTTGAGGTCAAGGCGAACCGAGTGGAACCGCCGGGCCCCGGCGGGCGGGTGGTAACTTCGCCCGGCGGAAGCGGTCGACGGCGGTGGGGAGTGACGGTGGCGGACTGGCTGGCGGCGCTCGACCGCCGCGCCGAGTTGCGGGCCAAGGCGGGACTCACCCGGACACTGCGCCCCCGCGCCGCCGGCGACGCCGTGGTCGACCTGGCCGGCAACGACTACCTGGGCCTGGCCACCCACCCCGAGGTCACCGCCGCCGCCGCGCGGGCACTGTCCGCGTACGGGCTGGGTGCCACCGGGTCGCGGCTGGTGCGCGGCTCCACCGACGCCCACCACGCCCTGGAGGACGCCCTGGCCGGTTGGCTCGGCGCCGACCGGGCACTGGTCTTCTCCTCCGGCTACCTGGCCAATCTGGCCGCCGTCCGCGGGCTCGTCCAGCCCCGCACCCTGCTCGTCTCCGACGCGCACAACCACGCCTCGCTGATCGACGGCTGCCGGATCTCCGGCGCGGAGACGGTGGTCACCCCGCACGCCGACGTCGACGCGGTGGCCGCCGCGCTGGCCGCCGCGCCCGGCCGCCCGGCGGTGGTGGTCACCGAGTCGGTCTTCTCCGTCGACGGGGACCTCGCCCCGCTGGCCGCGCTGCACGCGGTGGCCCGCCGGCACGGCGCGCTGCTGCTGGTCGACGACGCGCACGCGCTCGGCGTCACCGGTCCGGCCGGCGCCGGCGGGGTCGCCGCCGCGGGGCTGGCCGGCGAGCCGGACGTGGTGGTCACCGCCACCCTCTCCAAGGCGCTCGGTGGCGCCGGCGGGGTGGTCGCCGGGCCGGCCGAGTTCGTCCGGCACCTGATCGAGACGGGTCGGACCTTCATCTTCGACACCGCGCCGCCGCCCGCGGTCGTCGCCGGCGTGCACGCCGCCGTCGAGCTGGCCCGGGCCGGCGACGACCTGCGCGCCGAGCTGGCCGACCGGGCCGCGTCGGCGGTGCGCCGGCTGACCGCCGCCGGGCTGACCGTCTCCGCCCCCGACGCCGCCGTGGTGTCGGTGACCGCCCCCGGCCCGGAGGCGGCCACCACCTGGGCCGCCGACTGCCGGGACCGCGGCGTCGCGGTCGGCTGCTTCCGCCCGCCGTCCACCCCGGACAGCCGATCCCGGCTGCGACTGACGATCTCCGCCGGGGTGCCGCGGGCCGACTTCGACCGCGCCCTGGAGGTCATCGTGGAGTGTGCGCCTTGACCAGCCCATGGAAGGGGGCGGTGCTGGTCACCGGCACCGACACGGAGGTCGGCAAGACGGTGGTCACCGCTGCCATCGCGGCCGCCGCGCAGGCCGCCGGCCTGCGGGTGGCGGTGATCAAACCAGGGCAGACGGGTACGGCCTCCGGCGAGCCCGGCGACGTCGACTCGGTGACCCGGCTGGCCGCCCCGCTGACCGGCCGGACCCTGGCCAGCTATCCGGACCCGCTCGCCCCGCTCGCCGCGGCCCGGGTCGCCGAGCTGGAACCGCTGGAGCTCTACACCGCGGTCGACGCGATCCGGGCCGAGGTCGACAAGCACGACCTGGTGCTGATCGAGGGGGCCGGCGGGCTGCTCGTACCGATGGGGCTGCGCCCGTCCGGCGAGCCGTGGACGGTGGCCGACCTGGCGGTCTCCCTGGACGCCCCGGCGGTGGTGGTGGCCCGCGCCGGGCTCGGCACGCTCAACCACACCGCGCTGACCCTGGAGGCCCTGGAGCGACGGGCGGTCCCCGCCGGGGTGGTGATCGGCGCCTGGCCGACGGAGCCGGAGCTGGTGCACTGGACCAACCTGACCGACCTGGTACCCGACCTGCTCGGCGCGCTGCCGATGGGCGCGGGCGCGATGGACCCAGGGGTCTTCCGGCGTTCCGCCCCCGGCTGGCTCACCCCGGCCCTCCACGGGGTGCTCGACGACTGGCGGGCCTGGGCCGAGGAGATCAGCTGAACACCTGAGGGTCGTCGTTGCCCCGGTCGCCTCTCTGGCAGCTCAGGGCCGACGGACCACGAACGCGTCCGGCATCCGGAAGGTGAGGTTGTCCGGGCACCACGGCGCGCGGACCACCGTCACCCCGTCCAGCAGTGCCGCGACCTCGGCGACCACCACCGCCGCCTCCATCCGGGCCAGCTGCGCGCCGACGCAGCGGTGCGCCCCGGCCCCGAAGGCCAGGTGCCGGCGCGAGCCGCGCTGACCGGGGAGGAACCCGGAAGGCTCCGCCACCACCTCGGGGTCGCGTCCGGCGCGGGCCAGCCAGAGCACCACGCTGGTCCCCGCCGCCACCGCCGTCCCGCCGAGCGTGGTGTCGGCCGCGGCCACCCGCCGCCAGGTCACGATCGGCGGCTCCAGCCGCAGTCCCTCCTCGACCACGTCGGCGACCGCCACCCTGCCGTCCCGCAGCCCGGCGCGGACCGTCGGCTCGCCGGCCAGCCGGTGCAGCAGCAGGGTGAGGAACTGCGAGGTGGTCTCCTGGCCGGCGACCAGCAGGAAGAAGAGCGCGCCGACCACCACGTCGGGGGAGTGGCCGGCGGCCCGGAGCCGGGCGGCGAGCCCGCCGCCGGTGGCGGCGAAGTCCCGCAGCACGGTGTGGAACCGGCCCACCTCGGCGGCCAGGGCGAGCTGCCGGTCGGCGTCCAGCGGGGCCCAGAACAGCTCCAGCGCGGCCCGGGCGAAATCCTTCACCGCCTCGACCGGGGCGTCCGGCAGGTCGACCAGCCGGGCCAGCACCAGCAGCGGCAGGTCGGCGGCGAGCGCGGCGTACAGGTCGACCGGTTCCCCGGCGGCCAACGCGGTATCCAGCCGGGCCACCCGCCGCCGGACCAGGTCGGTCAGCCAGGGCCGCTGCGCGTCCACCCGGGCCGGGTGCAGCGCCTCGGCGACGATTTCCCGGATCGCCGGGTGGCTCGCCCCGGAGTTGTTGGCAAGCGTCGGCGGCAGCCGGAACCGGTGCCGGGCGAGGATCCGCAGCGCCGCCACCGGGACCGGGGTCACCGCGTCCAGGGCGTTGTCGGGCAGCCAGGTCACCGGTTCGGCGAGGACCTGCCGGACCAGCGCGTGCCGGGTCACCACCAGGTGCGCGACGCCCACGTGGTCGACGACCGTCGCCACGTCGGGCCAGGGCGCGTCGACGGACTCCCAGCCCCGGAACAGCACGCCGACACGCTAGCGGGCGGCTCCCGGCGGTGTCGGGTCCAGCTCCCAGACGGTGGTGCGCTTCACCCGTACGCTCTCCAGCGCCTCCGGCACCGGCACGTCGTACGCGGCCAGCTCGCGGAACCGCTCGCGGGGCAGGAACGCCCGCCCGGGGTCGCCGACCAGCACCCGGGCCCCTTCGGTGCGGGCCGCCCGGAGCAGGAAACGCAGCATCCGCTTCGCCATCGCCTCGCTGTAGAAGACGTCCCCGGCGAGCACCACGTCCGCGCCTCCGGCGTCGCCGTCCAGGATGTCGCCGAGTTCGGCGTCGACGCGTACCCCGTTGGCGTCGGCGTTCAGCGCGACCGCCGCGACCGCCCGGTCGTCCACCTCGACGGCGCGCACGGACGCCGCGCCGGCCTTCGCGGCGGCGATGGCCACCAGGCCGGAGCCGGCGGCCAGGTCGAGCACCCGGCGGCCGGCGACCAGCTCGGGGTGGTCGGTGACGTAGCGGGCCAGGCTCTGCCCGCCGGCCCAGGCGAAGGCCCAGAACGGCGGGGGCTGGGCGCTGCGGAACTCGCCCTCGGTCAGCTCCCACAGCCCGATCGGCTCGTCGGCCTGGTGCAGCCGCACCTCGGGAACGAAGGGCACCGGGGCGAGCCGGGCGTGCAGCCGGACGAAGGCCGCGGAAAGGTCGGACACCCTGGAATTGTGCCCCGGCCGGCTTTCCGGGCGTGTCGCGGGGCGACGGTGACCGGTTCACCACAGCCGGTGATAACGCGCCCCGGATGTGGCGGTCGGTGCGAACACGCCCGTCTACCGGCTTCCCCGGCCCGCTCATAGCGTGGCGAGTGGACCGGACCCACGAAAGGACGAGGCGGTGATGACGGTGTGGCGCAACGCGCTGCGGGTCGGGGTGGTGCTGGCCTGCCTGTCGGCGACGGGGCTGGCGGCGCCGACGCCGGCGTCGGCCGCGCCCGGGTTCGCCACCGAGCTGAGCGGCCTGCCCGACGAGTTCAGCGCGGATGACCAGGTGCGCACGGTCTCCGCGGTGGTCCGCCGCGACGGCGGCGGTTGCCTCAAGGTGCGCTGGTCGATGGTGCTCAGCGTGCAGGGCGGCCTGCGGCTGGACCAGGTGAAGATGGACCGGGTGGAGGACTCCGGCTCCTTCCCGCTGGAGATCAGGACCGACGGGGACGTGGCCCGGCTGACCGACCGGGAGCTCGACCCGGGCACGCTCTGCCCGGACCGTACGGTCACCGCTCGCTACCAGGTGGCCTTCGCGGAGGACGTCACCGAGGGGCAGCTCACCCTCGCCGCCGAGGCGTACGACGAGGGTCTGCGCCTGCTCGCCCGGCAGACCGCCACCCGGGAGGTGGTCGGCGCGGCAACCGCCCCGACGGCCGAGCCGACGGTGCCGGCCGAGCCGACGGTGCCCGCCGAGCCGACCGTGCCCGCCACCGAGGACGCCGAGCCGACCGAGGCGGCGGTCGCCGACGTGCCGCCGCCCGCCGCCGCGAACCGGGCGCAGACCGGCCCCGGCGGCTTCGGGCTGGTACAGGCGGCCTTCCTCCTCGGTGGGCTGCTGCTCTTCCTCGGCGTCGGCCTGCTGATGCGGCTGCGGCAGCTCACCCGCGCCGCCGGCGCGGCCGACGGTGGCACCGGAGGCCGGCCCTTCGAGCGGCAGCCCGGGCGCTGGACGCCGGCCCGTCGCTGATCGGGGGCCGCCGGGGGCCGGGCATCGCCCGACCCCCGGCGGGCATCACTTCGAGAACACCTGGAACTCGGCGACCCGGACCTGGTCGCGCGCCGGGCTGGCGGTCGCGCAGTCGGTCGTGGTGGCCGGGTCGTCGTCCTGCTCCCCGGCGTACGCGGGCCCGCCCGTGCACTGGCTGGCCAGCACCTCCAGCTTCACGTGGGTGGCGAGGGTGGTCGGCACCCGGAACGAGCGCAGGTTGATGTCCCGGGTGTAGGCCCGGTACTTCCCACCGGGGAACGCGTCGGCGTCGCTGGTGTAGATCCGCTGCCAGCGGGCCGGGTCGGCACAGTCGGTGGTGGTCGCGTCGCAGGTCGACACGGCGAACGCGCGCAGCGCGCTCAACGCGTTCTGCCCGCCCGCGTCGGCGTCCCCGACGATCGCCGGGCGGAGCATGGCGCTGACGTTCACCCGCTTGACCACCTGGGCCGCGTCCCCGGGCAGCGCCACGGTGACCTGCCTGCCGGCGACGCCGTCCAGCGAGGCCCAGTTGGTGGCCTCGGTGTCGTCGCCGATCCGGTCCAGGTTCACCCCGTCTCCGGTGATCACCGCGCCGGAGGTGGTGGACGCCAGGTTGCGGCTCAGCCGCAGGTCGACGTACCCCTCCTGGCCGGCCTGGGCGACCACGCTGAGCCGCTGGTGGCCGAAGCCGGGCGCGACCGCCAGCAGCTGGTACGTCCCGGCGACCGCCTCGAAGGTGTCCGGCAGCGGGGTGGCCGGATCGGTGTCGGCGATCGGGGTGGCCCGGGCCTCGTAGTCGCCGACGTACACCCGGACCGGCGCGTCGGCGCTGTCGCCCTTGGCCCGCAGGGTGAGGGTGGCGTTGCCGCCGGCAGGGCTGGCGAAGCTCGGCGTCGGGTCGCTGTCGGCGGCGCCGACGGTGGCGGCGTCCCGGCCCATGCCGGAGCGGGCGAACTCGGCCCAGATCAGCTCCTGGTCGGCCCCGCCGAAGCGGAGCAGGTCGGCGGTGAGCAGGTTGTCCCGCATGTCGAGCATGCTGACCTGGCTGGCGGCCTGGAGCAGGAACGAGTCGAAGACCAGCTGCGCCCAGCGCCGGTTGCCCGGGCACTGGTCCGCGGTGACCTTCCCCTGCGCGCAGTCGAGCTGCCGCTGCCCGGTGCCGAGGCCGTACCGCTTCACCATGGCGGCCCGGATCCGGTGGTTGGTGGCGCTCCAGATCTCGCCGTCGGCGTGCACGGCCGGGCCGGCGGTGTTGTAGCCGACGTCGGAGTAGTTCAGCGGGCTGCGGCTCATGTCGTGGTTGCGGATGCCGCTGACCAGGTTGCCGGTGACGTACCCGCCGGTGACGAAGGGCGTCTCGCCGGGGGCGCGCAGACCGTGCTCGTACAGGTACTCCGCGGCGAGCAGGTCGCTCCACGACTCGCCCATCGCGCCGCCCTGGAGGCCGCTGATGCCGGTGTCCGGCCCGGCGATCATCCGGTTGGTGATCGCGTGGGTGTACTCGTGCCCGATCACCGTCATGTCGTAGTCGCCGTCGACGCACGGCGGGTACGGCCCGCCGGCCTGCGGCTGCCACAGGTACATGTTGGTGCTCGGCGGGAGGCCGTCGCGGGGCGTGCCCTGGTTGGCGTTGTTCCGGTTGCCGCTCAGCGCGCCCTGCTGGGCCCGGCCCTGCTCGGCGTCACCGCCCAGGCCGGCCGCGCCGACGTTGACCGCCTGCAGGTTCCAGGTGGCCTCGGTGAAGCCGAGGTGCCAGGCCCAGTCGTGCATCCGGTTGTGCATCGCGAAGAGGTTCGCGATGGCCGCGTCGGCGTCGTTGCGCTGCGCCGACGTGAACGCCGCCGGGTTGCAGCGGGACTGGTGCCACTGGTCGGTGAAGGGGTACTCGTAGCGGCGCTCGGGGCTGGCCGGGGCCGGCAGCAGCGGGCTGCCCGCGCCCCAGGAGACCACCGTGTTGGCCGAGTTGCCCCGGGAGGTGCCGGTCGGCGTGCCGGTGGTCAGGTCGACGTCCCAGGGCTGGCCGCTCGCCGGGTCGCGGAACGCGGCGGCGCAGCCCGGCGCGGGGTCGCCGCACCAGCGCACCCGGGGGTCCTGCCCCGCGGCGAGGTCCTGCGGTGGGGTGGCCGGGTAGACCGCCCAGCTCGGGTTGTCGGAGTCGAAGTCGACCAGGTCCTCGCGGACCAGGACGCCGCCGGTGATCCCGTCGACGTACGTGGTGACGGCGGCCGGGTGGTCGGTGGCCTTCCCGATCAGGGTCACCTCGTACGCGGCCCGGTTGCCGTCGGTGGGGGTGGGCACGGCGACCTGCCGGACGCTGTGGCTGGCCACCCCCTCGGCGGTCAGCCCGGCGTCGGCGAGCGCGGCGGCGTACGCCTGCTCGCCGGTGAGCGTGGCCGGGGCGGGCGTCGTGTCGTCGCGGGTCAGCGAGGAGCTGACCGAGACCACGGTGCCGTCGACGACCGCCACGGTGACCAGGCCGTCGTATCCGGCGGGGAGGTCGCCGAGGCGTTGCCGGAGGGTGACCACCGCGCCCGGGCCGATCGGCCGGACCAGCAGCCGGTCCATCGCGGCGACCGTGTCGGCGTCGAGGCCGAACAGGTCGCGGTTGTCGGCGAGGTAGCGCCGGGCGGCGGCCTCCGGATCGGCCGGCAGGCCGGTGGCGAGGGGCGTGCGGGCCGGGCCGAGCGCCTGCGGGGTGCCGAGCCGGTTCCACCGGACGTCGGCGTCGGCGCGCCGGGCGAGCCCCCGCTGGCGGGCGTCGGGTGCGGCCGTACCGGTGCGGTTGTCGACGTCGGCGGAGGCGTGGCTGTCGTCGCCGAACGCGCCGGAGCGGCCCGGTGTCGCGGCCGCTGCGTCGCCCGGTGCGGCCGTGGCGGTGCCGGCCGGCAGCAGGGCGGCGACCACGGCGGCGGTCGCCAGTACGGGAACGAGCCGGCGTCGGCGCCGGCTCGTCGTTGGTGTCCACTCCGGTATGGGCACGGGACCTCCTCGTGGGAGCGGGGGCCGACGCGGCGCCGGCCCGGCGCGTGCGCGGTTACGCATGCGCATCTGTGGATACCAGGCGAACCGGGCCGGGGCAAGGTCGTCGATGACGTTGGGTGCCGCCCGGGCGCTGCCCGGATCCACCGACGCGGGAGCGGGGGCCGGGCAGGCGCGCCGGCTCGCGGCGACTTCGGTGGACCGCCGTCGGCTGGCGGGTGGCTCGCCTAGGCTCGGGGGCGGCGCGGTCCGGTCCCGCCGCAGCTCATCCTCGGCCGGGGGGCGAGCCTGGCGCGTCGGTGCTGCCGGCGCCGGCCATGCGTCGGGAGTGCCAGCCGCCTGTCCCGTCGTGGATGCGGAGGACGCGGGGTGGACGAGGCGACGTTCCGGGCGCCGCTCTGGGCCTGGGCGGTGGTCGGCGCGGTCATCGCCGTCATGCTGGCGGTCGACGTCCTCTTGCACCGCGACAACCACGTGATCGAGCTGCGGGAGGCGCTGGTCTGGAGCGCCGTCTGGATCACCGCCGGGCTCAGCTTCGGCCTGCTGATCTGGTTCTGGCGCGGCAGCGAGCCGGCGGTGGCGTACTTCTCCGGCTACCTGTTGGAGAAGGCCCTCTCCGTCGACAACGTCTTCGTCTTCGCGCTGCTGTTCGGCTATTTCCGGGTACCCGCCGCGTACCAGCACAAGGTGCTCTTCTGGGGGGTGGTCGGGGCGCTCGCGTTCCGGTTGGGCTTCATCTTCGTCGGAGCGGAGCTGCTGAACCGGTTGGCCTGGGCCGGCTTCGTGCTCGCCGCGTTCCTGATCTGGACCGGGTGGCGCCTGGCGGTACGGGGCGAACCGGACGTCGACCCCGACCACAACGTCGCGGTCCGGCTCTTCCGCCGGATGGTGCCGACCGAGTCCCGTTTCCACGGCGGCCAGTTCGCCGTCCGGGTCCACGGCCGGCGCCGGGCCACCCTGCTGCTGGTCGCGCTGATCGCGATCGAGGCCACCGACGTGGTCTTCGCGATCGACTCGGTGGCGGCGATCCTGGCCATCACCACCGACACGTTCCTGGTGTGGACGGCGACCGCCTTCGCCGTGCTGGGGCTGCGCAGCCTCTACTTCTGTCTGGCCGGGCTGCTGCGGCACTTCGGCTACCTGCGGTACGGGCTGGCGGTGCTGCTCGCCTTCGCCGGGATGAAGCTGATCGTGGCCGAGACCCCGGTGGGCAAGCTGCCGGTCTGGCTCACCCTCGCCGTGGTGGTGCTGACCCTCTCGGTCTCGATCGGCTGGAGCATGCTGGCCGCCCGTCGGGAACGCGATCGGGCCAGCCGCGGCTGACAGCGTTCATGCGCCGGCAGGCGGGGTCACTCGTGGCGGATTTCGCTTTACAAAATCTGCCCTCTTGTAAATCAACGTGACCGGTGCCACAGTCGACGGCAGACCCGTGAGATCGGAGGTCGACGATGGCCGTCAGCACCGGCGCCAGCACCGTCGCCTGGCGCGACACCCGCAAGCCGCTCTGGCCGCTGGCCCTGCTCGTCCCGGTGCTGCCCTTCCTGGGCTGGCTCGGCTGGCGGAGCACCGGCGGCGCCTGGGCCTGGTGGCTCACCCCGGCGGTGGTCTTCGGGCTCATCCCGACGATCGACCTGCTCATCGGCGACGACCGGCGCAACCCGCCGGACGAGGCGGTGCCGGGCCTGCAGGCCGACGGCTACTACCGCTGGCTCACCTACCTCTACCTGCCCGCCCAGTACGCCGCCCTGGTGCTCTGCTGCGCCGTCTGGGCCCGCGGCGAGCTCTCCTGGCTCGGCGCGGCCGGCCTGGTCGCCACGGTCGGCGTGGTCAACGGCATCGCCATCAACACCGCCCACGAGCTGGGGCACAAGCGGGAGACCGCAGAACGCTGGCTCTCCAAGATCGCCCTGGCGCCCACCGGCTACGGGCACTTCTACGTCGAGCACAACCGGGGCCACCACACCCGGGTCGCCACCCCGGAGGACCCGGCCAGCTCCCGGCTGGGGGAGAGCTTCTGGGCCTTCTGGCCGCGTACCGTCCTGGGCAGCCTGCGGTCGGCCTGGCGGCTGGAGACCAGCCGGTTCCGGCTGCGCGGCCGCAACCCCTGGACCCATCGCAACGACATCCTCAACGCCTGGGCGATGACGGTGCTGCTGTTCGGGGTGCTGGCCGTCGTCTTCGGCCCGGGGGTGCTGCTGTTCCTGGTGCTCCAGGCGGTGGTCGGCTTCTCCCTGCTGGAGGTGGTCAACTACCTGGAGCACTACGGGCTGGCCCGGCAGCGCACCGCCGCCGGCCGCTACGAGAAGGTCGACCCGCGGCACAGCTGGAACAGCGACCGGACGGTGACCAACGTCTTCCTGTTCCAGCTCCAGCGGCACAGCGACCACCACGCCAACCCGCTGCGCCGCTACCAGACCCTGCGCAGCTTCGACATGTCGCCCCGGCTGCCGGCCGGCTACGCCACCATGGTCGTCGCCGCGCTGGTGCCGCCGCTCTGGTGGCGGGTGATGGACCACCGGGTGCTCGCCCACTACGGCGGCGAGCTCGAGCTGGCCAACGTCCACCCGCCGGCCCTGCGCCGGCTGCGGGAGCGTCGGCGCCCCGCGGCCTCCGGTCAGGGGTACGCCCACTGAGCCACACCCCCGGCGCCGGCCGGACGCCGTCCCCCCGCGGGTCCGGCCGGCGCCCCCGTGGGTCGGTCAGTCCGGTGGCGTCCAGTCCGGGTCGCGGCCGAAGGCGGCGATGAGCTGGTCCTGCGCGTCGGCGTCGGCGGGCAGGTCGACGCCGGGGCGGACCAGCTGCGCCCGCCGGTAGTCGGAACTCCGCCCGGCGAACCACTGCGCGCAGGTGGCGACCGCCTCCGGGTCGAGCCGCGGGTCGGCGCCGATCGCCACCGCCAGGTCCCATCCGTGTACGAGGTGCTCGGCGACGAGCTGCTGGAGGTACTCCCCGGCCGGGGTCTCGCCGGTGGAGAGGTGGACCGTCCGGTCGAGCGCGCCGGGGTGGGTGGCGGCGACCTCGGCCTGGGATGCCGCCTGCCGGGCGGTGCCGATCGGGTCGTCGCCGAGCTGGTCGCCGTCGAACCGGTCACCCACCTCGTCGAGGGTCCGCCCGGCCAGCAGCGGCACCGTCCAGCGGTCCTCGCCCACCACATGGTTGACGAGCGTGCGGACGTCCCAGCCGGGGCAGGGCGTCGGGTCGTCCCACTGCCCCGGGGCCACCTGGTCCACCCGGTCGATGAACTCGGCCAGCGCGCGTCGGTAGCTCTCCACCAGCTCCATGCCCCGATCCTCCCGGCCCGCCACCCCACCCCGCCCCGCCGATGCGCGCACTTGCACGGAAAGTGTGGCTTCCCCCGGCGGGACGGCCACTCTTTGCGGGAAAGTGCTCCGCCGGAAAGGGGTGGGGGTCAGTCGAGTTGGGTGGGGTCCAGGGCTAGTTCGCGGGCGGCGGTCAGGCGGACCCATTCGGCGCACTGGCGGCGGGAGATCACCCGGTCGTGCACCGCGAGCTGGACGGCCAGGCCGTCCATCACGGCGTTGATCCGCCAGGCGGCGCCGGCCGGGTCGGCGCAGTCGAAGGTGCCCTCGGCCACCCCGTCGGCGATCACCGTGGTCAGGTCCTGCCGCCAGCGCAGGTCCAGCCGGCGGGAGACCTTCTCCAGCTCGGGGGTGCGCAGCGACTCCGACCAGCCGTCGATCCACATCGACCAGGAGATCGAGCGGCCGGCCGGGGTGTAGAGTCGCAGGATCCGCCGCAGCTTCGTCAGCGGCGCCGCGGCGGACCGGGTCACCGCGTCCAGCCGGGCCAGATCCTGCTCCGCCGCGTACGCGAAGGCCTGCGCGAGCAGCCGTTCCTTGGTGGCGAAGTGGTAGAAGACCAGCGCCTGGCTCACCCCGGCGGCCTCTGCCACGTCGGCCGTGCGGGTGTTGGCAAGTCCACGTTCGACGATCACGTCACAGGCCGTTCGCAACAGGGAATCCAGGCGCACAGCGGCGGCACGTCTCGTCACGCCGTTACCGTAACCTATCCGTTTGAGCACAGGGAGTTACCGTCACCGTCGGTTCGCCCGGGCAAACAGTCGGAACTCGGACAGCTGTCGACCGGCGCGTCGGGTCGCCCCGGCCATCGACGGCGCTCGCCACCGCGAAGGCTCCCCACCCAGTCTCCTAGGAAGCTTTAGGGGTGTGGGCGGGCGCCTCTCCGCCCGTCTCCGGCGCGCCGGAAACACCCCCGATTTGGCATCCCTCCGGCGACTCGGCTAAAGTTCTCATCCGTCACCGGGAACGTCCGGAGACAAGCGGACGTAGCGCAGCTGGTAGCGCATCACCTTGCCAAGGTGAGGGTCGCGGGTTCGAATCCCGTCGTCCGCTCGGAGCTGCCGCCACGCACGACGGGGGCAACCTCGGTGGGGTGGCCGAGAGGCGAGGCAACGGCCTGCAAAGCCGTGTACGCGGGTTCAAATCCCGTCCCCACCTCGGTAACAAAGGCGCGGGCGATTGGCGCAGTGGGAGCGCGCTTCCTTGACACGGAAGAGGTCACTGGTTCAAACCCAGTATCGCCCACCAGCGAAAAGGCTCGTCACCGACAGGTGACGAGCCTTTTCCGTGTCCCGTTCGTCCGGGCCCCGCGGGGCGCCACCCGCTCAGAGCGGCGGGGCCACGTCCCGGCGCTCCTCGACCCGTCGGTACTCGACCGGCTCGGTCGTGGTGACGACCTGCCGGCGGCGACCCCAGACCAGCGTGGTCATCACCAGGCCCAGCACGCCGGCCGCCATCAGGATCCAGCCGACCACGTCGAGGTTCACGCCGCCGACGCTGGCGTCGAGCGCGAAGGTGAGGATCGCGCCGACCGCGATCAGGAAGATGCTCGTTCCGATACCCACGACAGCCTCCTTAAGGGGGGATGTGGTGCGCTGTCGACGGAGTCAGTACCCCATCGGTGAACAGCGCAATCACCTCGCCGGGCCAGCGCCGGAGGGGCGGCGCCGGCCACGATCTTGTCGTCGGGTAGAGTTCAACCCGTCGCCGGGGAAACCGGGCGGCACGCGGACGTAGCGCAGCTGGTAGCGCATCACCTTGCCAAGGTGAGGGTCGCGGGTTCGAATCCCGTCGTCCGCTCGCGATCACGGGCGATTGGCGCAGTGGGAGCGCGCTTCCTTGACACGGAAGAGGTCACTGGTTCAAACCCAGTATCGCCCACCAGGCGCTGCACGAAGGCCCCGGCTCCGACGAGCCGGGGCCTTCGTCATGTCCGCGCTCACCTTCCGACCCTGGGTACGCCGCCGGCCGGCACCCGGGGCGGGGTGCCGGCCAGCGTGTCACGGGTCAGCTGTTCCAGTGCGCGGCGACCATGTCGGCGGCCTGCTGCTCCCACTGCGCGTAGTGGTCCGGGTAGGCCGAGACCTGCACGGTCTGGGCGGCCTCGGTCAGCGGCATGTCCTGCCAGCCGTCGACCTGCTTCAGGCCCTTGAGGAACGCCATCGTCGAGTACCCGGGGTCGGTGATCTGCTCGACCGTGCCCCAACCCGAGCTCGGACGCTGCTGGAACAGGCCCTGCGAGTCGTGGTCGTTGCGGTCACCCAGGTGCCCCAGGTTCTCCAGCTTCGACTCCTGGAGGCTGGTCGCGAGGGCCACCACGGCGGCCCGCTCGTCCATGCCGGACTTCTTGGTCGCGGCGATGATCGCCTTGACGTTGCCGGTCTGCTCGTCGCCCAGCTCGATCCGCGACTGCGCGCCCTGCACGCCGTGCGGGATCAGCTTGGCCCGGTCCACGGCCGGCTTGTCGGCCTGGACCACCGCGACGTCCTTCGCCTCGACCGGGGCGGTCGCGGCGGTCGTGCCGTGGTTCAGCGGGCCGGCGGCGAGGCCACCGGCGAAGGCGAGACCAGCGATACCGAGCACGCTCTTGCGCAGCATGGTGTTCATGGGTGGCTCCATTCGGGGGTCGACCCGCACGCCTGGGGGGACCGGCGCGGGGCAAGCACCACGAGAAGGCGCTCAGAAGGCAAAGGGGAAAGTCTTCGTCCGGGCGGCTTCGCGAGCGGGGGACTCGCGGCGCCGGGACCATGTGTAACGACCGCCGGCCCGCCGTCATTCCGGGGGTTCGTCGTCCATCGGCCAGGCAGCGGGGGCTGCTGCTGCGGTCGTACAGAGGGTGTAACGACCTGGGCTCGCCCGCCATTCCGGGCCGGGGGTGCCGCCGGTCACGGGGCACCCGGGACGTGCCGTGCCGGAACCGGACAGGCGGCGCAGGCGTGCCCAAGACAGCTGATTCGGGGACGTCCGGGAGGCTTTCTGCCGAGGGCAGATCCGCTGCCGGTGAACAGGAGTACCGGCCCGGTCCACCGCCCGGCAGGCTGGGACGTATGAGACTGCTGGTGCTGGGTGGGACGGGGTTCGTCGGCGGGGCGATCGTGGCCGAGGCGGTACGACGGGGCTGGCCGGTGACGGTGTTCAACCGGGGAGTGCACGGGGAGGTGCCGACGGGCGTACGCCGGTTGCGGGGTGACCGCACGGCGCCGGACGGGCTGGCGGCGCTGGCCGGCGGGGCATGGGACCTGGTGGTGGACACCTGGGACGGCGCGCCCCGGGCGGTGCGGGACGCGGCGCGGGTGCTGGCCGACTCCGTCGGGCACTACGCCTACGTCTCGAGCGGCTCGGTCTACGCCGCGCCGGTCGAGCCGGGCTCGGCCGAGGACGCGCCGGTCGTCGAGGCGGCCGCGGACGCGGTCGACGGGGACTACGCGCAGCTCAAGGCCGGTGGGGAGCGGGCCGCGGTGGAGGTCCTGGGTGACCGGGCGCTGCTGGCCCGGGCCGGGCTGATCCTCGGGCCGGGGGAGGACATCGGGCGGCTGCCCTGGTGGCTGAACCGGATCGCCCGGGGTGGCGCGGTGCTGGCGCCGGGGCCCCGCGACCTGCCGGTGCAGTACGTCGACGTGCGGGACCTGGCGATCTGGCTGCTGGACCGGGGCGCGGAGGGGATCGGCGGGGCGTACAACGTGGTGGGCCGCACCGGGCACACGACGATGGGGGAACTGCTCGACGCGGCCGTCGCGGCGACCGGGTCGGACGCGGTGCTGCACTGGACGGACCCGGAGCCGATCCTGGCCGCCGGCGTGGAGCCCTGGAACGACCTGCCGATCTGGATCCCGCGCGGACACGAGTACCGCTGGTTGCAGGAGCGCGACGTGGAGCGGGCGTACGCGGCGGGGCTGGTCTGCCGCCCGGTGGCCGAGACGGTCGCCGACACCTGGCGTTGGCTGCGCGAGGTGGGCGGGGTGCCACCGCGCGCCGGTCGGCCGGCGCGGGCGCCGGTCGGCCTGGACCCGGAACGGGAGGCGGCGCTCCTGGCCGCGAGCGCTGCGCCGCGGCCCTGAACCCCAGCAGAGGCGGAGCGGGGCCGGATCACCCGGCCCCGCCGCACCCACCTCGGTCGTCTCCCGCGCCCACGCTCAGGCCGGCACCACCGGCAGGTCGAGCAGCTCGTCGACCGAGCGTCGCGGGGTGGCCATGCCGGGCTGGCCATACCCGATCCGCATCACCATCTGCGGCGTGCCGAACCGGCCCAGCGACAGCCGCAGCGCCTCCCGCGCCCCCGGCACCTCGATGGGCTGGGAGATCATCGACACGCTCAGCCCGGCGTCGGTGGCGGTGAGCAGCACCCGCTGAAGGGCCTGGCCGGCAATGATCTGGTCGGTGGCGGTGTTCCCCGCCGACCCGAGCACCGCGACCAGCGGCTCCGGCTCGAAGTCGCGTCCCGGGGCCCGGTTGCGCCCGCCGAAGCCGCGCTGCGGGAGCAGGTCCTGCGGTTCGCTCTGCGGCCCACCGGCGGCGGTCGGCACCCCGTCCGGGGAGGGCTCCGAGCGGATCCACGCGGCCCGCTCCGCCACGTACGCCGGTTCCCGTTCGAGCACCCGGTGGGCGCTGCGGGCGATCTCGGCGAAGGCGTTGACGGCGCTGGTGCCAATCAGCAGCTCCAGCCAGCACTGCTCGGCGCGGGCCGCCTCACCCAGTCGCCAGCGGGCGTCGGCGGGCACCGGGTCCGGCCAGAACGGGGCCCGGTTGCTGAACCGGCGCGGGATGGCCGCGTACAGGCTCTGTTCGGCGGGGGTCGCGCGGCGTGGCAGGTCCGGCACCAGCCGGGCCACCACGTCCGGCTCCGCCGGGTACGGCCGCAGCCGCACCGTCGCCGGCGTGCCGGCCACCGCGAGCGCCAGCCGCAGGTTGAACAGGGCCGCGCCGCAGGAGAGCCGGGCGCCCCAGCCGCTCGGGTCGGTGGCGGGCAGCCGCCGCGCCGGGTCGACCGAGAGCTCGATCCCGCCGTCGCGCAGCCGGAAGCGCCACGGCTGGGTGTTGTGCAGGGAGGGCGCGCGCACGGCATCCGCGACAGCGGCCCGTAGCTGCGCGACGGTGAAGCCGGTGTCCATGGTCATGCTCCTTCCGTGGCAGGTCGTACCGCCTCCCGATGGGTCCGTCTACACGGTCCGTCACCGGCGGGGGGCGCGGGCAGGGCCGGACGTCCCGTCCCGGCCGGGGCCCCCGGCCCGCCGCGGCGCCCCACGGTAGGGACCTTCGGCCCGTGTAGTGGACGGCCCGGGCGGGTAGAAACGAGGGATGATTCGGGTGTTCCTCCTCGACGACCATGAGGTCGTCCGTCGTGGCCTTGCCGACCTGCTGCAGAGCAGCGGTGACATTGAAGTGGTCGGTGAGTCCGGCTCCGCGCAGGAGGCGGCCCGCCGTATTCCCGCCCTCCGGCCGGACGTGGCGATCCTCGACGCCCGGCTGCCCGACGGCAACGGCATCGACGTGTGTCGCGACGTCCGGGCCGTGGACTCGTCGATCAAGGGACTGATCCTCACCTCGTACGAGGACGACGAGGCGCTCTTCGCCGCGATCATGGCGGGGGCGGCCGGGTACGTGCTCAAGCAGATCCGCGGCACCGACCTGGTCGACGCCGTACGTCGGGTGGCGGCCGGTCAGTCGCTGCTCGACCCGGCGATCACCACCCGGGTGCTGGAGCGCATCCGCAGCGGCGTCGAGCAGCCCCGCGAGCTGAAGACGCTCACCGAGCAGGAGCGCCGGATCCTGGAGTACGTGGCCGAGGGGCTGACCAACCGGGAGATCGCCGGCAAGATGTTCCTCGCCGAGAAGACGGTGAAGAACTACGTCTCCAGCGTGCTGGCCAAGCTGGGCCTGGAGCGGCGTACCCAGGCCGCCGTGCTGGCCACCCGGCTGCTCGGCAAGACCCACTGACCGCCGGCGCGGCCGGGCCGGCCCGCCCGGGCAGAGCTCCGGCCCGCCCGGAGACGGCCCGCCCGAACGGCGCTCCGACGACTGCGCTCAGTCGCGCAGCGGCACGCACCAGGACAGCTCGGTGCCGTGCGGATGCACCGGGCGTACCTCGAACTCGCCGCCGTGCCGCTCGGCCCGCTCCCGCAGGTTGACCAGGCCGCCCCGGGCCGCGGCCGGGTCGCAACCCTTGCCGTCGTCGGTGACGGTGACCTCGACCCGACCGGCGTCCACCCGGACGGCGACCGCGACCCGGCTGGCCTCGGCGTGCCGGACCGCGTTGGAGAGCGTCTCCCGCAGCACCGCGGTCAGGTCCGGCCGGACCGCGTCGGGTACCGCGCTGTCGATCGGCCCGTCCAGCTCCACGGCGGGTCGGAAGCCCAGCGACGCGGCGGCCACGTCGACCGCCTCCCGGATCTCGGTGCGCAGCGCCGCGCTCATCGGGGTACGCAGCTCGAAGATGGTGCGCCGGATGTCGCGAATGGTGGCGTCCAGGTCGTCGACGGCCGCGTTGATCCGCTTGGCCACCTCGGGCCGGGCGTTCATCGCGCCGCTCTGCAGTTGCAGGCCGGTGGCGAAGAGCCGCTGGATCACCACGTCGTGCAGGTCGCGGGCGATCCGCTCGCGGTCCTCCAGCACCACCAGCAGCTCGCGTTCCTCCTGGCCGCGGGCCCGTTCCATGGCCAGCGCCGCCTGGCCGGCGAAGCTGCCCAGCAGCTTCACGTCGTCGTCGGCGGTCCGCGCCGCGTCCGGCCGGTGGGCGATCACCAGCACACCGTGCAGGGTGGCCGCCGCGGCGAGCGGCGAGACCACCGCCGGGCCGGCGACCACCGGCACCGGCCACGGGGCCGCCTCGGCCAGGTTCTCCACCCGCTCGTGCCGGTGCTCGATGACCGGGCCGGCGAAGCTCGTCTCCCCGGCCGGCAGCACCGCGCCGACCAGCTCCTGGGCGGCGTCGTCGGCGGAGTCGACCACCTCGACGGTGAACTGGCCGGCGTCCTCGTCGTAGAGCAGCACCAGGGCCAGCTCCGCCTCGGCGACCTCCCGGGCCCGACGGGCCACCAGGGCCAGCGCGTCGGTGCGGCGGACCTCGCCGAGCAGCACCGAGGTGATCTCGGCGGTGGCCGCCAGCCAGCGCTCCCGCCGGTGGGCCAGCGCGTAGAGCCGGGCGTTCTCGATCGCCACACCGGCCGCGGCGGCCAGCGCGACCACGATCTCCTCGTCGTCCTCGCTGAACTCGGCCGCGCCCTGCTTCTCCGCGAGGTAGAGGTTGCCGAAGACCTGGTCGCGGATGCGCACCGGCACGCCGAGGAAGCTGTGCATCGGCGGGTGGTGCGGCGGGAAGCCGTACGACTTGGGGTGCTGGGTGATGTCCGGCATGCGTACCGGGCGGGGCTCGTCGATGAGCAGGCCGAGCACACCCCGCCCGTGCGGCAGGTCGCCGATCTTCGCGTGCAACTCCGGGCTGATGCCGTGGATGATGAAGTCGTGCAGCATCCGGTCGGACCCGATCACGCCGAGGGCGCCGTACTGGGCCCCGACCAGTTCGCACGCCGCCTGCACGATTCGTTGCAGGGTGCTGCGCAGGTCGAGGTCGGAGCCGATGCCGACCACCGCGTCGAGCAGGGCGCGCAGCCGCTCCCGGCTGGTCACCACCTCGCCGACCCGGTCCAGCATCTCCTGGAGCAGCTCGTCGAGCCGAACCCGGGACAGCGGGCTCAGCCCGAGCGAGGGCAGGTGGTCGTTGCGGGGGTTCGGTGCGCTGGGAGCCACGCAGGCGATGCTATCGCCCGGTGACCGCCCGGCACGAGCCCGTCACGGGCGCTCGTCGCGTACCGCCGAGGTGTCCACCACCTGGGCGACGTCGAGCCGCGGCGTGTGCGGCGGGCCGGCGTGCGTCGGGTCCGCGAGCCCCAGCCGCATCGAGAGGTACGGAAAGCCCAGGTCCGAGAGGATGTGGCGGATTGCCTGCCGGGTGCCGTCGACCTCCACCACGCCGCTGAGCGGCAACAGGGACACCCCGAGCCGGGTCGCGGTGAGCCAGGCGGCGGAGAGCCCCTCACCGGCGCGCAGCCAGCTGTCCGGCTCGTCCTCGGCGCCCCAGAGGATCGCGTAGGCGGCCGCCCGGTCGTGCCCGGGGCCGACCGGCAGGGTGCCCGGGCGGCCGAAGTCGCGGCCCGGGACGGTGGTCTGCGGGGCCTGTTCGGGCAGCACCTCCGGCGGCAGCCCGGTGCCCGTCCCGGCCCGGCTCGTCCAGTACGCCAGCTCCTGCAGCAGTTCCGGATTGCCCGCCTCGACCGCGGCGGCCTGCTGGGCGGCGCTGGCGAGCTGGATCTTCTGGGTGTCGTCGAGAATCTGAAGGTTCACGCCCTCGCGGTTGGCCGCCCGGTCGATCTCGTCGAGCGCGGTGTCGGGGATCGGCTCGTCGCTGACCGGCCGCCGGTCGGTGTGGCGCACCTGCATGCACTGCACCAGGTGCATGGCGTTCGGGTCCGCCCCGGTGTGCGTGAAGTTGGTCAACCGGGCCAGCAGGTCCGGTCGGGCCGGGTCGGGCATGCGCTCCACCAGCGCCGTCCAGCCCTCGGCGGCCAGCGCCACCCGGGCGTGGTGCAGCGCGGCGCCACAGCTGATCGCCAGCAGCCGGCCCTCCGGGTCCATGGCGCTGAGCCGGCGGTCCTGGACCACCCGCAGCTCGAGTGCGTCGGGCAGGACCTTCCAGCGCCACGGCTGGGTGTTGTGCACCGAGGGGGCGTGGCCGGCCATCCCGGCGGCCTCCGCGAGCGCGGTGGTCAGCGGGCGGTCCGTAGCCGGCGTCTCGTGGCTCATCGTCACGACCTTTCCGTTTCTCCCCATCGTGCCGCACCCCGACGGTCCCGGGGCGGGGATGCGGCTCCCATCCTTCTGCATTGCCCGGTGCGACGCACGGTACGCAGGTCCCGTCGCGTGAGCCCTTCGGCCCGCCCGATTCCTCCGGATCCGCCGCACCTGTCGTCCGCCGCTGGGACGATCCGCAGGTGGGGCGGGAGCAGCGGGAGTGCGTTCCGGAGCGGCCGGTCGGCCGACGCCGGGTCGACTGGCGGGAGTGGGCGCCGCTGACCCTGCTGACCCTGGCGGTGCTGCTCGGGGCGGCGCTGTGGTCCGCCGGCCGGCGCGGCGCCGCCGACCTGGTCTGGACGGCGGTGACCCTGGTCGCCCTGCTCCCGGCAACCTGGGCGGTGCTGCGGCAGCTCTGGCGCCGGCAGTTCGGGGTGGACGTCATCGCGGTGCTGGCGTTGGCCGGGGCGCTCGTCGTGCGCGAGTACCTGGCCGGCGCGGTGATCGCGGTGATGGTGGCGACCGGCCGGGCGCTGGAGACGTACGCCCAGCGGCGGGCCACCCGCGACCTGCGGGCGCTGCTCGAACGCGCGCCCCGGCAGGCCCGCCGGCGGACGGCGGACGGCCGGATCGAGGTGGTGCCGCTGGACCGGGTCGCGGCCGGCGACCGACTGCTGGTCGGACCCGGTGACGTGGTGCCGGTGGACGGGACGCTCGACGCCGCCGCCACCCTCGACGAGTCGGCGGTGACCGGCGAGTCGCAGCTGGTCGACCGGGCCGCCGGTGAGCAGGTGGCCAGCGGCGTGGTGAACTCCGGCGCGGCGGTCGGGCTGCGGGCCACCCGCAACGCGGCGGAGAGCACGTACGCGGGGATCGTCCGGCTGGCCGAGGAGGCGACCGCCCGCAAGGCGCCGATGGTCCGGCTCGCCGACCGCTACGCGGCGGCGTTCGTGCCGTTCACCCTGCTGCTGGCGGGGCTGGCCTGGCTGCTGTCCGGGCAGTTCGTCCGGGCGGTGGCGGTGCTGGTGGTGGCCACCCCGTGCCCGCTGCTGCTGGCCACCCCGATCGCGATCGTGTCGGGGCTGTCCCGGGTGGCCCGGCGTGGGGTGCTGGTCCGCGACGGTGGTTCGCTGGAGCTGCTGGGCCGGGCCCGGACCCTGCTGGTCGACAAGACCGGGACACTCACCGCCGGCAAGCCGCGGGCGGCCGAGACGGTGGTGGCCCCCGGCGGGGACCGGGACGAGGTGCTGCGGCTGGCCGCGTCGGTCGAGCAGCTCTCCCCGCACGTGCTGGCCGTCGCGCTGGTCCGCCAGGCCCGCGAGCGTGGGCTGGCGCTGGCCGAGCCGTCGGACGTCACCGAGGAGCCCGGGCGCGGGGTCGACGGGCGGGTCGACGGCCGCCGGGTACGGGTCGGTCAGCTCGCCGGGGAGCCGCCCGAGTGGGCGCGGCTGGCCCGGGAACGCGCCGAACTCGCCGGCTGGTCCACGGTCTGGGTGAGCGACGAGCACGGTCCGCTGGGCGCGATCCTGCTGGAGGACCCGGTCCGCCCCGACGCCCGGCGCACGGTGCGGCGGCTGCGCGAGGCGGGGCTGCAACGGCTGGTGATGCTCACCGGGGACCGGCCCCGCACCGCCGACCAGGTGGCCCGGGCGGTCGGGGTGGACGAGGCGCTGGCCCAGTGCTCCCCGGAGGAGAAGGTGGCCCGGGTGAAGGCCGAGTCGGCCCGGGCGATCACCGTGATGGTCGGTGACGGGGTCAACGACGCCCCGGCGCTCGCCGAGGCGCACGTCGGGGTGGCGATGGGCGCCACCGGGGCGACCGCCTCGGCGGACGTGGCCGACGCGGTGCTCACCGTGGACCGGCTGGACCGGCTCGCCGACGCGGTGGAGATCGCCCGGCACGCCCGCCGGATCGCGGTGCAGAGCGCCAGCGTCGGGATGGGGCTGGCCGTGCTGGCGATGCTGGTCGCCGCGGCCGGCCGGCTGCCGCCGGTCGGCGGCGCCTTCCTCCAGGAGGGCATCGACGTCCTGGTGATCCTCAACGCGCTGCGCGCCCTGACCGGCGGGCTGCGCCGCCGGGACGTCCCACCGGGCACCCAGGAACTGCTCGACCGGTACGCCGGCCAGCACGCCGGGGTGCGCGACGTGCTGGCCCGGGTACGCGACACCGCCGACCTGGTCGCCACCCGCCCGGACGCCCCGGAGTGCCTGCCGGCGCTGCGGGAGACCCACCGGCGGCTCACCGACGAGGTGCTGCCGCACGAGAGCGCCGAGGAACGGCAGCTCTATCCGGCGCTGGCCGGCCCGCTGGGCAGCGAGGAGGCGACGTCCACGATGAGCCGGGGGCACCTGGAGATCCGCCGGCTGGTCGACCGGATCGGCGGGCACCTGACCCAGACCGCGGACGGGCGGATCCGCCCCGACCAGGTGCCGGACCTGCTGGCCAGCCTGTACGGCCTGGACGCGGTGCTCCGGCTGCACCTGGCCCAGGAGGAGGAGGACTACTTCTCCCTGAACCCGGCCGAGGGCACCCCGGGCGACGGACGTTGACCGCTCGCGGCCCGGTCAGCGTTCCCGGGCCACCGCCACCGGACAGTGGGCGTGCTGGATGAGCTGCTGGCCGACCGAGCCGAGCAGCATCCCCCGCAGCCCGCCCCGGCCCCGGCTGCCGACCACCACGAGCTGGGCGTCCCGGCTCGCCTCGACCAGGGTGGCGGCCGGTTGGCCGGGCGTGACGTCCACGGTGACCGGCAGCTCCGGGAAGGTCTCCCGCCACTGGGCGAGCGCCTGCTCGACCGCGGACCGCTCCTCGGCGGCGGTCGCCTCGGCGTCGTAGTCCGACGGCCGCCACCGGTCGCTTGGCGGCTCGAAGACCCGGACCACCCGCAGCGGCACCTCCCGCTGGACGGCGCGCTCCACCGCGAAGCCCAACGCCACCCGGGCCGGGTCGGAGCCGTCGAAGCCGACCACCACCGGGCCGGCCGCCCCGGCCTGCGCCTCCCGGACGACCACCACGGGGCAGTGCGCGTGCGCGCTCACCGCCACCGCGGTGGAGCCGGCGAGCAGCCCGCCGAAGCCGCCGTGGCCCCGGCTACCCAGCACCAGCAGGCTCGCCTCGGCGGACCGTTCCTCCAGCACCAGGGCGGGCGGGCCGTCGAAGACCTCCCCGTGCACCGTGATCCCCGGCCGCGCCGCCGAGGCGTCCGTCGCCGCCTTGCCGACCAGCTCCTCCACCTGCCGGCGGGCCGTCTCATCCGGCCAGATCCCGGGCGCCACCCCGGGGCCGATCCAGCCGGCCACGGTCAACCACTCGAAGACGTACGCCAGGCGGACCGGCCGGCCGCTGCGCTCCGCCTCGGCGAGCGCCCAGTCCAGGGCCACCGTCGCGTCGGCGGAGCCGTCGTAGCCGACCAGGATCTCGCCGGCGGCCGGATCGTCGCTCTGCCGTCCGCCGCGACCGGCGGGCGTGCTCACTGCCCGCTCCGCACTGCGGGGTCGGTCTCCCGGATCCACCGCCACTCGGCGACCCGGGGGTCGTCCTCGCCGTGCGCGCGGGTGTAGTCGCGGCACGCCTGCCGGGCGTCGATCATCTCCTGGCGCAGGTGGGCGGCGCGCGAGGCTAGCCCGGGCACCCGGTCGATGACGTCGATGACCAGGTGGAACCGGTCCAGGTCGTTGAGCATCACCATGTCGAACGGCGTGGTGGTGGTGCCCTCCTCCTTGTAGCCGCGCACGTGCAGGTTGTCGTGGTTGGTGCGCCGGTAGGTGAGCCGGTGGATCAGCCACGGGTAGCCGTGGTACGCGAAGATGATCTGCTTGTCGCGGGTGAAGATGGTGTCGAACTCGTTGTCCGGCAGGCCGTGCGGGTGCTCCGACGGCGGCTGGAGGCGCATCAGGTCGACCACGTTGACCACCCGCACCTTCAGCTCGGGCAGGTGCTTGCGGAGCAGGTCGGCCGCGGCGAGGGTCTCCAGCGTGGGCACGTCGCCGGCGCAGGCGAGCACCACGTCCGGTTCCTGGCCGTCGTCGCTGCTGGCCCAGTCCCAGATGCCCAGGCCGCGCCGGCAGTGCTGGACCGCCTCGTCCATGGCGAGCCAGTTCGGCGCCGGCTGCTTGCCGGCCACCACCACGTTGATGTAGTGCCGGCTGCGCAGGCAGTGGTCCATGGTGGAGAGCAGCGTGTTCGCGTCCGGCGGCAGGTAGACCCGGACCACCTCGGCCTTCTTGTTCATCACGTGGTCGATGAAGCCGGGGTCCTGGTGGGAGAAGCCGTTGTGGTCCTGCCGCCAGACGTGGCTGGAGAGCAGGTAGTTCAGCGAGGCGAGCGGCTGCCGCCAGGGGATGGCCCGGGTCACCTTCAGCCACTTCGCGTGCTGGTTGACCATCGAGTCGACGATGTGGATGAAGGCCTCGTAGCTGGTGAAGATGCCGTGCCGGCCGGTGAGCAGGTAGCCCTCCAGCCAACCCTCGCAGAGATGCTCGGAGAGCACCTCCATCACCCGGCCGTCGGGGGAGAGGTGGTCGTCGCCGGGCACCGTGCCGCCGACGAACGCCCGGTCGGTGACCTCGAAGGCCGCGCCGAGCCGGTTGGAGGCCACCTCGTCTGGGCCGAAGAGGCGGAACGTCTGCGGGTTGGCGGTGATCACGTCGCGGATCCATTTGCCCAGCTCGCCGGTGGCCCCGACGGCGGGCTCACCCGGCTGCTTCACGTCGACCCCGTACTGGCGGAAGTCCGGCAGGTGCAGGTCGCGCAGCACCGTGCCGCCGTTGGTGACCGGGTTGGCGCTCATCCGCCGCTCACCCCTGGGCGGCAGCGAGGACAGCTCGGCGACCGGGGCGCCGGTGGCGTCGAAGAGCTCCTCCGGCCGGTAGCTGCGCAGCCAGCGCTCCAGTTCGGCCAGGTGCTCCGGGTTCTTTCGCACCTCGTCGATGGGCACCTGGTGCGCGCGGTAGGTCCCCTCGACCTGCTTGCCGTCGACCTGGGCGGGGCCGGTCCAGCCCTTCGGCGTACGCAGGATGATCATTGGCCAGCGGGGGCGCTCGACGGGGCCGCCGGAGCGGGCCCGGCGCTGGATCTCGGCGATCTCGTCGCAGGCCCGGTCCAGGGTGGCGGCCAGGAGCTGGTGCACCTTCTCCGGCTCGTCGCCCGCGACGATGTACGGCTGGTAGCCGTAGCCGCGCATCTGGGCGAGCAGGTCGTCGGTGGGGATCCGGTCCAGCACGGTCGGGTTGGCGATCTTGTACCCGTTGAGGTGCAGGATGGGCAGCACCGCGCCGTCGCGGGCCGGGTTGAGGAAGACATTGGACAGCCAACTGCCGGCCAGCGGGCCGGTCTCCGCCTCACCGTCGCCGATCACGCAGGCGACCAGCAGGTCCGGGTTGTCGAACGCGGCGCCGTAGGCGTGGCTCAGGGCGTACCCCAGCTCGCCGCCCTCGTGGATCGAACCCGGCACCTCCGGGGCCACGTGACTCGGGATGCCGCCGGGGAAGGAGAACTGCCGGAACAGCCGGGCCATGCCCGTCTCGTCCCGACCGATCGAGTGGTAGAGCTCGCTGTAGGTGCCCTCCAGCCAGGTGTTCGCCACCAGGGCCGGGCCGCCGTGGCCGGGGCCGGTGACGAACATGGCGGACAGGTCGCGGTTGACGATGACCCGGTTGAGGTGCGCGTAGAGCAGGTTCAGGCCGGGGCTGGTGCCCCAGTGGCCGAGCAGCCGCGGCTTGACGTGCTCGGGGGTCAGCGGTTCACGCAGCAGCGGGTTGTCGAGCAGGTAGATCTGCCCGACGGTGAGGTAGTTCGCCGCCCGCCAGTAGGCGTCCAGCCGGCGCAGCTCGTCATCGGTCAGGGGGCTGTGCAGGTCGAGAGCGGTGTCCATGCTGCAAAAGCCTCTCGCGGGTCGGGGAGTTCTGCACCCGGAAGCGCGATTTCGTCCCGGGCCGGTCCAGCTTCGCGTCCCGGGCCGGGCGCCGATCAGGGCCGTAGGTCCCGGGCCGTGAGGGCGTCATGCCCCGCCCGGCGCGGCGGAGACCAATCCACGAGCGACGATGACCGGTGCCGGCGAGTGGTAGAGCAGGGTCTGGCTGACCTCGCCGAGCATCCCGCGCCACGGCTCGTCGCCGCGCGCGCCGACCATCGCGACCTGGGCGGACCGGGACTGCTCGACCAGCACCGTGCCGGGGTCGCCGCGGACGGTGTGGCACTCCGCCGCCACCGACCGGTACGCCCGTCCGGCCCGGGCCACCGCCTCGGCGAGCAGCGCGTCCACGTCGCCGTCCGGGCGGCCCGGCTCGGTCACCCACACCGCGATGATCCGGGCCTGCCGCCGGGAGGCGCAGTCGAAGGCGAAGTCCAGCGCCGCCCGCGCGCTCTCCGACCCGTCCACCCCGACCAGCACCGGGCCGGGCGGCGGTGGCTCGGGGCGGGCGACCAGGACCGGGCAGCCGGCCCGGGCGGCGAGCTGCACCGCGAGCGCGTCGGACGGTACGCACTCCTGGCAGCCGGCCATCCCGCCGTCGCCGATCGCCACCAGGAAGGCCGTCTCGGAACGGCGGATGAGCGCCGTGAGCGGGCTGCCCTCGACGATCTCGCCGCGGACCGACACCCCCGGGTCGACCTCGTTGGCCACGGCCGCGGCGCGGGAGATCAGCTCGTCGGCCTCGGCCCGCGCCCCGGCCACCGAGGGCGCGGTCAGCGCGGCCTCCCAGTTGAACGCGTGCAGCAGGGCCAGCTCCCGGCCGTGTTCGGCGGCCTCCCGGGCGGCGGCCCGGACCACCTCCAGGTCCTGGAGCGATGGGCCGACGCCGACGACCACCGGCGCGCCGGCGGATCCGGTCATCCGGCTCACCTCCCGGGCGCTCCGCACGGTACGGCCACGCCGTCCCCACCGACGCTAGTCGCGACGGCGGGACGGCGGGGTCGGATCGGGCGAGCCCGGCTCAGCGGAACTGGAACCGGTTGACCGCGTCGAAGACCCGGGCGCCGAGCAGCCGGCGGGTGTGCACCATCGCCCAGGCGGCGGCGGTGACCACGTAACGGGTGCGCGGGCGACCGGCGGTCACCGCCCGCTCGATCACCGCGGCCACCGTCTCCGGCGTCGCCGCGAGCATCCGGTTCGAGTAGGACTCGGCCATCGCCGCGTCGACCGAGGCGACCATCTTCCGGTACGGCCCGGCCGGGTCCGCGCCGGCGCCGAGCGACTCGGCGGCCACCGCCCCGAAACCGGTGCGGATCAGGCCCGGCTCGACGATCGTCACGTCGATGCCGAACGGCCGCACCTCCTGCCGCAGCGCGTCGGAGATCGCCTCGACCGCGTACTTGCTGGCGTGGTAGTAGCCGCCGCCGGGGAAGACCAGCCGGCCGCCCATCGAGCTGATGTTGACGATCCGGCCCCGGCCGGCCCGGCGCATCCCGGGCAGCACCAGCTGGGTGAGTCGGCTGAGACCGAAGACGTTGGTCTCGAACTGGGCCCGGACCCGGTCCATCGGGGCCTCCTCGATCGGGCCGTACTCGCCGTAGCCGGCGTTGTTGATCAGCACGTCGACCTGGCCGTGCTCGGCCCCGATCACGGCGACGGCGGCGCGCATCGAGGTCTCGTCGGTGACGTCGAGGGGAAGCAGCCGGGCGCCGGCGTCGGCGAGGTCGGCGATCGCCTCGACCTTGCGGGCGGTGGCGTAGACGGTGAGCTCCGGCCGGCGGGCGAGCTGGCGCGCGGTGGCGCGGCCGATGCCGGAGGAGGTGCCGGTGATCAGGACGGTCGTCATGACGGGGCTCCAGGGTGGGTGAGTCCGGCGACGACCAGCGCGACGCCGTCGCGCAGCCGCTGCCGGGGCAGGTCGGGGTCGGTGAGGTCGGCTTCCAGGCCGCGGGTCAGCGCGACCAGCACGTCGGCGACCGCGCGGGCCCGGGGCCCGGCGATGTCGGCGAGGACGCCGACCACCACGTCGGTCAGCTCCCGGGTGTACGCCTCGACGAGGTCGCCGGTGAGCTTGGTGCTGGTGTCGAGCAGCTCGGCGGCGTGCCGACTCTCCCGGTGCAGCCGCAGGGTCAGTTCGAGCTTCGCGCCGAGCACGGCGTGCAGGCGCTGGGTGGGCGACGCTCCCGGGTCGGTCGCGGCGGCCCGGGCCTGGTCGAGGGACTCGGCGAAGAGCCGCTCGGCGAGCCGTCGGTAGGCGTCGTCCTTGTTGCGGACGTACTGGTAGACGGCGGGGCGCGACATGCCGGCCGCGGCGGCGATGTCGTCCATCGTCGTGCGGCGCACCCCGTGCCGGGTGAAGCACTCGTAGGCGGCGGCGAGGATGGCGTCCAGCCGTTCGTTCGACATGCTGACAATATTTGCACACTTTGTCAGCGCGTCAAGGGTGTTCGCCGTCACTGAGGTCGTGCCGGTGCCGTGTGCGTCAGGGCGTGGCGGGATGCACCCGCAGCACGGCGGCGGTGGCGTTGTCGTCGCCGCCGTGGTCCAGGCTGGCGGCGAGCACCTGCCGGACCGCCCGGGCCGGGTCGCGGCCGGCCAGGGTCTCCCGCAGCAGGTGGTAGTCGACCTGGTCGCTCACCCCGTCGGTGCAGAGCAGCCAGGTGTCGCCGGGGCGCAACGGGACGGCGGCAATGTCCGGATCCGGGGAGTCGGGATGGCCGACGTAGCGCAGGAGCTGGTAGCGGGCCTGGTCGGCGGCGGGGGAGTTCGCCGGGTACCAGCCGTGCAGCAGCCCGAGCCAGGCGGCGGTGTGGTCGACGGTGGTCAGTTCGAGCACGCCGCCGCGCAGCCGGTACGCCCGCGAGTCGCCGAGCTGGACGATCCAGGCCTGTTCGCCGTCCGGCTCGACCAGCAGGGCGTCAGCGTGCAGCCGGTCAGCTCGGCCAGCCGGGCGCCGGCGGTGCGTACCCGGGACCGGGCCTCGGCCACCGCGGCGCGCAGCCGGCGCGGCCCGACGGCCGGCCAGTCGGCCCGGACCGCCTCGACCATCGTGCGCATCGTGGTGGTGCCGGCCACCCGGCTGCCCTCGCCGGCGCCCATCCCGTCGGCGACCGCGACGAACGGCAGCTCCGGGTCGACGTGCAGCACGTCGTAGTTCTCCGGGTAGCGGTGGCCGACCACGCTCCCGCCCACGGCCTCCAGGGTCACGGGTCCGGCCGTGACGCGGCATTCGACCAGGTCGGGGCGGTTGCCGGTGGGACGTCGGAGCACCAGCGGACGGTAGCACCGGGGAGCTTCCCCGCCCCGATGTCCGGTGTCGTGTTCCCGTCTGGGGGCTCCGGAACCGGGTGGGGACCCAAAGAGCTCCGGTGACACGTCTTAGTAGTAGTGGCGGCCGGATTCGACTGGGGGACGAGTGAAGCGAGACGAGGAGTTCTCCGCGTATGCGGGCGCGCGGTGGACGGCTCTCGTTCGTTCCGCTGTTCTCCTGGGATGCACCGTGCAGGATGCCGAAGACCTGGCCCAGACAGCACTCATGCGCTGCTACGTGTCGTGGGCCAAGGTCACGACGGCAGATGATCGGGATGCTTACGTGTACCGGATTCTGGTGAACGCCTATCACGACAGTCGTCGACGAAGGTGGTGGGGGGAGAAGCCTGCTTCCGTCCTGCCCGAACAGGTCGAGGCGGATGCCACCACCCGGGTGGACGCCGCGGACGCGTTGGGCCGTGCGCTCGCATGCCTGAGCAAGGCCAACCGCGAGGTTGTCGTTCTCCGGTACTACGCACATCTCAAGGATCAGCAGATCGCCGAAGCGCTCAACATCGCCCCCGGCACCGTAAAGAGCAGGTTGTCCCGCGCCCTGACGCAACTGTCCACCGACGCCAACCTTTCCGACCTACGCGGGGGGAGCCACGCATGAATGACGAGGAAGCCCGCCGGATGCTCGAACGGCTCGCAGACCGGGTACCCGTCGGTCCCGCGCCGGTAGACGACCTGGTCCGCGCGGGGAAGTCCGCACAGCGCAGGAAGCGCTACGTCAGTCTCTTCGGTGCTGCCGCAGCGATAGCCCTGCTGCTTGGCGGTGGCGTTGTTGCCCAGGAGTTCATAGGCGAAGGCGCGCCTTCTGTGAACGACTCTGCCAACGGGCCGTTCGTGACGCCTCCATCGCCAACTGCCGCGACGAGCCTGGACAACCCGACAAGGGAACTATCTGGACCGCTGGAGGGTAATGCTGCGGCAAGCTGTGCGGAGATGCCCACCCCGCAGGCCATTGCCAATCGGGCGTTCGCGTTCGACGGTGTCGTGGTCAAAATCGGCCCGGCTCAATCCAACCGTTCCGGCTTGGGCTACCTGGACCTCGTAGGGGTCACCTTCGCAGTTGGCGAGTGGTTCTCCGCTGGTACGGCAACAAATGTCACGGTAGATATGGGTCCGCCCGTGGCCAGGACACACGACGTCACTGCAGAGGTCTTCAGTTCGTACGCAATTGGGTCGCGGTTGCTTGTCAGTGGTGAGCCTCGTTGGGGAGGATCCCCACTCGATCACGCCATCGCTTGGGGTTGCGGCTTCACCCGCTACTACGACCAACAAACGGCTGAGTCCTGGCGGCGGTCCGCTACGACCGAGAAGCCCTCTGCACGTACGTCCAGGCCGACTCGTAGCAGCGTGCTGTCACGTTGAAAGCCTGCCACCTGTCGGTCTCTATGGCTCGCGGCGAGACGGCGAGCGTCAAAGCCATCTCACCACGCCGCCCCGGTATCGGCATGGCCGTCATAACGCGGGTGGTTCACCGATCTCGGCATGAGTGCGGCGCCGATCGTGTCAACGAGGGTTGACAGCCGCCTCTCGTCAACGTAGGTTGACACCATGAGTCAGGCGACGGAACTCGCGGCGGCCGCCGGCAGCACCGACCCCCGGGTCGGCCTGCGTGCGGTCCTCGCCCTGCGCCGGCTCCTCGAACGGCTCGAGGTGGTCCAGGTGGACAACGCCCGTCGACAGGGCTGGTCCTGGCAGGAGATCGCCGACGCGCTCGAGGTCAGCCGGCAGGCGGTCCACAAGAAGCACGCCGGGCGACCGGCGGTCCGAGGCACCTGGGAGGCGTGATGTTCGAACGGTTCACCGACCGGTCCCGCACGGTCGTCCGACGGGCGGTCGAGGAGTCCCGGGCCGAGGGGCGACGCCCCGTCGGCACGGAGCACCTGCTGCTCGGCGTCCTCGCCGACGCCGACAACCTGGCCGTGCGGGTGCTCGCCGACGCCGGGGTGCGCGCCGACGACCTGCGCGCCGCCGTCGCCCGGCACACCGCCCGCGGCGACACCGGCCTCGGCGAGGCGGACGCCGCCGCGCTGCGCGAGATCGGCATCGACCTGGCGGCCATCGTCGCCCGGATCGAGGAGTCCTTCGGCCCGGACGCGCTGCGCGAGGCGGTCCCGCCGCCGCGCCGCCGGTGGGGCCGCCGGCGCCCCGACGACGGGCGGTTCTCGCCCCGGGCGAAGAAGGTGCTGGAGCTGTCGCTGCGCGAGGCGATCCGGCTGCGCCACCATCACATCGGCACCGAGCACATCCTGCTCGGGCTGCTCCGGGAGGGCGGCGGGCTCGGCGCGCTGGTCCTGACCGAGGCCGGCGTGGACCTCGACGACCTGCGGCGCCGGGTCGAGGTCGCGCTGCGGACGGCGGCCTGAGGCGTGGACGACGCGCAGCGGTGAACGGGCCAACCGGTGACGGCCGCGTTGAAACCTCTTTGCGGCACAGGCAACCTTCCGCCATGTCGGCTCGCTGAGCGCCCGAATCTGCTGCACACTTGCGCCGTGGATGGTGGAGAGCAGAAGCGCCCGGTGACCGCTGGTGAGGCCGCGCCGCGCTCCGCGGTGGTGGTGAACCCCGTGAAGGTGACCGATCTCGACGACTTCCGGCGGACCGTGAACGAGGCCCTCGCCGCCGCCGGCTGGCCCGAGCCGGCCTGGCACGAGACCACCGTCGAGGATCCCGGCCGTGGGCAGACCGAGCAGGCCGTCGCCGACGGCGCCGAGGTCGTCTTCGCCTGCGGGGGCGACGGCACCGTGATGGCCTGCGTCAGCGCCCTGGCCGGCACCGACACCGCGCTGGCCGTGCTGCCCCAGGGCACCGGCAACCTGCTCGCCGCCAACCTCGGCCTCTCCAACGACCTGGCCGCCGGCCTCCAGGTCGCCGTCGAGCGCGGCATGCGCCGGCTGGACGTCGGCGCGGTGGGCGACCAGTGCTTCGCGGTGATGGCCGGGATGGGCTTCGACGCGCAGATGCTCGACTCCACCTCCGAGACGACCAAGAAGCGGATCGGCTGGCCGGCGTACATCGTGGGGGCCGCCAAGCACCTGCGGGACCGGCCGATGCGGGTCACCATCGCCATCGACGACCAGCCGCCGCGCCGCCGTCGCGCCCAGTCCGTGCTGGTCGCCAACGTCGGCCGGTTGCAGGGCGGGGTGCGGCTGCTCACCGACGCCGAGCCCGACGACGGCTGGCTGGACGTGGCCGTGCTCACCCCCCGTACCCTGCGGCACTGGCTGGCGATGGGCTGGGCGCTGATGCGCCGGCGCGGCAGCGTGCCCCGGATGGAGGTGTTCCGGGCCCGCACCGTCGAGATCACCAGCAACCGGGCGCAGCCCCGCCAGCTCGACGGCGACCTGATCGACCCGGGTCGCAGCCTGAAGGCCGAGATCAGGCCCGAGTCGCTCTGGCTCTGCGTGCCGCGTCCCGAGCGGGACCCGGATCTGGCGTACGACGCCAGCGCCGCGGCGAAGCGCGGTGAGCGACTGGTCGAGGAGGCCCGCCGTGAGTAGCACCAAGCTGGTCCCCGAGACCCGGCTGATGGCGCAGGACGAGCTCTCCGCCGACGACGCCTGGCGCACCCTGCGCCGGCAGGGCGGCTGGTGCCTGCTGCGGGACGCCTTCATCCGGTTCCGCTACGGCGACGGGTTCAGCCACTCCCGGGCGTTCGCCCTGCAACTCTGCCTCGCCGTGGTGCCGTTCATGATCGCGCTGACCGGTCTGATCACCGACCTCGGCGTGGAGGAGGGCGGCCAGGTGGTCGCCGACACCGTGCTGGCCCTCACCCCCGGCCAGAGCGAGCAGATGGTGCAGGAGCTGCTCGGCGACGGGGAGCGCACCGAACGCGCCGGTGAGCTGGCGCTGACCCTCGGCCTGCTCACCGGGCTGATCGCGCTCACCACCACCATGGCCCAGATCGAACGCGGCGCGAACCGGATCTACGGGGTCGAACGGGACCGCCCGGCCCTGGCCAAGTACGTCCGGGCCGCGATCCTCGCGGTGACCGCCGGCGTACCGGCACTGCTCGGCTTCCTGATCCTGGTCGGCGGCGGGGCGATGGGCGACTCCGTGCAGCGGCACTACGAGTGGGGCGGGTTCGCCAACGGGGCCTGGGACGTCATCCGGTGGCCGTTGAGCCTCGGGCTGACCGTGCTCGCCGTGGCGGTGCTGTTCCGGCGCGCGCCCCGCCGCCAGCAGCCGGGGCTGTCCTGGCTCCTGTTCGGCGCCGGCATCGCCACCGTCCTGTGGTGGCTGGCCAGCCTGGCGCTCGCCGCGTACGTCAAGCTCAGCGGCGGTTTCGGGCAGACCTACGGCGCGCTGACCGGGATGATGGCCCTGCTGCTCTGGGCCAACCTGACCGGGATGGCGCTCTTCGGCGGGCTGGCCTTCGCCGCCCAACTGGAGGCGATGCGGATCGGGGTGCAGGAGCCGGCCAAGCCGGACCTGTGGGAGCCCGAGGCGGAGCGGCAGGAGACGTTGGACACCGGGGAGATGACCTCGCTCTGACCCGACGCGCGGCAGCCCGGTGTACGCGCGACGCCGATCGGGTACAGCGCCTCGCCAGAGGACAAGGGAGGTGCGGAGTGACCGCGGTCAAGGAGACTACGGCCCGACGGCCGCTCGGCCATTTCGCCGAACGAAGCATCGCCGGGCTGCTGGTGATCGCCGGCGCGGGCGTCGCGTTCGGGCTGCTGTTGATGCTGGTCCGGTTCAAGTGGGGCCCGCTCTACCGCGCCGACCACGAGGCGGCGGAGTGGTTCAACGGGCTGATCGCCCCGCACCACGCGCTGGTCACCGTGCTCCAGGCGATCACCGACCTGGGTGGGCGGCCGGTGCTGATCTGGCTGGTCACGATCGCCGTGGTCGGCCTGCTGATCCGCCGCCAGTCCCGGCTGGCGGTCTACCTGATCATCACCGGGGTGGGCGGGCTCATCCTCGACCCGTCGCTCAAGGCCATCGTCGGCCGGCTGCGCCCGGTGGTCGACGTGCCCGTCGCCAGCGCCCCGGGCAACAGCTTCCCCAGCGGGCACGCGCTCGGCTCGTTCGTCGCGTACGGGGCGCTGCTGCTGGTCTTCCTGCCGGCCATGGCGCCGCGCTGGCGCAAGCCGGCGATCGGGATCGTCGCCTTCCTGGTGGTGCTGGTCGGGCTGACCCGGATCGCGCTGGGCGTGCACTTCGTCTCCGACGTGCTCGCCGGCTGGCTGCTCGGGGCGGCGTGGCTCGGCGTCACCGCGTACGCCTTCCGGCTCTGGCGGCGCGAGCGCGGCCGCCCGGTGCCGCCGCTGTCCGAGGGGCTGGAGCCGGAGGCCGGCGAGGAGATCAGCCCGGCCCCGGACGAGGAGCACGTGCTGGCCCACCCCCGCTCGGCCGTCGCCGAGCTGCTGGTCGGCTGGGTGCTGGTCTTCGGCGCGCTCTACGCCTTCGGCATGTACGTCAGCTACCACGCCAAGGGCACCGTCTTCGACACCCTGGACACGGACGTGCCGCGGTGGTTCGCCGACCGGCACACCGACACCCTCACCGACCTGAGCTGGTGGTGGAGCAAGTTCGGCGACACCCACGCGATCCTGCTGGTCTCGCTGGTCTTCTGCCCGCTGGTGCTGGCGATCTGGCGGCGCTGGCGCCCGGTGCTCTTCGTGGTGCTGGCCATGTTCGGCGAGTTGAGCCTCTTCCTGGCCTCGGCCCGCGCGGTCGAGCGGCCCCGCCCGCAGGTGGAGAACCTGGACGGGCAGATGCCCACCTCGTCCTTCCCGTCCGGGCACATCGCGGCGACCATCTGCCTCTGGTCGGCGATCGCCATCATCGTGTTCGCCCGGACCGACCGCTGGTGGCGGTGGCTCTTCGTGGCGATGGCGGTGATCATGCCGGTCGGGGTGGCGGTCTCCCGGATGTACCGCGGCATGCACCACCCCACCGACTTCATGGGCGCGATCCTGCTCAGCGCGCTCTGGATCGGGTTGCTCTACTGGGTGGTCCGCCCCAACGCCGACGTGCACGCGGGCAACCGGCCGTCGATCGAGTCGGAACAGGTCGGCGAGCTCGACGACGAACTGGCCAAGGCCGCCCGGCCGGAGTGACGTACCGCCGATGCTGCGGGTGATGACCTGGAACATCCGGACCGGTGGCCGGGACCGCACCGGCCCCGGCCGGCTGGACCGGGTGGTCCGGGTCGTGACCGCCCAGGCGCCGGACGTGCTGGCCCTGCAGGAGCTGCGCGGCTTCGACCGCGGCGGCCTGCTGGCCGAGGTGGCGGGCCAGGTGGGGATGATCCCCCACCTGGCCCGTTCCTGGTTCGGGCAGCCGGTGGCGGTGCTGGTCCGCCCGCCGTGGCGCACCCTGGCGGCGGGGCCGCTGCGCCGCCCGTTCCACCACGCGGCGCAGCGGGTGCTGCTGGCCACCGACGTCGGGCCGCTGACGGTGCTCAGCGCGCACCTGGACCCGTACACCGGGGTGCGGCGGCTGCTGGAGGCCGGCTGGCTGGCGGCGGCGACCCGACGGGGGGAGCTGGCCCTGCTCGCCGGTGACCTGAACACCCTGGAACCGGGCGCCGACCACACCGAGCGGGTCGCCCGGCTGCCGGCGGCGTACCGGCGGCGGCACCTGCGCCGCGACGGGCGCACGGTGGAGACCCGGGCGGTGGGTGGGCTGCTCGCGGCCGGTCTGGTCGACCTGTGGGCGGCGACGGGCGCGCCCCCGGACGAGGGGCTGACCGCGCCCACCGAGCACGGCGGTGGCGCGGAGTTCTCCGGGATGCGACTGGACTACGTCTTCGGCACCCCGGCGCTCGCGGCCCGGCTGCGGTCCTGCCGGGTGGTGCGCGGCGGCGAGACCGAGTACGCCTCCGACCACTACCCGGTCGTCGCCGAGCTGGACCTGGATCCCGCCTGAACGGCCGTGCAACCGGACCGGGTCCCGGCGCCATCCGTACGGTGAGACGCCGACGTCCGGGACGGGGAGTGGTCGATGCACGCCACACAGCGGCAGGAGTACGTGGAGTTCGTGACGGCGGTGACGCCGAAGCTGCGGCGGACCGCGTACCTGCTGACCGGGGGTGACGCGCACCGGGCCGACGACGTCGTGCAGCAGACCCTCACCCACCTCTACGTGAAGTGGGGACGGGCGCGGGGCGCCGACGACCTCGGCGCGTACGTGCACCGGATGCTGGTCAACGCGTTCCGGCAGGAGCGGCGCTCCCGGTGGTTCGGCGTCCAGTTGTTCGACCGGGCACCGGAACCGGTGCCGCGGGGCGCGCCGCCGGGGCCGGGCGACGGCGTGGCCGACGCGGTGTCGTTGCGGGCCGCGCTGGCGGCGGTGCCGCCCGGACAGCGGCTGGTGCTGGTGCTGCGGTTCTACGCCGACCTGAGCGTGGAGCAGACCGCCGAGGTGCTGCACTGCTCGACCGGGAACGTGAAGAGCCAGACCGCCCGGGGGCTCGCCGCGCTGCGCCGGGAACTGCCGCTGGGCGAGACGACGGGGGTGACCCGATGAACGGCACCGAGGAGACCCTGGTCCGGGGCATGCTGCACCGTGCCACGGCCGACCTGTCCCCGGGGGAGTTGACCCCGGACCGGCTGGTGGCCGTGGGGGAGCGGGCGGTGCGACGGCGCCGGCGGCGGACGGTGGGATCGGCGGCGGTGACGGTCCTGGCGCTGCTGGGGGTCACCGTCCTGCTCGGCGTAGGGCCGGCCGGATCTCCGGCCGACCGGGTCGGCCCGCCCACGGCGAGCCCGACGCCGGGGTGGCCGACTGAGGCGCCGACGTCGTTCGCTCCGGAGCGGCGCGTCCTCCGGCTCGGCTGGCAGCCCGACGGTCTGACCGACGAGGGGTTCAGCGGTCGAAGGTCCGGCCAGGAGATCTACCTCGCCTCCGGCACCGGCCCGGCCGCCCGACAGGTCGTGGTGAAGGTCGGTGCGCGCGGGAATGAAGACCTGCTCAACCTGCTCCTGGGGCAGCGGGAGTCCAGCCGCGAGTCGGGGCAGGCGATCGGCGTGCCGACCGATCCGGTGCGGGGCCACGACGCGTGGATGTACACCAGCCCGTCGGGCTACGACGTCAGCCTCTCCTGGCAGTACGCCCCGGACGGCTGGGTCGTCGTCTCCGCGCGGGACGCCGAGCGTCCCGCCGAGGTGGCCCGGCGGGTGGCCGAGGAACTGCGCTGGGAATCGACGCCGGTCACGGTGCCGTTGGCGCCGATCCCGGCACCACCGGGCGCCCAGCTCCGGGGCGTGTCCGTCGACTTCCGGTCCGGCCGGTGGAACGGGGTCCACCTCAACTACGCAGCCGGCGCGACGGACGACGACGGCTTCTCCGTCGCGGTCCGTCGGGACAGGCTGGGAAGAAGAGGCACGGCCACGACCGAGGCCGGACGGTCGGCCTGGGTCGTCAACCTGAGCGACCACAGCATCGGCGTCTACCAGGTAGGTGAGCTGTCGGCTGCCTGTTCGCCCTGCTACGCGGAGGCGGTGGTCAGCTCGCCCGGCGGCCTGGCCGTGCTCGGCGGTCGTGCCGCCGCCCTGCGGTTCGCCGCCTCGGTCCGGCTGGTCGACGACCCGGACGACCGGAAGGGCTGGCGCCCGCTGTGAGCGCCCGGCGACCGGCCCTGCACTGGGCCGGCCGCCGCGCCCCGGGCCGCCGCCTTTGCCTCGGGCCGGCCGCCCCGCTCAGAGGACCAGGTTGAGCAGGACGGTCAGCACGACCGAGGCGAGGATCGAGAAGAGGATCATCAGGAGGCAGCCGAGGCCGCCGCCGAGCGGTCGCACTTCCGTGTTGCCGATGCGCATGGGTTCACCTTGTCAAAGTCGGGGCGAGCAGGGTGCGGATCGCGTCGGCCACCTGCGCCGGCGCGGTGGTGACCACGTTGTGCGCGGCGCCCGGCACGGTGACCAGCCGGGCGTCCGGCACCAGCCGGGCCACCTCGGCACGCCAGCGGGCCGGGACGACGGTGTCCTTCGCTCCGGCCACCACCAGGGTGGGGACGGTGATCCGGACCAGGTCCTCCTCGACCGGGTGGTGCACGGAGTGCGAGACGGTGGCGGCGACCCGCCAGGGGCGGGCGTCCCAGACGTCTCGGAGCAGGACCGGTGCCTGCAAGGGGGCCTCGCGCACCGTGTCGACCAGCCAGCGGCCGACCAGTCCGCGCCGGGACCGGGCGGTCGGGTCGCTGGTCGGGCCGGCGAGCACCAGCGCGCCGACCAGCTCCGGATGGTCAGCGGCCAGCGAGGCGGCCACCTCGGCGCCGTACGAGTGGCCGAGCAGGCAGATCGGCGGCAGCCCGTACGCGGCCAGGCAGGCGGCCAGCCAGTCGGCGTGCTCCCGCGCGTCGTACGCCCGGCCGGGGCGGTCGCTGAGGCCGAAGCCGGGCAGGTCCGGCACGTACACCGGATGGGTCGCCGACAGCGCGACGGCCAGCGGGGTGAGGTAGCGGTGCGAGACGGCCAGCCCGTGCACCAGCACCACCGGTGGGGCGCCGGTGCCCGGGTCGGCGCTCCGGCGGGTGTGTGTGCGTACCCCGTCGACCAGCCGGAACTCGCTGATCAAGCCGGCGGCCGGGCGGGGCGCGGCGAGTGCGGTGCGCAGCTCGGCCCGGCCGAAGCGGCCGGGTCGGGTGAGCGGCGGCCGGTCCCGCCCCGGTCCGGTCGGCGGGGCGGCCGGGGTCGACCGGGTGAGGCTCACAGCTCGCGGAGCCGGGGGAGCAGCTGCTCCTGGGCCCAGTCCAGGAACATCGGCTGGGTCTCCCCGCCGACCTGCACGATCGCCACGTGGGTGAAGCCGGCGTCGACGAACTTCTTGAACGCCTCGACGTGCTTGTCGACGTCCGGGCCGCAGGGGATGCCCTCGGCGACGTCCTCCTCGCGGACGAACTGGGTGGCGGCGGCGAAGGCATCCGGGTCGGGCAGGTCGGCGTTGACCTTCCAGCCCATGCCGAACCAGCGGAACTGGTCGTGCACGAGCTTGCGCGCCTCGGCCTCGTCCGGGCCGTAGCAGATGGCCACCTGGCCGTAGCGGGGGCGACCGATGCCGCCCGCGTCGTCGTACAGCTCCATGATGTGCGGGTCCGGCTCGGTGGCGACGATGCCGTCGGCGTACTCGGCGGCCAGCGCGGCGGACGACGGCCCGGAGGCGGCGACGGCTATCGGGACGGGCCGGTCCGGCCGGTCCCAGAGGTACGCGTCGGGCACGTCGAAGTGGTTGCCGGAGAAGGTCAGCGTCTCGCCGTTGAGCAGCGGGCGGATGATCTGGAGCGCCTCCTCGAACATCTCGTGCCGCTGCTGCACGTGTGGCCAGCCGCCGATCACGTGCTCGTTGAGGTTCTCGCCGGCGCCGAGGCCGAGGGTGAACCGGCCGTCGGAGAGCGCGCCCATGGTGCTGGCCTTCTGCGCCACCACGGCCGGGTGGTAGCGGCGGATCGGGCAGGTCACGAAGGACATCAGCTCGGCCCGGCTGGTGGCGTGGGCGACGGCGCCGAGCACCGACCAGGCGTACGGGGCGTGGCCCTGGGAGTCCAGCCACGGGTAGTAGTGGTCGGAGATGACCAGCTGGTCGAAGCCGGCCGCCTCGGCCCGTACCGCATAGTCGACCAGCTGTTTCGGGCCGGCCTGCTCGCACATCAGGGTGTAGCCGACGGTGACCATTGGTTTCTCCTTCGGTCTGACGGATCGTCCTCCGATACCCCGGGGGGCGCGGGTCAACCGCCGTCGTCCGGTACGGGCGCGAGCCCGATCCGGGCCCTTGACGTGCGCTCGGCACCGGTCTAGGGTCCGGGCTTAACCGGTTCAGGCCGGTGGCGTTCACATCCTGTGGTGGGGATGATCGCCCCTGCGGCGGCCCACGGTCGGCGTGGGCCGCCGCAGGCCGTCCCGCCGGATGAGCGGGGAACTTAACCGGTTGCCTTCCAGGTCCCATCGGCCTAGGCTGATGCCTGCGCTGCCACGGAGCCGGGCGGCGGCTGTCGGGCTGCAGCCGCGCGCCACACCGTCGCCACCATCGCCGATCCCGCCAGGGCACGGGGTCGAATCGTCCCTGAGGAAAAGCCCATGAAGAAGCGACTCTCCGTCGCCGGCGTCGCCCTGCTCACCGTCCTCGCCGCCGTCTTCGCCTTCGGCCAGCCGGCCCACGCCGCGGCCGGCTTCTCGGTCGCCAACGGCAGGCTCTACGACGCCAACGGCACCGAGTTCGTGATGCGCGGCGTCAACCACGCGCACACCTGGTACCCGCAGCAGACCAGTTCCTTCGCCAACATCAAGGCCCTCGGCGCCAACACCGTCCGGGTGGTCCTCGCCAGCGGCGACCGCTGGACGAAGAACAGCGCCGCCGACGTCGCCAACGTCATCTCGCTCTGCAAGGCCAACCGGCTCATCTGCGTGCTGGAGGTGCACGACACCACCGGCTACGGCGAGGACGGCGCGGCAACCACCCTGAACCGGGCCGTCGACTACTGGCTGAGCATCGCCAGCACCCTCGCCGGCCAGGAGAAGTACGTCATCGTCAACATCGGCAACGAGCCGTACGGCAACCAGGGCTACGGCTCCTGGGCCACCGACACTGCGAACGCGGTCAAGCGGCTGCGCTCGGGCGGCATCGCGCACACCATCATGGTCGACGCCCCGAACTGGGGTCAGGACTGGTCGTTCACCATGCGCGACAACGCCGGCACGGTCTTCAACGCCGATCCCGCGAAGAACACCGTCTTCGACATCCACATGTACGGCGTCTTCGACACCGCCGCCGAGATCACCGACTACCTGGGCCGTTTCCGCAGCGCCGGGCTGCCCATCGTGGTCGGTGAGTTCGGCTTCAACCACTCGGACGGCAACCCGGACGAGGACACCATCATGGCCTACAGCCAGGCCAACGGGATCGGCTACCTGGGCTGGTCGTGGAGCGGCAACGGGGGCGGCGTCGAGTACCTCGACATGGCCACCGCCTTCGACCCCAACCGGCTGACCAGCTGGGGCCAGCGGATCTTCAACGGCGCCAACGGCATCAGGGCGACCGCGAGGGAGGCGTCGGTCTACTCCGGCACCACCCCGACCACGCCGCCGACCAGCCCCAGCCCGACCACGCCCCCGACGACCACGCCGCCGCCGAGCGGCGGCTGCACGGCCAGCTACACGATCGTGAACTCGTGGCAGGGCGGCTTCCAGGGTGAGATCAAGGTGACCGCGGGTTCGGCGGCCGTCAACGGCTGGTCGACGACGTGGACCTTCACCGGTGGCCAGACGATCAGCCAGTCCTGGAGCACGACGCTGAGCAACAGCGGGTCCACGTACACCGGCCGCAACGTCGACTACAACGGCCGGCTCGGCGCCGGCGCCAGCACCACCTTTGGCTTCATCGCCAGCTGGAACGGGACCAACGCGATCCCCGCGGTGAGCTGCACCGCGAGCTGAGGCCCGTCGCGGCACCGGTGGCCGGGTCCGCCCGGACCCGGCCACCTCTCCGCGGGTACGAGCGCCATGCTGCTCCGAGCGCGGCCCGCCCGGTCAGTGGCCGGCGTCGTCCGTCCCGGCGAGCCGGGCCGCCCGCATCAGCAGGTAGTGCTGCTCCGGGCGGCTGCTGGTGCGCCCGGCCGCCGCCCGGTAGTGGGCGACCGCGCGCTCCCGCTCGCCGGCCATCTCGTACAGGTGGGCCCGGGCCGCGTCGAGGCGGTGCTGCCCGGCGAGGCGGGCGTCGACGTCCAGCGCGGCGAGCGCGTCGAGGCCGGCGGCCGGCCCGTGCACCATCGCGGTGGCGACCGCCCGGTTGAGCGCGACCACCGGGCTGCCGGAGAGCCGCTCCAGCACCTCGTACAGGGCGAGGATCTGCGGCCAGTCGGTGTCCGTCGCGGTGGGCGCCTCGTCGTGCAGCGCCGCGATCGCGGCCTGGAGCTGGTACGGCCCGACGGGCCCCCGGGTTATCGCCCGGGTGACCAGCGCGGTCCCCTCGGCGATCGCGTCGGCGTCCCACCGGCCACGGTCCTGCTCGGCCAGGGAGATCAGCTCGCCGGCCGGTCCGGTCCGGGCGGCGGCCCGGGCGTCGGTGAGCAGCATCAGCGCGAGCAGGCCGGCGACCTCGCTGTCGTCGGGCAGCAGCGCGTGTATCGCCCGGGTCAGCCGGACCGCCTCCTCGGAGAGGTCCACCCGGCGCAGCGCCGGGCCGACGCTGGCGGTGTGCCCCTCGGTGAAGACCAGGTAGAGCACGTGCAGCACCGCGGCGAGCCGGGCCTGCCGCTCCGCCTCCTCGGGCATCCGGAACGGCACGCCCGAGTCCCGGATGCGCTGCTTGGCCCGGCTGATCCGCTGCGCCATGGTGGCCTCGGGGACGAGGAAGGCGCGGGCGATCTCGGCGGTGGTCAGCCCGCCCACCGCGCGCAGGGTCAACGCGATCGCGGAGCTGGTGGAGAGGGTGGGATGGCAGCAGAGGAAGAGCAGCACCAGGGTGTCGTCGGAGTCGGCGGCCGGCTCGTCCGCCGCCGGCGCGATCCACCGGGCGTCCGGTTCCCGGCGGCCGGCCAGGTCCTCGCGGCGCCGCCGGGCCACCTCGGAGCGGACCAGCTCGATCATCCGCCGGTGGCCGACCTGGATCAGCCAGCCGCGCGGGTTCTCCGGCACCCCCTCGACCGGCCACTGCGTCGCCGCCGCCAGCAGCGCCTCCTGCGTGGCGTCCTCGGCGTCGGCGAAGTCACCGAACCGGCGGGCGAGCACGCCGAGGACCTGCGGCGCCAGCTCGCGCAGCAGGTCCTCGGCGGGGCGTTCCGGGGTGTCCAGGCGTCACAGCTCCTGCGGTGGGGCGGACATGACCGGGTGCACCTCGATGGGCATCCGCAGCGGCCGGCCACCGGGGCCGGGCGCGGTGGAGATGTACGCGGCGATCTCGGTCGCCCGCTGCGGGGTGTCGCAGTCGACGATCCACCAGCCGGCCAGGAACTCCTTGGTCTCGGCGAACGGTCCCTCGGTGACCACCGGCGCGCCACCCTCGCCGGCCCGGACGATCCGGGCCTGCTGCGGCCCGCCCAGCCCTTCGGCCTGGACCAGCTCGCCGGCGGCGGTGAGCTTCCCGTCCACCTCCCGCATGAACCCGATGTGCGCCGCGATCTCCTCCGGCGTCCAGGTGTCGATCGACGGGAAGTCGGTTCCGGCGGCGCTGAACTGCATCAGCAGCATGTACTTCACGGCTCGCTCCTCACGCTGTGGCACCGATTCTCGGTGCTCTCACCCCCGGGTAGAAGCCGCCGTCCCGGTTCTCGACATCCGCGATGAAAAAGTTCGAAAGAATTTTGATGGTGGCAGTGTCCGGTGGCCTGCCCCCGGCGCCGGGATGAGATTGCGGGACAGCTTGTCGCTGGGGCTTGTTCCTCGATGGCGGACGTGCGTATGGGGCAATGATCATCAGGCCCTGATGGGTATCGTGCTCGAATGATCTTCGAGCGGGGGCAGACGATCGTCCGCCGGCACCTGTACCCGGACGGCCGGGTCGGCTCGGTGCTGTGCGGGCGGGTGGTCAGCGACGACGAGCGCGGGCTGGCGCTGTGGATCGAGGCGGGCTCACAGGCCATGCGCCGGGTTGACACCGCTGGCCAGCCGACCCGGAAGCTGTCGCTGCTCACGTCGCTGCGGATGACCACGCTGCTCGGCCTGAGCACGTGGCAGCCTTTCCGGACTCTGATGTTGATGCCGCCTGGTGCGGCGCATTCGGTCTGGTGGAGCTGGCGACCGGACGGCGATTTCGACGGTTGGTATGTCAACCTGGAGCGTCCGATCACCCGGTGGGCCGGCGGGGTCGACGTCTACGACCAGGAGCTCGACCTGCTCGTCTATCCGGATGGCAGGTGGTCGTGGAAGGACGAGGACGCGTTCGCCGAGTACACCGGCGAGCCGGCGTTCTGGGATGAGGTCGAGGCCGCTGAAGTCCGAGCCGAGGGCGAACGGCTGCTTGCCCTGGCCCGCGCCGGGGCCGCCCCCTTCGACGGCCGGTGGATGGACTTTCAGCCGGATCCCACGTGGCGGCCGACGCTGATGCCGCACTGGTGGGAGTTGCCGGCGGACACCACCTGCTGGGGTCCCGAGTACTTCCAGCCTTCAGCGCCTGCGTGAGATGAGGTTGATCAGTCCCAGGTGAGGGTGCGGCGGGCTTGACGGCGTGAGCTGATGCCCCAGTCAGGTACCACGCTCTAAGCTGCGGTGACCTCCAGCAGCAGCGCCTGCTCCGGGTGCAGGGCGGGCAGTTGCAGCCCCACCGCACCCAGCACCGACCCGCTCACCGTCACCCCGTCGCCGGTCGTCAGCCAGCCCGGCGGGGTCAGCTCCAGCAGCGCCGGCCCCGGCACCCCGGCGGGCTGCCGGACCCGGTAGCGGCGGGCCGGGTCCAGCCCCGGCAGGCGTACCGCGCCGGGCGCCTGCGCCACGGAGGTGGCCAGCCGGGACACCGCGTACACCGCGTGGGAGCCGTCGTGGGCCACCACGCCGTGCGCCTGGACGGCCGGGTCGGGGTGGTCGACCCGGACCACCCGGCCGGCGTGCAGCAGCGGGCGCAGCCGCTTGTGCAGCGCCACCCAGGCGGCCAGTTCGGCCCGCTCGGCCGGGGTGATCGCGCCGATGTCCCACTCGATGCCGTGGTGGCCGAAGAGCGCGGTGACCGCGCGGAAGCCGAGGTCGTGCACCCGGTGGGTGGTGTGCGAGCGCTCCGGTCCGATGTGGGTGCCGACCAGCTCCGGCGGGAGCAGCAGCCCGGTCCAGCGCTGGATCGACAGTCGTTCCAGGGCGTCGTTGCAGTCGCTGGCCCAGACCCGGTCGGTACGACCGAGGATCTCCAGGTCCACCCGGGCGCCGCCGGAGGAGCAGCTCTCGATCTCCAGGTGCGGGTGCCGGGCGCGCAGCTCGTCCAGCAGCCGGTAGACCGCCAGGGTCTGCGCGTGCACCCCGGGTCGGCCGGCGTGCCCCGCCTCGGTCAGGTCCCGGTTGTGGTCCCACTTCAGGTACGCGATGCCCTCGTGCTCGGTGAGCAGCGCGTCGAGCCGGCCGAACACGTGGTCGTACGCCTCGGGGTGGGCCAGGTCGAGGACCTGCTGGTGCCGCCACTCGGGGGGCAGCCGGCCCGGCGCGGCGAGCAGCCAGTCCGGGTGGGCGCGGAACAGGTCGGAGTCGGGGTTGACCATCTCCGGCTCCACCCAGAGCCCGAACTGCATCCCGAGCCCGCGCACGTGGTCGATCAGCGGGTCCAGCCCGTCCGGCCAGACCTCGTCGTCGACGTGCCAGTCGCCGAGGCCGGCCCGGTCGTGGCGGCGGCCCCGGAACCAGCCGTCGTCGAGGACGAACCGTTCCACCCCCACCTCGGCGGCCCGGTCGGCGAGCGCGGTGAGCCGCGCGAGGTCGTGGTCGAAGTAGACCGCCTCCCAGACGTTGAGGGTGACCGGCCGGGGGGAGCGGGGATGCCCGGGGCGGGCCCGCAGGTGGGCGTGGAGCACGTCGCTGAGCCCGTCCAGCCCGGTGTCCGAGCGGACGGCGTGCAGCAGGGGAGTGGCGTACTCCTCGCCGGGGCCGAGCAGGATCTCGCCGGGGGCGAGCAATTCGCCGCCGCCCAGGGTGGACTCCCCGGTGGGGCGGCGCTCGGCGACCGTGACGTGGTCGCCGCTCCACGCGGTGTGCACCGCCCACACCTCGCCGTGCCGGAAGCCGAAGCCGGGCGTGCCGGCCGCCAGCAGCAGGGTGGCGTCGTGTCCGGTCCGGCCGTGCCGGCCCTCGCGGACCCAGGCGCCCATCGGCCAGGGGTGCCGCTGCGGCGCGCGTTCCCGGCACCAGCGTCCGGTCAGGTCGAGCAGTTCGGTGGCGACCGCCGGCACCGGCAGCACCGGGGTCAGCTCGCGCACCTCGTAGGGGGCGTCGCCGGTGTTGCGCAGCCGGTGCCGCAGCGTCAGCAGCCCGGTCGGGTGCAGGGTGATCTCGACGGTGAGGGCGAGGGCGGCGCCGGGATCCGACGCCCGCACGGTCACCCGCGCCGCGCCGGCCCCGCCGCGGTCACCGTCCTTCGCGGGTACGACCACCGCCTCCCCGCCGAAGGACACCCGGCTCGGGTCCGGGCCGTTCGACGTGGCGTCCGGCCCGCCGTCGAGCTCCGGGAGGTCGCGGCCGCCGCCCGCGTCGACGACGTCGAGCCCGTCGAGGCGGAAGGCGGTGGACCAGTCCCGTCCGTTGCGGTGGCCGCCGAGGCCGGGCCGGCCGCTCCAGCCGGCGCTCGCCTCCGGCAGCAGCGACAGCACGGTCGGCGCGTCGAAGCTGCTCGGCACGACGGGCGGGACGGTGGCGTCCACCAGCGCGGGCAGGTCGTCGGTCGGCAGCGGGCCGAGGTCGGCGCCCCAGTGCACGACCCGGGGCAGGCCCGGGCCGCGGGCGTCCAGCACCAGGCTGGTCCGCCCGCGGCGCAGGTGGACGACGCTCATCCTTTGCTCGCCCCGAGCGTCAGGCCCCGGACGAACTGCTTCTGCAGCAGGAAGAAGATCACCAGGGTGGGGATCGCGACCAGGACCGAGCCGGCCGAGACCAGGTTGTTGTCGGTGAAGAACTCGCCGCGCAGGTTGTTCAGCGAGCTGGTCACCGGGAACTTGTCGCCGGTGCGCATCAGCACGGTGGCCCAGAAGAACTCGTTGTAGATCCAGGTCACCTCCAGGGTGGCCAGCGCGGCCAGGGCCGGCCGGCACAGCGGCATGGTGATCTGCCAGTACTGCCGCCAGATGTTCGCCCCGTCGACCATCGCCGCCTCGTACAGGTCGCGGGGGAGCGCCTTCATGTAGTTGCTGAGCACGAAGACGCAGAAGCCGCACTGGAAGGCCACGTTGACCAGGATCAGCCCCCAGTAGCTGTCGTAGAGCAGTTCCGAGTCGCTCATGAACGCCGGCAGCGGCACCTCGGTGAAGAGCCGGAACAGCGGGATCAGCAGCGCCTGCTGGGGCAGCAGGTTCGCCGCCGTGAAGAGTCCGAGCAGGACGATGTTGAGCTTCCAGCTGAACCGGGCGATCACGAAGGCCACGCAGGAGGCCATGAAGAGCGTCAGCAGCACCGCCGGGACGGTGATGTACACCGAGTTGAGGAAGTGCTTGCCGAACTCGGCCGTCTGCCAGGCGGTGACGTAGTTGTCGAACGTCCAGCCGCCGAAGGAGACGTAGCCGTTGATGGCCGTGTACTCGTACGACCGCAGCGAGCTCAGCACCGCCCACAGGATCGGGAAGAGCCAGCCGACGGCGATCGCACCCAGGAAGAGGTGCAGGGCCACCCGGGCCGGCCGGAGCGGCCGGCGCGGGCTGACCGGGGCGGTGGCCGCCGGCTCGCGGGTCAGGGTGGTGGTCATCGCCGGTCCTCCCGCATGACGGTGGTCAGGTAGAGGGTGATGAAGACCAGCGAGACGACCAGCATGATCGTCGCCAGGGCCGAGCCGAAGCCGATCCGGCTGGCCTCGCCCACCACGTTCTGGGTGACCAGGGCGGAGAGCAGCTCCAGGCCGTTGCGACCCTTGTTGATCACCCAGACCAGGTCGAACGCGCGCAGCGACTCGATCACGGTGACCACCAGGACGATGATGTTGATGGGTCGCATCACCGGGAACACCACGCGGAAGAAGGTGCTGGTCTCGGAGGCGCCGTCCACCGCCGCGGCCTCGCGCAGCGACGGGTCGACGCCCTTGAGGCCGGCCAGGTACAGCAGCATGATGTAGCCGACGTGCCGCCAGCCGGCGGCGACCAGCACCGCCCAGATGTTGACGTTCGGGTCGCCGTACCAGTCGGTGTCGCCGCCGAGCACCGCGTTGAGCAGCCCCTGGTCGCGGGAGTAGATCAGCTGCCAGACGAAGCCGATGAGCGCCAGCGAGAGCACCACCGGCAGATAGAGCGCGGTCTGGTAGAACCGGCTGCCGCGGATCTCCTTGTCCAGCAGCACCGCGAGGAACATGCCGATCGGGGTGGCCACCGCGAAGAGCGCGGCCAGCCAGAGCAGGTTGTTCTGCACCGCGGGCACGAACGGCGGGTAGATCTCCACCACGTCGGAGTAGTTCTTCCCGCCGACCCAGTCGATCTCGCTGATCGGGCCGATGCCGTCCCAGTCGGTGCCGGAGAGTGCCACGGTGGCCAGCGCCGGCAGCCAGACCAGGCCGACCACCAGCACCAGCGGTACGAGGACCATCAGCGTGATCACCACGCGGTCGGTGCGGGACAGGAGCCGTAGCCGGCGGCCGCGACCACCCCGGGAGGTGGTGGTCGCGGCCGGCGACGGCACGGCGCGATCCGCTTGGATCAGGGGCAGGTCGGACACGATGTCCTTCCCCTCTCGCCGTCAGCTGGTGAAGATCGACTTCTTCTGGTTCTCGATGCTGGTCAGCAGCCCGCTGACGTCCTTCGGGTTCTTGAGGAACTGCTGCAGCGCCGGGATGACCACGGTGGAGGCGAAGTCCGGCCGGGTGTCCCGGTCCAGGAACTGGGCGATCTCGGTGGCCGAGCCGACCAGCTCCGCGGCCTTCTTCTGCAGGGCGGTGTAGCCGCTGACGTCGGCCTTGCCGTTGGCCACCAGGGTGCTCGGGTCGTTCTTGACGGTGATGTTCGCGGCGTCGGTGGAGCCGAGGTACTCCAGCAGCTTCTTGGCGTTGGCCTCGGACTTCGGCTTGCGGGCCAGCATGTAGCCGTCGATCGGGGCGTCCAGGGCCTTGGCCCCGATCGTCGAGTCGATCTCTGGGAAGGTGAAGAAGTCCAGGTCGTCCTGCTCGGCGGCGCTGAACTGCTGGGCGACGAAGAGGCCGAGCAGGTACATGCCGCTCTTCTTCTGCTGCAACGACTGCGCGGCCTCCTGCCAGGTGCGGCCCAGCGCGTCCGGCTGGTGCAGCGGCAGCAGCCCGTTCCAGGTGTCGAAGACCTTCTTCACCTTGTCGGAGGTCCAGGCCTCCTTGCCGGCCATCAGGTCGACGTGGAACTGGTAGCCGTTGATCCGCAGGTTGAGGATGTCGAAGGTGCCCATCGCCGGCCAGCCGTCCTTGTCGGCGAAGGCGATCGGCGCCAGGCCGTCCTTCTTCATCTGCGCGCCGAGCGTGTTGAGCTGGTCCAACGTGGTCGGTACCTGGTAGCCGTACTGCTTCCAGACCGACTTGCGGTAGAAGAGCGCCCACGGGTAGTACGACGACGGCACCAGGTACTGCTTGCCGTCGTCGCCGGTCGAGGCGGTCTTGAACGCGTCGGAGAAGCCCGAGAGCTTGCCCCAGACGTCGCTGACGTCACCGGCCAGGCCCTTCTCCGCGAAGAACCGCATCCGGTAGCCGGAGAACCAGGTGAACACGTCGTCCGGCTTGCCCTGCAGGTAGTTGTTGATGTTCTCCTGGAAGGTGTTGTGGTCGACCGTGTTGATCGCGACCTGGATGCCGGACGAGGTCTTGAACCCGTCCATGACCTTGGCGATGACGCCCTTCGGCACCGGGTCGGACTGGTTCGAGCCGAGCGACACCGCCTTGCTGTCCGACCCGGAGTCCGAATCGGAGCCGCAGCCGGCGAGGAGGCCGGTGCCGAGCAGCGCGCCCGCCCCGGCGGTGCCGGCGAGCAGTGAGCGTCGCCGGAGGCCGGCGACGGAGGGCGGTGCGAGTCGGGCCAGGTACTCGGCTTCGGTACGGGGACGGGACATGGTGCCTCCTGCGGATGAGAAGGTGCGCTGCGCCCAGCGGCCGTCGGGTGTGAGGGGGTCGGTGTCGGTGAAAGCCACATAGATCCACCGAGAACAAACATTCGCAAACACAAAGTGCCGGTGGCGCTTGAAGCTACCCCTCCCTGCGGCCGTGTCAAGAGGGCTGATGCCAATCGGTATCGCAGTGTTGACAAGGGATCCCGGTGGTAAACGTTGGAAATGCTGTCGATGTTGGAAAGTGTTGACTTGGCCCGTCCGTAGGGGCACGCTCTGGTGCCATGCGACAGGACGGCACCTGGCAGGGCGACGGGATCTTCTACGGCGCCGACTACAACCCGGAGCAGTGGCCCGAAGAGGTCTGGGCCGAGGACGTGGCCCTGATGCGCCGGGCCGGGGTCGACCTGGTCTCGGTCGGGATCTTCTCCTGGGCCCTGCTCGAACCGGCCCCCGACCGGTACGACTTCGGCTGGCTCGACCGGGCCCTCGACGTGCTGCACCGGGGCGGGATCAGCGTCGACCTGGCCACCGCCACCGCGAGCCCGCCGCCGTGGCTGGCCCACCGGCACCCGGAGACGCTGCCCCGCCGGGCCGACGGCACGGTGCTCTGGCCCGGCGGCCGGCAGGCGTACTGCCCCAGCTCGCCGGTCTTCCGGCAGCGCTCGCTCGCCCTGGTCGAGGCCGTCGCCGACCGGTACGCCGACCACCCCGCCGTGGTGATGTGGCACGTCTCCAACGAGCTCGGTTGCCACAACGTGCACTGCTACTGCGACGTCAGCGCCGAGGCGTTCCGCGGCTGGCTGCGCGACCGCTACGGCGACCTGGCCGCGCTCAACGACGCCTGGGGCACCACCTTCTGGAGCCAGCGGTACGGCGACTGGGCCGAGATCAACCCGCCGCGCACCGCGCCCACCTTCGCCAACCCCACCCAGCAGCTGGATTTCCTGCGCTTCTCCTCCGACGAGCAGCGGGCCCAGCTGCGCGCCGAGCGCGAGGTGCTCAAGCGGCGGGTCCGCCAGCCGGTCACCACGAACTTCATGATCGGCACCGGGATCAAGTACCTCGACTACCACTCCTGGGTCGCGGACGTGGATGTCGTCGCCAACGACCACTACCTGACCGCCGCGGACCCCCGTGCGCACCTGGGCCTGGCGCTCGCCGCCGACCACACCCGCGGGGTGGCCGGCGGGGACCCGTGGCTGCTGATGGAGCACTCCACCAGCGCCGTCAACTGGCAGCCGCGCAACGTCGCCAAGGCCCCCGGCCAGCTGCGCCGCAACAGCCTCACCCACGTGGCCCGCGGCGCCGACGGGGTGCTCTTCTTCCAGTGGCGGGCGTCCCGGGCCGGCGCCGAGAAGTTCCACTCGGCGCTCGTCCCGCACGCCGGCCCGGAGACCAAGGTGTTCCGCGAGGTCTGCCAGCTCGGCGCCGACCTCAAGGCCATCGCCGAGGTGCGCGGCAGCCGGGTCGAGGCGGAGGTGGCGATCCTCTTCGACTGGGAGGCGTGGTGGGGGGTCGAGCTGGACTCGCACCCCAGCGTCGACGTGACCTACGCCGACCGGGTCACCGCGCTGTACGGGGCGCTCTGGCGGGCCGGTGTCACCGCCGACCTGGTGCACCCCTCGGCCGACCTCACCGGCTACAAGCTCGTCCTGGTGCCCACCCTCTACCTGGTCCGCGACGCCGACGCCGAGGCGCTGCGCCGGTACGTCGACGGTGGCGGCACCGCCCTGGTGACGTACTTCAGCGGCATCGTCGACGAGCACGACCACATCCGCCTCGGCGGCTACCCGGGCGCGTTCCGCGAGCTGCTGGGTGTCCGTACCGAGGAGTTCTTCCCGCTGCGCGCCGGCGAGCGGGTGCGCCTCGACGACGGCTCCGGCGCCGACGTGTGGACCGAGTGGCTGCACCCGGAGGGGGCCGAGGTGCTCGCCTCGTACGCCGACGGGCCGCTGCCCGGGGTGGCCGCCCTGACCCGGCACCGGGTCGGCGCGGGCACCGCCTGGTACGTCGGCACCCGGCTCGACGAGGCGGCCACCGACCGGCTGGTGGCCCGGCTGCTGGCCGAGGCGGGCGCCCGTCCACCGGTGGCCGCCCCGGCCGGGGTCGAGGTGGTCCGCCGCCGCGCCGGGGACCGGTCCTGGCTCTTCGTGGTCAACCACACCGACACCGAGGCCCGGCTCGACGTCACCGGCGCGGACCTGCTCACCGGTACGCGCTGCGCCGGCGATCTCGTCGTCGGCGCCGGCGAGGTGGCCGTGGTGCGGGAGGAGCCGGCCGTGGCCGGGTATGTCCCGAACGCCGAGCCGCGAGCAGCGGCCTGATCCGCGTACCGTGTCGTCGTCCGCCGCCGAGGGAGGTCCGATGCTGGCTCAGCAACGGCAGAGCGCCATCCTGGAGCTGATCCGGCACCATGGTGGCGTCCGGGTCAGCCACCTGGTCAGCCGGTTCGGGGTCTCCGACATGACCATCCGGCGGGACCTGGAGGTTCTCGCCGAGCGCGGGCTCATCGACAAGGTGCACGGCGGCGCGACGCTCGTCGGCCCCGGCTCCGCCGAGGAGCCGGGCTTCGCCGCCAAGTCGATCCGCCAGCAGGACGAGAAGCGGGCCATCGCCGAGCGGGCGGCGTGCCTGGTCGAGCCGGGCATGGCGATCGCGCTCTCCGCCGGCACCACCACCGCCGCGCTGGCCACCCGGCTCGCCGACGTGCGGGGGCTGACCGTCGTGACCAACTCGATCCCGGTGGCCGACGCGCTCTACCAGAACCCGCGCGCCGACCAGACGGTCGTGCTGACCGGTGGCATCCGCACCCCGTCGGACGCGCTGACCGGGCCGGTGGCCGAGGCGGCGATCGGCGCGCTCAACGTGGACCTGCTCTTCCTCGGCGTGCACGGGATGAGCCCCCGTACCGGGTTCACCACGCCGAACCTGCTGGAGGCGGCGGTCAACCGGCGGCTGATCGGCGCCGCCCGGCGGCTGGTCGTGCTCGCCGACCACACCAAGTGGGAGACCATCGGGATCGCCACCATCGCCCCGCTCACCGAGGCCGACGTGCTCATCACCGACGGGAAGCTGCCGGCCGAGGGGCGGCGCCAGATCGGCGAGGAGGTCGGTGAGCTGATCGTGGTCGAGACCGACTGAGCCGGCGGCCGCGGCCGGGGCGACGTACCGCGGCGCGCTTCCCAGGCACTTCACAGCGCTGCGGGTTAGGGTGCCCTGCGTGACCGTGCGCGCTCCACGGTGGAGCGCGCCGAGGGTGAACCAGGAGTGTCGATGGTCTTCAAGAAGATGCTGAGCGCGTTCGGTGTGGGTGGGCCCAGCGTCGACACCGTGCTGGCGAACCCGAACACCCGCCCGGGCCTGGCCCTGGACGGCCAGGTCAACCTGGTCGGCGGGGACGCCCCGGCGAGCATCGAGCAGATCACCGTCGCCCTGGTCACCCGGGTCGAGATCGAGGGCGGCGACACCGAGTACGCCGGCATCATGGAGTTCCAGCGGATGGCGGTCAGCGGCCCGCTCCAGCTGGCGCCGAAGCAGCAGCTGTCGATCCCGTTCCAGCTGCCGGTGCCGTGGGAGACCCCGATCACCGACGTCTACGGCCAGCGGCTGCACGGCATGACGATGGGGCTGCGAACCGAGCTGGCGATCGCCCGGGCGGTCGACAAGACCGACCTGGACCAGGTCAACGTGCACCCGCTGCCGGTGCACGAGCGGATCCTGGAGGCCTTCCAGCGGCTCGGTTTCCGGTTCAAGCACGCCGACCTGGAGCGGGGCCACATCCGGGGCACCCAGCAGACGCTGCCGTTCTACCAGGAGATCGAGTTCTTCGCCGCGCCGCAGTACGCGCGGACCGTGAACGAGGTCGAGGTGACCCTCGTGACTAGCCCGCATGGCGTCGAGGTGATCCTCGAGTGCGACAAGCGCGGCGGCTTCCTCAGCGCCGGGCACGACGCCTTCGGCCGGTACGCCGTCTCACACGCGGACGCCGACCGGGTCGACTGGGCCCGCGTCGTCGAGGGCTGGTTGCAGGAGACCACCTCCCGCTACGGCGGACTGCGCGCCTCCGGCTTCGGCCAGCCGACCCACGGCTACCCGACCCACGGGCACCACGGCCGTGGCGCGGGCATGGGTGGCATGGTCGCCGGCGCGGCCCTCGGCATGGCCGGTGGCCTGGTCGCCGGTGAGATCATCGAGGACGCCTTCGAGGGTGACTTCGGTGGCGACGACTTCGGTGGCGACTTCGAGTGAGCCGCTGACGGCCAACGACGGTGGCCCCCGGGAATGATCCCGGGGGCCACCGTTCTCAGGAACTGATCTCGTCGGGGTCAGTGGCGCGCCCTGCGCTCCTCGCCCGTGCGGAAGTTGCTGCCGGCCTTCGACAGCCCCCGGCTGCCCAGGTAGCCGATGGTCAGCAGCGTGATGAAGAACCAGGCCTGCGGGGCGCGGAAGATGTCCACGCCGACCGAGTTCTTGCCGACCAGGTACGACGCGGCCAGCACGCCGATCACACCGGCGACGTAGACCCAGAATTCAGTCGTCGCGAACGACGGCTTGGTCTCCGTCCCCGGCGCCGTCAGGTCCTGCCGGCGTCCTTCGTGCATCATCGGCATCGGACGGGTCATCTCGTCCATCCGCGCCCGATCATCCATGTCCGTCGGACGGTTCGGCGCGTTCTGGGTGGGCCGGTTCATCGGCCTGGTCGATGCAGCCTGCGTGCTCATCTGTCCTCCTCAAGGATTTGATGAGTACCTGCACTCCCTCGCCCCGCTACCGCGGTTCGGCCACGGCGCGGTTCACCTGCTGTGGCGAGGGCACCCTGCGTCTACCCGGCCCCCCGGAGGAGGTAACACCGAACCCGCCGACGGATCGGTCCGCCGCTGCCGCCCCGCGCGGACGCACCACCGCCGGGGTACGTCAGCGCAGCCCGGCTCGGGGCGTCGGTGAACCGGCGCGGGCCGGTTTGTCGTCCCCGTCAGCGGGCAGGCGGTGGGTTACCGCCAGTTCTGCGAGGTGATGAACGTGCGTGAGAGCAACCCGATGCGGGAGTCCGCCCGCAAGACCGAGGAGCGGCTCACCGCCGGCGTGTACGGCGAGGGCGCGCTCGACGAGGTGACCGTGCCGCGTTTCGACGAGACCCGGGTGATCCAGGAGGAGGACCCGGACGATCCGGCCGACGCGCCGGTCGACCCGAACGTGCTGCGTGACGGCGGTCCGACCCGAGGCCAGGGCGCGGTCACCACCACGGGCGGCACCGCCGGCCCGGCCAGCGCCCGCCGAGTGGCCAGACAGCCCGAGCGACACCCTGGCAAGGTGGCTCCGACCACCACCGGCGACGCCACCACCGGCGGCCTGAGCACCCCCGCCGGCGGCTCCACCAGCGACAAGTCCAGCTCCGGCAGCCAGGTGGGCAACTTCACCAACGATCGGGCGAACCCTGGCTGATCCGGTTGCCCGCTGATCGCGCTCGACCACGGAAGCAGTGGCCTCACCCGCACGGGGAGGCCACTGCTTTCCGCATCGGCCGATTCGTCGCCGGCTCGGCAGCGGTCAGGGGGTGGGGCGGAGGATGCCGAGTCGCTGGGTGGCGCGGGTGAGGGCGACATAGAGGTCGCTGCGACCGCGCGGGGACTCCGCCACGATGCCCTCGGGGTCCACCACCAGGACGGTGTCGAACTCCAGGCCCTTGGCCTGACCGACGGTCAGCACCACCACCCGGCTCTCCAGCTCCGGCTGCTCACCGACGGCGGCTTCGGGCAGCGCGGCGACCACGGCCGCCGCCAGCTCGTCCGCCCGGCCCGCCGGGACGATCACGCCGAGCCGGCCGTCGTCCAGTGCGGCGGCCTCCCGGGTGGTCGCCTCGACCAGCTCTGTCGCCAGCGTTGCGGCGTCCACGGCCCGGTCCCACGGCGGCTCGCCGCTCTCCCGGACCGAGCGGGGCGGGCGCAGCGCCGGGTCGATCTCGGCGAGCACCTCGGCGGCGACCGCCATGATCTCGGCGGGGGTGCGGTAGCTGACGGTCAGCTCCTCGAGCCGCCACCGCCGCGCCACGTACGGCTCCAGCGCCTCGCCCCAGGACGGCGTACCGGCCAGCGCGCCGGTCTGCGCGACGTCCCCGACGATGGTCATCGACCGGCTCGGGCAGCGGCGCATCAGCAGCCGCCAGCCCATCGGGGTCAACTCCTGCGCCTCGTCGACGATGACATGCCCGAACGCCCAGCTCCGGTCGGCGGCGGCGCGCTGCGCGGTGGTGAGGCGGTCGGCCTCCTCCTGCCGTTCCAGCAGCCGGTCGGCGTCGATCAGGTCGGTGACGCCGAGGATCTCACCGCCGTCGGCCTCGTCCTCCACGTCGATGGAGCGGGAACCCCGGGCGATCTCCAGCACGCCCTCGGCGTACTCGCGCTGAAAGGATCGGATCCGTTCGCGGCGGGCGGCGGCGGCCCGTTCGTCCTCCCCGAGCAGCTCGGCGGCCTCGTCGAGCAGCGGCACGTCGGCCGGCGTCCATCCGCCGCCCGGTTCCCGGTGCAGCAGGGCGCGCTCGGCGTCGGTGAGCATCGGCGCGGCGGTGGCGAGTCGGTCGGGGGAGGCGTACACGTCGGCCAGCAGCCGCTGCGGGGTGAGCACCGGCCAGAGCCGGTCGAGCACGGCCTGGACCTCGGGTTCCTCCCGCAGCTCCCGGCGGATCTCGGCGCGGTCCGCCTCCTCCAGCAGGTTCTCCCCGCCCAACGGGTCGGCGCCGATCCGCTCGGCGACCTGCGCGGCGAGGGCGTGCACCAGCTCGATGTCGAAGAGCGCCCGGGCCAGGTTGTGCGGCCGGTCGGCGTGGCGGACCCGGTCACGGGCCGCCCGGACGGTCTCCGGTTCCACCCGCAGGATCTCGCCCTGGGGCAGTTCGATCTCCAGCGGCTCGTCCGGCACCCACTGCCGGTCGCGTACCGCGGCGGCCAGCACCTCGGCCATCACCGCCCGGCCCTTCAGCGCCGCCGTCCCGGCCGGCTCCGCGCGCCCGGCGCTCACCCCGGGGAAGAGGTCCCCGGGGGTACGCAGCAGCACGCCCGTCTCGGCCAGCGCCGGTAGCACCTGAGAGATGTAGCGCAGGAAGGTGGCGTTCGGGCCGACCAGCAGCACGCCGCGGGTGGAGAGCTGCTGTCGGTGGGTGTAGAGCAGGTACGCCGCGCGGTGCAGCGCGACCGCGGTCTTGCCGGTGCCGGGGCCGCCCTGCACGACCAGCACGCCCGGCAGGTCGGCCCGGATGATCCGGTCCTGCTCGGCCTGGATGGTCTCGACGATGTCGCGCATCCGGCCGGTGCGGCCGGCGTTGAGCGCGGCGAGCAGGGACGCCTCGCCGGTCAGCTCCTCGTGGGCGGTGGGGGAGGCGGTGGCGATGTCCAGCGTCTCGTCGTTGAGGCCGGTGACCTTGCGCTGCCGGCTCCGCAGGTGTCGCCGCCGGCGTACGCCCTGTGGGTTGGCGGCGGTGGCGAGGTAGAACGGGCGGGCGGCGGGGGCGCGCCAGTCCATCAGCAGCGGGTCGTAGTCACCGCTGGTGTCGAAGATGCCGATCCGGCCGATGTAGTGCCGGGCGCCGTCGGCGCCGTCGAGTCGGCCGAAGCAGAGGCCGTTCTCGACCGCGGAGAACTGCTCGACCTGGTCGGCGTACATCCGTACGGCGCTGTCCCGTTGGGATCGCGCCTGGAGGGTGCCGCCGGTGGTCCGCAGCTCCTGCGTGAGCCGGCGGGCGGCCTGCTCACGCAGCCCGTCCAGCCGGCCGTAGAGCATCGAGACGTACTCCTGCTCGCGGCCGATCTCGTCCTCGTGCCGCGGCAGCTCGCCGGGACCGCCGGAATGCGTTGACAAGCCGTCTCCTCGTCAATTAGAATTGCGCCAGGAATGGCCGAGAGCGCCATTCCTTTTTTGTGCCCAGGAACTGTTGAAGATACCGCGCGGCGAGCCGCGGCACCAAGCCTGCCGGTCCGGGGGCGACCACGTCACACCGCCGCGCCGGCTCCGGGCACGCGAACGGGGGCCCGCACCGGCTTCCGCCGGCCCGGACCCCCTGCGCGGTCGCGGTGGGTCAGCCGCGCGCGGCCTGGTAGAGCCGCTCGGGCGTGACCGCCCCGGCCAGCAGCCGGCCGTCGTCGGTGAGCAGCACGCTGAACAGCTTCCCGGTCAGCAGCCGGCCGCTGCCCCAGTCGCCGCTGACCTTCGGCAGCCCGTTCAGCAGGCTCCCGAGCTGGGCCGCGTCGGGTCCAGCGGTGCCGTCCGCGGCGGTCGGCTTCTCCTCGCGCGGGGCGGTCGCGTCCGTGCGCGCCACCACCACGGTGGTCCAGCCCTCGCCGACGGTACGCACGTCCGCGCCGTCCGCCCGGTGCTGCGCGGCCCGCTGCCGGTCACCCGCCGGCGCGTCGGCCCGCTCCTCGGTGACCTTCACCCCGGGCGGCGGGTTGAAGGCGAACTGGTCGGCGTCCGGCCGGCGGAAGTCGACCTGGGTGAACGCCACCTCGAAGGCCGGCTGGTCGGCGCCGTCGGCGAGCACCTCGAAGCGGAGCGGGATGTGCTCGGTGGCGTCGATGGCGATCCGCACCTGATGCACCAGGGACGCCTCGTCGCGCGGAGTGAGCACCAGCTCGTACGCGTCCCGCCCGGCGACCGTGGCGGTGCGACCGGTGGTGACCACGGTGCTCGGGTCGATCGCGGCCAGCGCCCGGTCGGCGGCCTCCTGCGGAGTGGCCGGCAGCTCCGCCTCCGGCGCGCGGCCCGCCGACTCCGGCAGGGTGCGGTGGCTGGCGGTGTTGGCCCGGCTGTCCCAGGTCCAGACGTCCCGGCCGGCGCGGATCACGTCCCGCTCGCCGAGGGTGTCGAGCAGCGCGACCCGCTGCCGGTCCGGGCCGGAGTGCCAGACCCGCAGGGTGTGCGTGCCGGTCAGCAGCTTGGTCAGGTCGCCGCCGACCAGGCCGGCGATCGGCGGCAGCCCCAGGTCGGCGCGCTGCACCACGGTGCCGGAGAGCCCGTCCAGCCGGGCGGTCTGCACGTCGACCAGGAGTTGGGCGGCGCTGCGCGGCGGCAGCGCGGGTTCGGCGTTGGCGGCGAACGTGCCCACCGCGACGCCGCCTCCGACGACGGTGACGGCCGCGGCCAGCGGCACCAGCCAACGCAGCGCGGGACGGCTCTTCAGTACGGACATGACGCACCTCCTGCGCCCATCCTGCCCGGAAGGTGCTGTGAAGGTGCTGAGGACGCCAGACCAGCCGGCGGCGCCGGGGTGGCACGCTTGTGGGCGTGCGGGTGCTGGTGGTGGAGGACGAGTCCCGGTTGGCGGCCGCCCTGCAACGCGGCCTGACGGCGGAGGGGTTCGTGGTGGACACCGCGTCCACGGGTCCCTCCGGGCTGGACGCCGCCCGCCACGGCGGGTACGACGCGATGATCCTCGACGTGATGCTCCCCGGCCTGTCCGGCTACGAGGTGGTCCGCCGGCTGCGCGCCGAGGAGCACTGGTTGCCGGTGCTGATGCTGTCGGCCAAGGACGGCGAGTACGACCAGGCCGACGGGCTGGACTGCGGGGCCGACGACTACCTGACCAAGCCCTTCTCGTACGTCGTCCTGCTGGCCCGGCTGCGGGCGCTGCTGCGCCGGGGCGCGCCGGAACGCCCGACCGTGCTCACCGTCGGCGACCTGCGCCTCGACCCGGCCCGCCGGCGGGTCACCCGGGCCGACGTGGAGGTCGTCCTGACCGCCCGCGAGTACGCCCTGCTCGACTACCTGATCCGCCGCCCCGGTGAGGTGGTCTCCAAGACCGAGCTGCTCGACCACGTCTGGGACGGCGGGATGCGGACCGCGCCGAACGCGGTCGAGGTGTACGTCGGCTACCTGCGCCGCAAGATCGGCCGGGACCGGTTGGAGACGGTCCGGGGCGCCGGTTACCGGCTGGCGACGTGAGCCGCCCCGGCTGGCCGTCGCTCGGGCTGCGCGCCCGGCTGATGGCGCTCGGGGTGGCGGGGCTCTGCGTGGGGCTGGCCCTCGGCGGGGTGGTGCTGCTGGTGGCGCTCGGCTGGACGCTGCAACGCAACGTCGACGACGAGGCGTTCCGGACCGCCGACGCGGTGGCTCGGCTGGCCGCCGAGGACGCCCTGCCGGATCCGCTGCCGGTGGCCGGTGGGCAGCTACGGGTGCAGGTGGTGGACGCGTCGGGGCGGATCCGGGCCGCCTCGATCGACGCCGACCGGCTGGTGCCGATGGTCCGCCCCGACCAACTCGGCGGGGGCGACCGTCGGCGCACCGTCGTCCCGGGGCAGCGCCTGGGCCTGCCGGGACCGGTGCGGGTGGTGGCCGTCCCGGCCGGTACGCCCACCGAGCCGCTGACGGTCCTGGTCGGCCGGTCGACCGAGGACGTCGCGCACGCGCTGCGGGCGGCCCGGACGGTGCTACTGGTGGCCTTCCCGCTGCTGGTGGCGCTGCTCGCGGCGGTGGCCTGGCGGGTCGTCGGGGCGACCCTGCGCCCGGTGGAGGCGCTGCGCAGCGGCGCGGCGGAGATCACCGGCCGGGGCGCGGACGCCCGATTGCCGGTGCCGGTGGCCCGGGACGAGATCCACCGGCTGGCGGTCACCCTCAACGACATGCTCGACCGGTTGGAGGCGGCCCGGGCCCGGCAGCGGGCGTTCCTCGCCGACGCCGCGCACGAGCTGCGCAGCCCGCTGACCAACATGCGTACCGAGCTGGAGGTGGCGCAGCGGCTGGCGGACCGGACCGACTGGCCGTCGGTCGCCACCGACCTGCTCGCCGACACCGAGCGGCTGGGTCGGCTCGTCGACGACCTGCTCCTGCTGGCCCGCCTGGACGAGCAACCGCCCGCGCCCGCCACGCCGACGGGCGGGCCCGGCACGTCCGCCGGCGAGCCGGTGGAGCTGGGCGGGCTGCTCGGCGAGGTAGCCGGCCGTTACCCGTCCCCGCCGGTGTCGGTGATCCCGGCGCCGGGCCCGGTGTGGAGCGTCGGCCACCCGGAGGAGCTGCGCCGGGTGCTGGCCAACCTGGTGGACAACGCCGTCCGGCACGCCCGCTCCCGGGTCGTGCTCGCGGTCCGCCCTGCCGCCGGAGGCGACGCGGCCGGCCCGGGTGGGGCGTACCACCTGGTGACGGTGACCGACGACGGGCCGGGCATCCCGGCCGCGGACCGGCAGCGGGTCTTCGAGCGGTTCACCCGGCTGGACGAGGGGCGGGCCCGCGACGCCGGCGGCGCCGGCCTGGGGCTGGCCATCGTGCGGGAACTGGTCCGCCGGGCCGGCGGGACGGTCGAGCTGTCCGACGCCGGGCCCGGCCTGGCCGTTCGGCTGCGGCTCCCGGCGCTGCCCGATCCGGGCTGACCCCCGCGGGCGCGGCGGTACCTTCGAGGCGCTTCCGGACAGCGATGTGCTGAAGAGCGATATGACGCTCCGTCATATTCATGACGCGGAGTCATGTCGCCGACCGGGACATGCGGCCCCCGGGTCTCGACACGCCGAAGCACCCGACCGGCCAATGGGGACGCGGGGTCAGCGGCGCTTCGTGCAGACCCGGTTGGCCCGGGCGACCGTGTCGGTGGACCAGGCCACCGCGACCGTGAAGCAGTAGTCGGTGGTCCCGTCGAGGCCGTAGACGACGAAGTTGGTCGTCCCGGCGGGCAGCTCCTGGAAGGCGCGCGGATCCTGGTCGGCGCGGCCGCCCGCGATCACCACCGGCCCCTCGGCGCCGGCCGGGTACGTCCAGCTCAGCGCGATGTTGTCGCGGCGGTCGCGGAGGCTGACCGCGCCCGGTGGGGTGCCGGGCGAGGCGGGGGCGACGGCGGGCGACGAGGCGCTCGGCGCGGCGGGCGACCCGGACCGCGCGGTGGACGCGCTCGGGGAGGCGGGTGCGGCGGGGCTGTCCCCGGAGCCGTCCACCTGGGACACCCCGGCGATCACCGCGACGGCGCCGAGCAGCACCACGACCACCCCGGCGACGACCGCCGGCGCGGCCCGGATCCGGCGGGGTGGGGGAGCGTGCTGCCGGGGCACCAGCACCGGCAGCAGCCGGGACGAAATCGGCGGCCCGACCCGGCGGACCCCGTCGGCCTCGTCGGCGTACCCGCCGGCCAGGCCGACCACCGAGGGCGGGACCGGGTCGTGCGGGGTCGGCTCGGGCGCGGGTTCCGGCGGCCACCAGTCGGTGTCCTCCGGGTACGTGTCGTCGGGCGGGAGCCGCTGGCCGGGCACGGTCGGCGGGTGGGGCTCGTCGGCGGCCGGCGCCGCGACGGGCCAGACCGGCGGCTCCGGCGGGCCCTCGGCCGGCGGCGGGGTACGCGCGGCCGGCACCACCGGCCCGTCGTGCTCCGGCCCGTGCTCGTCGTCGCACACGTGGTCGGGGTCGGCGGCGCCCCGGGCCAGCGCGGCGACCTGGCGGGCCAGCGGGTCGTCGTCGGCCAGGTGGTCGGCGGCCAGTTCGCGGGCGAGCGCGAGGGTGTCGTGCGCCTCGCCGAACCGGCCGCAGTCGCGCTGCATCGCGCCGAGCCGGGCGAGCATCTTGATGCCGCTGGGGTGCCCGTCGCCGTAGACCTCGCGGTGCAGCTCCCAGGCGTCCTGGAGGCGTTCCCGGGCCTGGACGCACTGGCCGCGGGCGTACTCGACGGTGGCCAGGTCGGCGTGGGCGGCGAGCACCCGCACCGACTCGGGGCCGTCCCGAGCGGTCAGCTCCAGGATCACCTCGGAGTAGAGCCGAGCGGCCCGGGCCTCGCTGCCGACCCGGTGCAGCACCGCGGCGAGGGTGGCCGCGGCGGAGATGGTGCGCTCGTCGGAGCGGCCGTGCAGCCGGTTGGCGGCCGCGTACGCGAAGGCGGCCCAGCCTCGGGCGGAGTGCGGTTCGCCGAGAGCGACCAGCACCCGGGCCTGGAGCCCGGCGGCGTCGGCCAGCTCGGGGGAGGCGTGGTCCGGGCGGGGGTCGGCGTCGGTCAGCGCGTCGGAGAGCAGCCGCTGCGCGCCGGCCAGGTCACCGGCGGACACCAGCTGGTGCGCCTGGACAGTGAGTTCACCGAAGCCAGAGGACACGCCCCATCGTGCTCGTCCGGCGACGGTATGTACAACCCTTGCCGGGGAGCAAGTTGGTCAAGAACTCGTCAGGTGGGCGGCGAGCGTCTCGCTGATCCGGCGCAGCTGGTCGACCTGGGCCGGGCTGAGCGCGTCGAACAGGTGGCGGCGTACCCCCTCGACGTGGCCGGGCGCGGCGGCGGCGAGCGCCGCGAAGCCGGCGTCGGTGAGGACGGCGACCTGCCCGCGCCGGTCGGTGGGGCATTCCTCGCGGCGGATCCAGCCGGCGGCCTCGAGCCGGGCGGCGGCGTGCGAGAGCCGGCTGCGCGAGGAGCCGGTGGCGTCGGCGAGGTCGCTCATCCGCAGCCGCCGGTCGGTGGCCTCGGAGAGCCGGACCAGGATCTCGTAGTACGCGTGCGGCATCCCCGCGTCGCGTTGCAGCTCGCGGTCGAGGGTCTCCATCAGGGCGCGGGAGGCGGTCAGGTAGGAGCGCCAGGTCTGTTGCTCGTCGGGGTCCAGCCACCGGGTCATGACGACCATCATACCGGAAGTGGTTGAGCGTTCAACCAAGCCGCGCTACCGTGGGTCGCATGGGAATCCACCGCCTGAACCACGCCGTCCTCTACGTGAGCAACCTCGACCGCAGCGTTGCGTTCTACCGTGACGTGCTCGGCTTCCGCCCGGTGTCGATGACCCCGGACGGCTTCCGTGGCGCCGCCTTCCTCCAGGCGCCCGACTCGACCAACGACCACGACCTCGGCCTCTTCGAGATCGGCGCCGCGGCCGGCCGGTCGACCGCCGGCCGCGCCACCGTCGGCCTCTACCACCTGGCCTGGGAGGTCGACACCCTCGACGAGCTGGCCGCCACCGCCGAGCGGCTCGCCGCCGCCGGTGGCCTGGTCGGCAGCTCCGACCACGGCACCACCAAGAGCCTCTACGGGCAGGACCCGGACGGGCTGGAGTTCGAGGTGGTCTGGCTCGTCCCCGCCGACCTGCTCGACGAGGCCGCCCTCGCCGCCCGCAAGCGGATCGGCCCGCTCGACCTCGACCGGGAGCGCCGGCGCTACGGCGGCCAGACCCGCGGCGGAGTGGGCATCTCCATCCCGGCCTGAGCGGCCCTACTGGTACAACGGCAGCATGTCGACCGACGCCGTCCTGCGTGAGCTGCTCGTCCGCCAGCTCGACCACTGGTTGCCGGGGGCGTTGCAGCGCTCCCGGCGGGCCACCCTCGCCCTGTCCTACGCGGGGGAGCCCGCCACCGCCGAGGCGGCCCTGCGGGTGGTGGCCGAGTTCGCCGACCGGCTGCGCGGGCGGCGGCTCACCGTGCTGGTGCTGGCCGGCGGCGCCGACCTGCCGGCCCGGCTCGGCGCGGTCGAGGCGACCCTCCCCGCCGACGTCGCCGTCCACCTGGTTCCCGGCGACCCGGCCCGGCTGCCCGTCGCGCTGAAGGCCGCCGGGGCGGCCGGGGCGCCGCTGCTGACCGTGGTCGACGGGGTCGTCCCCGGCCCGGCGGTGCTGGACGCCGCGGCCACCGGCCGTCCGGCCGAGGTGCTGGCCGTCGCGCCCGCCCCGGCGACGCTGCGTCCGGCCCTCGACGCGGCCGGGTTCCCGCTGGTCACCGAGGTCGAGCTGGTACCCGCCGACGGTGGCGCCGGCCGGGTGGTCGCCTACGGCACCCGTCTCGACCGGAGCCTGGAAGCGTTCAAGGACGCCCTCTGGGACGCCGACGAGTTCGCCGGGGTCCGCTACCGGGACCCGGCCGACCCGGCCGGCGGGCTGCTCGACATCGCGTTGCACCCCGAGCCCGGGCCGCTGCGCCGCGAGCTGCTGGCCGAGCTGGCCCGCTCCGGGCCCCGTACGGTCACCGAGCTGCGCCGGCACACGCTGACCGCGACCGCCTACCGGGCCGCCGACACCGTCCGTGCGCTGAGCACTCTGCTGACCTCGGGCGCGGTGACCCGGGAGCCGGAGCACGGCCGGCTCGGCGGCGACGTGCTGATCAGCGCCGCCCCGGGCGGCCCGTCAGCTGCCTGACCAGGATGGACGCCCCGGTGGCGATCACCCCGATGCTGAACAGCATCTGCGCGCAGACCACCACCCGGGCGATCTGCCCCTGGGCGTGCACGTCGCCGTAGCCGATGGTGGTCAGGGTGGCCAGCGCGAAGTAGAGCGCGTCGACCCGGGTGTCCAGGTTCGCGAACTGGTCGGGCCGGGTGTTCGCCACCACGTAGTCGGCGAGGGCGAAGGTGACCACTCCGGCGACCAGGGCCACCGTCAGCCGGACCAGCGAGCGGGCCTCCGCCTCGCCGGTGGGTGCCGCGGCGAGCTGTCGACGCACCTGGCCGGTGACCAGCGCGGCGACGGTGAGCACCAGCAGCAGCGTGCCGACCGAGCGCAGGACCAGCCGCGGCCCGTTCGGGTCCGGCTCCACCGGGACCAGGAAGTAGGCGAGGAGCAGCAGGAGGCATCCGATCGCCGCGCGCCGCCGCTCCCGACGCCAGGACCCGTCCCCACCCATGCCGCGATTCTGCGCCGGGAACGCGGCCGTCCCGGGCCGAACGCCGAACCGGGCCGGAACGCCGAGCGGGGTGCCGGTGAATCACCGGCACCCCGCTCGACCTCGGGACGTCATGCCCGGGACTTGTCCTGCTTCCACGAGAGGGGCCCCGGCAGGTCGACCCGGTGCGCCTTGGCCTTGGAGTTCCAGGACCAGCGACCGATCTTGATGCTCCAGGAGGAGAAGCCGTTCTCGGTGAAGTTCAGGATGATCGGCCCGTACTTCTTGCGCTTGCGGAACATCAGACCCATTGTGGGCTCCCTTCGCATTCCCTCTACTGCCCTGCTCTGTCGTGATCGAACATGCCCGGATCGAGGAATTACGAAACCTGCGTCCGTTCCGCTCTGGACGGTGCACGGCGAGCCCTCCAATCCCCATTGAGTCGGTAGGTGTTGCGGGCCGGTAAACCCAGCTCAGCAAGGGATGTAACAAAGCCAGCGACGCACATCTCATGTTCTGGAAGGCCGTTGACCGGGGTGCCCGCCGGCCGGCAGCATGGGCTCATGTCGCAGCGGGATGAGCTTCTCCTCACCGCTCGCGTGCACGTCGACCTGGTCCGGCACGCGAGCGCGCTCTGTTGAGCTGACGCGATTCGCCGTCTTCCACACCTCACTTCCTCCGCGCAGACCACGCCCCGCCCACGGCGGCCCGGTGGCGCGCGTCGGCGTATCCCCGCGCCCCGGGCGCGGTTCCGTGCACAGATCAGGAGACCGCCATGTCCCCATTCCGTCGTACCCTCGCCGCCCTCGCGGCCCTGCTCACCCTCGGCGCCGCCACCGCCTGCGGCGCGGACGCCGAAGCCTCCGGCCAGGCCAGACAGCTGCGCTACCAGGGCTCGGTCGGCCAGGTCACCCTTCCCGAACTCGCCGCCGACCTCGGCTACCTCGGCGACGTCAAGCTCAACTGGATCGGCAACGTCACCGGCGGCCCGGCCGACATCCAGGCCACCGCCACCGGGCAGAGCGACTTCGGCGGCGCGTTCAACGGTGCGATCGTCAAGCTCGCCTCGGCAGGCGCCCCGATCACCGCCGTGGTCAGCTACTACGGCTCCGACGCGCAGACCTTCCAGGGCTACTACGTCCTGCAGGACAGCCCGATCAGGACGCCGCGCGACCTGATCGGGAAGAAGGTCGGGATGAACACCCTCGGCGCGCACGCCGAGGCGGTACTGAAGACCTGGCTGGTCAAGGGCGGCCTCACCCCGGCCGAGATCGCCAGGGTCGAGCTGGTCGCGCTGCCCCCGGTCAACACCGAGCAGTCGCTGCGGGCCAAGCAGATCGACGTCGCGGTGCTCGGCGGGGTCATCCGCGACAAGGCGGTCGCCAACGGCGGCGTCCGCACCATCTTCACCGATTACGAGCTGCTCGGCGCGTTCAGCGGCGGCGCGTACGTCTTCCGCGACGACTTCATCAAGCGCAACCCGCAGACGGTGAAGACGTTCGTGGGTGGGGTCGGCAAGGCCATCGAGTGGGCCCGTAGCCAGCCCCGGGAGACTGTGGTCGCCCGGCTGGAGCAGATCATCGCCAAGCGCGGCCGCAACGAGGACCCGTCCCTGGTGCGGTACTGGAAGTCCACCGGCGTCGCGGGGAAGGGCGGCGTGATCACCGACCGGGAGTTCGCCACCTGGATCGACTGGCTGGCCGACGCCGGCGAGCTCAAGGGCGACAAGCCGAAGCCCGGTGACATCTACACCAACCAGTACAACCCCTTCGCCTCCGGTGGCGGTGCGGCATGACCGGCGACAAGGTCCTCTTCGACCGGGTGACCAAGACCTTCGACGTCCGCGGCGGCCGGCGCGCGTCCGCCGGCGCGGTCACCGCGCTGGACCAGCTGACCCTCGGGGTACGCCCCGGCGAGTTCCTGGTCGTCGTCGGCCCGAGCGGCTGCGGCAAGTCCACCCTGCTGGACCTGCTCGGCGGGCTCTCCCGGCCCACCTCCGGGCAGGTGCTGGTCGACGGCCGCCCGGTCACCGGGCCCGGCCTCGACCGGGGCATCGTCTTCCAGCAGTACGCCCTGCTGCCCTGGCGCACCGCCGCCGGCAATGTCGCGTTCGGACTGGAGGCCAAGGGGGTGCCCCGCGCCCAGCGGGCCGACCTGGTCGCCCACCACCTGGAGCTGGTCGGGCTGAGCGGGTTCGCCGAGCGCTACCCGCACGAGCTCTCCGGTGGCATGAAGCAGCGCGTCGCCATCGCCCGCAGCCTCGCGTACGACCCGGACATCCTGCTGATGGACGAGCCGTTCGCGGCGCTCGACGCGCAGACCCGCGACTCGCTCCAGGACGAGCTGGTACGGATCTGGCAGGCCACCGGCAAGACCATCGTGTTCATCACCCACGGCATCGACGAGGCCGTCTACCTCGGCCGGCGGGTCGCCGTGATGACCTCCCGGCCGGGGCGGATCAAGCAGGTCATCGACATCGAGCTGGGGGACCGGGGGGAGGCCGAGGACGTCCGTTCCTCCGACGCGTTCCGGCACCACCGGCACGAGATCTGGACGCTGCTGCGCGACGAGGTGCGCGCCGCCCAGTCCGCCGAACGCCCCGCCGCCACCCCGGCGGCCCGCCGACAGGAGGCCCGCGTTGGTTGACATCGCCGAACGTCCCGCCCGGCTGGCGGCTCCGCCCGCCGCGCCACCGGCGACGGCCCTCGCCGCGCCCACCCTGCCCGGCCGGCTGCTCGGCCTCGGCGGCCGGGCTTTGCACCGCAGTGCCGCGCTGCTGGCCCTGGCCGCCGTCTGGGAGACCGCGCCCCGGGCCGGGCTGGTCGACCGGGTCTTCCTGCCGCCGCTGTCCGAGGTGCTCGTGGCCTGGTGGGCGCTGCTCACCAGCGGGCAGCTCGCCGACCACGTCGGCGCCAGCCTCACCCGGTCGCTGACCGGGCTCGGGCTGGCCGTGCTCACCGCCATCCCGCTCGGGCTGCTGATCGGCTGGTACCGCCCCCTGGCGGAGCTGCTCAGCCCGCTGCTGGAGGTGTTCCGCAACACCGCCGCGCTGGCCCTGCTGCCGGTCTTCGTGCTGATCCTCGGCCTCGGCGAGACCTCCAAGATCGCCCTGGTGCTCTACGCCTGCTCCTGGCCGATCCTGCTGAACACCATCGCCGGGGTGAAGGGCGTCGACCCGCTGCTGGTGCGCTCGGCCCGTTCGATGGGGCTGAACCACCTGCGGCTGTTCCAGAAGGTGATCCTGCCGGCGGCGGTGCCCACCGTCTTCACCGGCGTCCGGCTCGCCGGGGCGTACTCGATCCTGGTCCTGGTCGCCGCCGAGATGGTCGGCGCGAAGGCCGGGCTCGGCTACCTCATCAACTACGCGCAGTACAACTTCGCGATCCCCGACATGTACGCCGGGATCATCACCATCTCCGCCATCGGCCTCGTGGTCAACCAGCTCCTGGTCGCCGTGGAACGCCGCTTCTCCACCTGGCGCGTCGACGTCTCCGCCTGAGAGGAACCCCCATGTCCCGCACCCTGCACCTGAACGCCTTCCTGATGGGCGTCGGCCACCACGAGGCGGCCTGGCGGCACCCGCGTACCGACCCCCGGCGGGTCGCCGACGTCCGGCACTTCCAGGAGCTGGCCCGGATCGCCGAACGCGGCACCCTCGACTCGGTCTTCCTGGCCGACGGGCTCGCCGTCGGGCCGAACGTCCGGCACAACATCCAGGCCGTCTTCGAGCCGCTGACCCTGCTCGCCGCGCTGGCCACCGCCACCGAGCACATCGGTCTGATCGCCACCGTCTCCACCACCTACAACGAGCCGTTCAACGTCGCCCGCAAGTTAGCCTCGCTGGACCACCTCAGCGGCGGCCGGGCCGGCTGGAACATCGTCACCTCCGCCCAGTCCCGGGAGGCGTGGAATTTCAACCTCGACGAACACCCGTCGCACGCCGACCGGTACCGCCGGGCCGCCGAGTTCGTCGACGTCACGGTGAAGCTCTGGGACAGCTGGGAGGACGACGCGCTGGTCCTCGACGCCGCCGCCGGGGTCTTCGCCGACACCGACCGGGTGCACGAGGTCGCCCACGCCGGCGGGCACTTCACGGTCCGCGGCCCGCTGAACACGCCCCGCCCGCCGCAGGGCCGGCCGCTGCTGGTGCAGGCCGGCTCGTCCGCCGACGGCATCGCCTTCGCCGCCCGGTACGCCGAGGCCGTCTTCACCGCGCAGCAGACCCTCGCCGACGGGCAGGCGTTCTACGCCGGGCTCAAGCGGGCGACCGCCGCCGCCGGCCGCGACCCCGACCTGGTCAAGGTGCTGCCGGGCATCGCCCCGGTGATCGGGGGTACGGAGGCGGAGGCGCGGGCCCTCGCCGACGAACTGGAGGCGCTGATCGTGCCCGAGCACGCCCTCGCCCAACTGTCCGGGATGACCGGGGTGGACCTCACCGGCCTGCCGCTGGACGGCCCGCTGCCCGACCTGCCCGACGCCACCAGCGTGCAGGCCCACCAGAGCCGCTACCAGCTCGTCGTCGACCTGGCCCGGCGGGAGAAGCTGACCATCCGGCAGCTGATCGGCCGGCTCGGCGGCGGGCGCGGGCACCGGGTGGTCGCCGGCACCCCCGAGCAGATCGCCGACCAGATCGAGCTCTGGTTCACCGAGGGCGCCGCCGACGGATTCAACGTCATGCCGCCGCTGCTGCCCAGCGGGCTGGAGGCGTTCGTCGACCACGTGGTGCCGCTGCTGCGCCGGCGCGGGCTGTTCCGCCACGAGTACACCGGCCGGACCCTGCGCGAGCACTACGGCCTGCCCCGCCCGGCCAGCGGGTACGCCACCGAGCGGGAGCTGGTGACGGCGTGACCACCGTGGAACGTCCCACCGACCTGCTGCCGGTGGACCGGGACCTGTTCCGGACCCTGCTGCGCCGGCAGGCGTCCACCGTCACCGTGGTCACCGCGGTGGCCCGGGGCACCGACCCGGCCTGCCTCGGCGGGGTCGGCGCCCCGGTCCGGGCGGGCTTCACCGCCACCTCGTTCACCTCGGTCTCGCTGGACCCGCCGCTGGTCTCGTTCTGCCTCGGCGTGGCCTCGTCGAGCTGGCCGGTGCTGGCCCGCGCCGAACACGTCGCGGTGCACCTGCTCGGCGCCGGCCAGCAGGAGGCGGCCCGGATCTTCGCCACCAGCGGCATCGACCGGTTCGCCGCGTACCCGGGGTGGACGCCGGGGCCGTTCGGGCTGCCGCTGCTCGACGGGGTGCTGGCCCGGCTGCTCTGCCGGGTGGTGCACCGGGTGCCGGCCGGGGACCACACCCTGGTCATCGCCGAGCCGCTGGCGCTCGGCCCGGGGGAGGACGGCGACCCGCTCGTCCACCACCGGGGCGGCTACACCACCACCGGCGGCATCGCCGAGGCGGCCTGGTGACGGCCGCGCCCCCGACCGACCTGCTCGCCCTCGATCCGGCCGCCCAGGACCTGCTGTTCCGGGCGGCCCGGACGGCGAACACCTTCACCGACGAGCCGGTCGACGACGCGCAGCTGGCCGCCGTCCACGACCTGGTCCGGTACGGGCCGACCGCGCTCAACGGTCAGCCGCTGCGGGTGCTGCTGGTCCGCTCGGCGGCGGCCCGGCGACGGCTGCTGCCGTACGTGTCCAGCGGGAACCGGGTCAAGACGGCGGGCGCGCCGCTGGTGGCGGTGCTCGCCGCGGACGTCGACTTCCACGAGCGGCTGCCCGAGCTGTTCCCGCACCGGCCGCAGGCCCGGGACTGGCTGGCCGACCGGGCCGAGCGGGTCACGCAGGCCCGGTTCAACGCCACCCTCCAGATCGGCTACTTCCTCGTCGGGGTGCGCGCCGCCGGGCTGGCCGCCGGGCCGATGGCCGGCTTCGACGCGGCCGGCGTGCAACGGGAGTTCTTCCCGGACGGTCGGCACGAGGTGCTGCTGTTGGTGAACATCGGCCGCCCGGGGCCGGACGCCTGGCACGACCGGCTGCCCCGGCTCGCCGCCGAGGAGGTGATCCGGACGGTGTGACTCAGCGCGGCTCCCAGGCGTCCGGCAGCGCCGTCAACCGTCGTACGTGGGCGGGCATCCGGCCGCTGAGGATCTCGGCGAGGCTGACCTCGTCGAGCACCTGCCGGACGGCCGCCCGGACGGCGACCCAGAGCCGGGGCAGGTTCTCCGCCGAGCCCTCGTACCGGGTCTCCTCCGGGCGCAGCCCGCGTACCCCGGCCAGCGGGCCCTCCACAGCGCGCAGGATCGTCCCGACGGTGACCTCGCGCGGCGGGCGGGCCAGGGTGTAGCCACCCTCGGCGCCGCGCTGGGCGCGGACCACGCCGGCCCGGCGCAGGTCGGCCAGGACGGCCTCCAGGAACTTGCGGGGCATGTCCTGCTCGGTGGCGATCGCCTGGGTGGAGAGCAGCGACGGGTACGCGGCGGCGAGGCTCAGCGCCGCCCGCACCGCGTAGTCGCCGCGCGCGGAGATCTGCACCCTGCCATCATGCCCGGCCGGGGTCGACCGGCGGGTCGGCGGGCCGGCGTGGCCGTACCACCCGGGGCAGTGGTTGCTCGCGGGCCGCGCGGAACGCCCCGGGGCTGACCCCGACCTCCCGGGTGAAGAAGCGACCGAAGTTGGTCGGCTCCGGGAAGCCGAGCCTGCGACCGATCCGGGCCACCGGCTCGTCGGTCGCCGCGAGCAGCCGGCTGGCCTGCAACGCGACCCGCTCGTCGACCACCTGCTTGGCGCTGCGGCCGGTGACCGCCAGGCAGGCCCGGGTCAGGGTACGCACGGAGCAGCCCATCCGGGCGGCGTAGTCCTCGACCCGGCGGGTCTGCTGGTAGCCGTGCTCGACCTCCCGGCAGAACCGGTGGAAGGTGACCAGCTCGGCGCGCTGCGACTCGGCGCCGTCGCTGTTCCGCCCGTTGCTCTCGCGCCCGGCGCCGTCCCGGTACGGGTCGGGGAGCAGGGCCAGCCGCAGCAGCAGCACGGCGAGCTGGTGGCGCAGCAGCGGGTGCGCGGCCGGGTCGGCGCGGTGCCGACGGTGGTCCACCACCAGCTGGCTCACCTCGTTGATCACCGCGTCCTCGTCCTCGCCGGCGAGCTGGTGGTGGGCCGGGACGGACTCGGGGTCGACGTCCAGGCCGCGCAGCGCGTCGCCGTGCCACCGGATGACCGTGGCGTCGAGCTGCGCGGTGCAGCGCAGCACCTGGCCCGGGCCGGCGTGCAGCAGCGTGCCGGGGCGGCAGGGCCGCGGACGGAAGTCGAGTTCCGCGGTGCCGTGCCCGCCGGTGACCAGCACGAGCACGTCGGCGTCGAGCAGCACGGGTCGACGCCACCCCGCGCCCGGAGCGAGGTCGCCGAGCTCGAGGATGTCGATCTCGGTTTCGGGCAGGTCGGGACGGGTTGCCGGGGAGAGCTGACCGGAAGGGACCATCACCTGCGACGGTAACCGGACGTCCGGTCGGTCGCATCCCGGCCACGGGACTCCGGTCCCGCCCACGGTTGTCCGGCTCCGCGGGTGGGGCTAGGTTACCGAGCGGTAGGGCTTCGGCGGGTGATGGGACGGGCATGACGGATCTGTTCTCGGTCGACGGCAAGACGATCCTGGTCACCGGCGGGTCGCGGGGAATCGGGCTGATGATCGCCCGGGGCTTCGTGCAGGCCGGCGCGCGCGTGATCATCTCGTCCCGCAAGGCCGACGTCTGCGAGTCGGTGGCCAAGGAGCTGTCGGCCGAGGGGCACTGCGAGGCGATCCCGGCCGACCTCGGCCACGACGCCGGAGCCGAGGCGCTCGCCGCTGCCGTGCGGGAGCGCACCGACCGGCTCGACGTGCTGGTCAACAACGCCGGCGCGACCTGGGGCGCACCGCTGGAGCAGTATCCCGAGGCCGCGTTCGACAAGCTCTGGGCGATCAACGTCAAGGCCGTCTTCCGGCTCACCACCGCGCTGCTGCCGGCGCTGCGCGCCGCGGCAGGCGCGGACGACCCGGCCCGCGTGATCAACATCGGCTCGGTCGACGGCCTCCGGGTGCCGTTCATGGAGGTGTACGCCTACTCGGCCACCAAGGCGGCCGTGCACATGCTCACCCGGACCCTGGCCCACCAGCTCGCCGGCGAACACATCACGGTCAACGCGATCGCGCCCGGCCCGTTCGAGAGCAGAATGATGGCGTTCGCGCTGGACGACCCGGCGTCGCGGGCGGCCATCGCCGGACAGGTCCCGCTGGGCCGGATCGGCCGGCCCGAGGACATGGCTGGCACGGCGATCTACCTGGCGTCGCGGGCGGGCGCCTACCTGACCGGCGCGGTGATCCCGGTGGACGGTGGGCTCACGACGCACGGCTGAGGGCGTACCCCGGCGTGGGTAGCCGGAGCCGCGCGGACTCGGCAGATCCGCGCGGCTCCTTCGACGAGCGTGGTCAGCGACCGGCGAGCAGCCGGTTCACCGCCGTGTCGACGTCCAGGTGCTCGGCCTCGCGACCGCGCGGGACGACGACGTAGGTCCGGCGCAGGAAGCGCACGAGCACGCTGCGCGGCACCTCGAACAGGGCGTTGCCGTCCGGGGACGACAGCGCCAGCGCGACGAAGTCGCCGCGCGGTGTGGCCCAGGGCCACACCCGGACGTCGCCGATGCCGGCCGGCTCGTCGAGACCGGTCACCAGCAGCTCACGGGCGAAGGACCAGCTGACGGCCTCGCCACCGGCGGATTCGGCGTGGAACAGGACATGGACCGCATACGGGTCAGCAGGGTCGTAACGCAGGCTGGCACGCACCGGCAAGGCGGTGGCGTCAGGCGCGACGAGCCTTAGCGACGTCTCGACCTCTACGGTCGTCGGTCGGATGACACTCATGGACGTTCTCCCCCCGGCACCGCTGCGGAACGCGCGTGTCCCGCTTTTCCCATACTCAGGTGCTACTCCTGGCTACGCTCCGCCATACGCTGACTTCACCCAGTGGTGGGAAGGGGTTCGGAAACGCCTCGAGAATGTGAAGATTCTTGTAGGATTTCCGGTTCTGCCCAGTGCGTGATCCCGCCCGAAGTCGGGTGGCTCAGTCGTCGACTTACTCCGGTAACGTCCAGTGGTCTGCAGGAGTGACGGGCCGGGGCGACACTGGGGGGTGAAATGGTCACGAACCGATCCTCAGTGGATGCGGGGCGCGCGGCCGACTCACCGAAAGTAGGGGCCCGAGCAGCCGAAAGGCGGGGGAACGGCGTGCCGATGGATCAGCCCGGCAGGGACGGACGGCCGACGTCCGGGGCGTCTCCGGCCGGTTCGTCGGGCGCCCCGACGGGTGCTTCGTCGGGTCGCGGCGCCGGCGGCCCTTCCGGTCCCGGCGGTTCTTCCCGTCGCGGTGGATCCGCCCGCGGCGAGGCCGGCTCGCGATCGGCGGGCGGCGGCGGACGGGGTGGCGTCGCGGTGGCCGAGCGGCGACCGTCCGGGTGGCGCAAGCGGGTCCGGACGACCCTGGACCTGATCCGGTCCAACCCCACCGGGCGGATCACCCTCAAGATCTTCATTTCGATCGCCGGGGCGCTGGTGGTCACCCTCGGCATCGCGCTCATCCCGCTGCCCGGGCCGGGCTGGCTGATCGTGATCGCCGGACTGGCCATCTGGGCGGTGGAGTTCCACTGGGCGCGACGACTGCTCGCCTTCACCCGCCGACACGTCCAAGCCTGGACGCGATGGGTCACCACCCGGTCGCTGGGAGTGCGGTTCATCCTCGGGGCCGTCGGCCTCGTCTTCGTGGCCGTGGTGGTCTGGCTGTCGCTCAAGTACAGCCTGGGGATCGACCTCGTGGCGCGGTTGGCGCACTACCTGGCGACGCACTGACGCCTCTCCAAGGCGCGCGGACCCCGGGTTTTTGGTCCGGTGGCTCGATCAGGTAGAGTCATGCGCGCTGAGGGCGATTAGCTCAGCGGGAGAGCGCTTCGTTCACACCGAAGAGGTCACTGGTTCGATCCCAGTATCGCCCACCACCGAAGTAACGCAGAAGAGCCACCCTCGGAAGAGGGTGGCTCTTGCTGATTCCATCGTCAGGTGTCGTTGGGCGTCAGCGGATCGTCAGCGAACGCGTCGCGGATGCGTTGATCCCGCCCGTCCGACCGGTGGGTGTAGAGGTTCAACGTCGTCGACGGCTTCTCGTGGCCCATCACCGCCTGGACGTCGTTGACCGGCACTCCCCGGGACACCAGCTCCGTGGCGTACGAGTGCCGCAGGTCGTGGAAGCGGAGTCCGCCTGGCGCCATCTTCGCCACGTGCGCGACCGCATCCCGTTCGGTGGGGAACTCTGCCGTGCACTCGACGCCCTCCACGTCGACCCAGGCCGCCCGCCAGGTGAAGTGACCCACCCGGCTGACGGTCCCGAGCAACCCGGCCCGGACCAGCGACGGCCGCCACACCCGAGCCCGGAACAGCGTCCGGCGCAGCGGACCGGCGGACGAGTTGGTGAACACCTCAGCGCGGGGGCCGGCGGGAAACGCCTCACGATGGGCCGTCAGCAGGTCGACTGCGAAGTCCGGCACCGGGACGGTACGCCGGCCCGCCCGCGACTTCGGGTAGGGCTTGATCGTGACGGTGCCCGCCACCTCGACGGCGACCCGGACGACCTCGACCGTCTTCCGGTCCAGGTCGAGCGATTCCCAGCGGAGTCCGGTGCACTCACCCCAGCGCAGACCGGTGCCGCCGGCCAGCGCGACCAGGGCGCGATACCGGTCGGGGACGGCCGGTAGGAGCCGAGCGACCAGATCCGCGCGGGACAGTACGTGCCCGTCGGTGTCCTTCTTGCGTCGCGATGGCACCTTGACGCCCTCACACGGGTTGGCGCCGATGAGCCGGTCACGGACGGCGGCGCGGAGGACGGCCGACAGCAGCCGGTAGCGCTCCGCCACCGTGGCGGGCGATCGACGTGCGCCCAGCTCCGCCACCCAGGACTGCACCGCGAGGTGATCGATTCGCGACAGCGGAACGTCTGACCAGCGGGGGAGGACGTGCGTCCGCAGGATTGAGGCGTCCCGCGCCCTCGTGGTCAGCTCATCGTTGCGGGACTCCCGCCACCGTTCCGCGTACTTCCCGAACAGCAGACGTCCGGCGTGCGGGTCGACGTACCCGCCGGGCGATGGCGGTTTCCGTCTCGGCGAGGAAGGCCGCGGCCTGCCGTCGCGTCGGGAACGTCTTGGCCTTCTGCCGGCCGCTCGCGTCACGCCAGTTGGCGCGGAAAGTACCCGCGGGCGTCTTGACGACGTGTCCCATCAGGCCCAGCCCTCCGGACCGTCGGCCTGCTCGGTGCACTCGTCGAGCCAGGCGTGGAATCGCTTCTTGGGGATGACCCAGCGGCCACCGAGCTTGCGGGCGGGTATCTCGCCGTCGCGCACCAGGGCGTAGGTGCTGCCGAGGGAGAGGGAGAGCAGCCGGGCGACCTCGCGGACGGAGTAGACAGCCCGGTTGTCGGCCATGCGGAGCAGCCGGCCGGGGACGTCGGCGTCGGTGGTGGCGGGGCGGGGCCGGGTGGTGAGGGAGACGACAGGGCGGTCCATTGCAGGGTTCCTCCAGGTCAGTGGCTAGCGGACTGGACGGTGCTGGTGTCGGTGGTGGCGGCGCGGTCCCGCGCGGCGAGCAGTGCTGCCCTCCACTGCGCCCGTTGGGACAGGGCGCGCAGGAGCCGGTGTTGCAGGGGTGGGATGTCCGGGTCATCCGGCCGGGCGAGTTCCCAGGCGTAGGCGGGCGGGGCGTCCTGGTCGACGGGGTAGGCATCGTCGGTGCCGGTGGTGACGCCGAGGAGGTTGCGGACCCACGCCCGAGCGTCAGCCCGGTGGTCAGCGAGCGTCTTGCCGGACCAGTCGCGGGAGACGAGGATGCGTCGTCCGCCGATGCCGAGGGTGGCCCGCTGGTGGACCTTGCCCTTGCAGCGCCCGGCTTGCAGCCGTCCATGTGCCTTCTTCGGCTGGACGCCGTACAGCAGCCAGTTAGCGCACCGCTCGTTGCATGGCGTGATTCGGAGTTGGTGCCAGAGCCGGTCGAGGTGATCCCGCTGCCGGTCGGTGTCTGCCTTGTGGCAGTCGGCGGCGCTCTTGGTGATGTACTTCGTGATGTAGCCGATGGTCCGCTGCGCGTGGACGGTGCCGGGGGTGACGCCCTCGGCGTGGACCTGCCGCCCGAACGTGACGACGTGGGCGGGTTGGGCGTCGGGGTCGGCGTCGACCAGGTCCAGGGCGTCAGCCCACGACGGCAACGGCTCCCGGCTGTCGGGGTCGACCCATGTACCGCGGCTGTCGTCCCATACCGGCGGGTGCTCCAGCTCGTAGACCAGCTCGTCAGCGGGCGGCCACCACACCTGGTGGTAGGTGGCGGCGGCGACCTGCCGCAGCACGGCGCGGGGGATGGTGCCCCGGATGGCGAAGTGCGCGTGCGGCGCCAAGCGGCGTTGGGGCTCGACGCAGCCGGCGTACTGGACGTTCCAGCCGACGCAGCGGCGCAGGTTCTGCCAGAACCGGTCGAGTAGCCGCGCGAAGTGCACCGCATCCCATGCGGCTCGCCGGTAGTCGTACGAGTCGGGGTCGACCGGGGTGCCGTCGGGCAGGACCCGGCCGTAGGAGTCGAGGGTGAGCGACAGCCACATGGACGGGCGGTGTTCGGTGCCGTCCGGGGCGGTGTAGACCCGGCCGACCGTGCGCCGCTCCACCTTCTTACGCGGCAGGTCCGGGGCGTCCTGCCGGCGGCGGGTCGACCGCTTCCGGCGGCCGCCCTCGGAGCCTTCCCCGTCGTGGGGTGGGGCGACCTGCCCGCGTAGGCCCTCGGCGGCGATGGCTTCCTCAACCTCGGCGATCGCCTGGTCGATGCCGGGCACTTGATCGAACTGGGCGGAGCGTTGGGCTTCGTCGCGGGCGAACTCCAGGTGCGCCCGCAGCAGGATCAATTCCCGTTGAGCGTCGGTGGCCGGGTCTGGTGCGGGGGCGGGTTCGTCGGTGCGGTGCCAGCCTTCCCGGATCTGGGTCTGTCGCAGCCGGCGGGCACGCTGCGCGCAGGGCGGGCACTTGTCCTCGCGGGTGGTGCCGCACGGCAGGTCGATCACTTCCGTCTGTCCGGTGGCGAGGTCGGTGCGGCGCAGGGTCACGGGTCGGATGCAGACGCCGTACTCAGCGGCCATCTCCTTCAACACCTGCCGTGACATCGGCAGCGCGAGGCGGGCAGCACGCGAGCCCGCCGCCGGCGGGACGGTCGCCGGGGCGGGTTCGGCGGCGAGGCCGGGCAGGGTCGGGGCGGTCAACGGGTCACCTCCGGAAGCTCGAACAGGGCGGGTTGCGTGTCACCGATCGGGGTGGTGCGGGTCGGGCCGATCGCACTGGCCCAGCGATGGGCGGCGCGGGTGTGGCGGTGGCAGGTGGTTTCGGCGCGGTAATGGCCGCTGCCGGGGCGGCCGGCTTCGACCAGGGCGACGGCTGACCCACCGCAGCGGGCGCAGTAGGTGGGCCAGCCAGCCATGGCGGTCAGTGGCCGCAGCCAGGGCAGTGCAGACCGGGGCAGCACCGGCCAGAGCGGCGCCGCAGCAGCACGATGACGACCAGGACCAGGACGACACCCGCGATGAGGGGAAACGCGGCCCGCACCGCCTGGACGAGCTGCACGGCGGCGAGGTAGCCCGCCACCGCGACGGCACCCACGGTCGGAACGGCGACGGCGGCGACGACGCGGCCACGGCGCAGCCGGCGGATCGGAGCCGGGGCCGGGCGGCCGGTGTCGAGGAACCGGACCGTGACCGTGACGCGAGAGTCACCAGGGAGCTGCCGGGGCGCGGTCATCGCCACCAGGCGACCGGAGTCACGGACCAGGGCGACCGTGGCGGCGACCTCGGCCGGGGTGCCGACGATCCGGCGCGCGACGAGGGCGGGGCGGCGGGTTTGGACGCGGGCGAGTTGGGTGCGGGTCATCGGGTCACCTCCGAGGCGAAGACCTGACCGTTGCGGGGTGTCTGGACGACGGACGAGACGAGGGCCGAGCGGACCGCCACCGGGGCAGCGGGGGCCGGGGTCGGGACGGTGGGTGCCGGCGGGACGAAGACCGGGGCGGGATTGGTAGGCCGGTCGGTGTCGTCCAGGTCGACGGCGGCGGACGGCGACGGCCGGACCGAAGCCGGGTTGGGCGTCTTCGCCGTGGCGGACAGGATGAGCTTGGACAGGGCGAGGAATGCCAGCGCGGGCACCGAGGACAGCAGTCGGGACGAGAAGCTGTCCTCCGCGACGGCGATCTGCGCGGCCAGGGACAGGGCCACCGCGGCGACGAGGATCGACAGCGGGTAGAGCACCGGGGCGTGCGGGTCGAGGCGGCGGCGACGGCGGATGACCAGCAGCGCGGCGGCCGGGGTCAGTTCGGAGATGACGGCGTTGGACCAGCCGAACCACTGCCCGGTTCCGGCCGGGGCGTGGTCCATGGTCCAGTCCTTGACGTGGGTGAACCACGCGGCGCCGGCCATGCCGCCCACGGCCAGGAGGATCAGGACGAGGGCGACGGCTTCCAGCCGATCGGAGGCCCGCTTCACGCTGCCCACCCCCACGCTTCGGCGTCCTCGGCGGCGATCTCGACGTGCTGCCGCAGGGCGGTGTCGAGGATTTTGGCGGCGTCGGTGTCGGGGGCGCAGTAGGGGCACTGCTGGTCGGGGTCGGTGTGGGCGAGGTCGAGGCAGGTGCGCCGAATGGGCCGGCGGGTGAGTCGACGGGTACGCATCGCGCAAGCTCCAAGCGGGGGAGGTCAGCGGTGGGTGGGGGTGATGTGCACGCGGATCCACTCCGGCGGCTCGCCAGTCGAGGCGACCGCTTCGGACAGGCAGCGCCACAGCGCCCACGCCTCGTTCGGGGTGAGGTACATGCGGCGCCGTCCGGACCCGACGGCCACGTAGAGGTCGGCGTCCGGGGTGACGCGGACCGTGACCGGCACCGAGGCTTTGTCGACGTGCGGGGCGCGCAGCCGGTAGAAGCGGCGCGGCTCCTGCACCGGGTCGGGTTCGTCGGCGTAGGGCATCCGGGCCGGCGTGCCCTCGGGCAGCTCGTTGGCGGTCATCGGGGGTCGCCTCCGTTCGTAGGTGCGTCGAGGTCCAGGGCGTTGAGCAGCGACGGCGGCAGCAGCGGCGCGGCCTGCCGGGGCGGGGTCGGCCGGTAGGTGTGCCGACCGTTGCCGTTGGTGCGAGCCGGCTTCACCGGGACCGAGGGCTTGACCGGTTCGGGCTGAACCTCGGGCGGAGCGGCGAAGGTGGCGGCCATCTCGCGGATCAGGTCGTCATCGATGTAGGAGAAGCGGACGCGGGCCGGTTCCGGCTGGCCGTCGAGCAGGACGTAGGCGACGCCCTTGGCCGACAGCGGGATGTGGTCGGCCAGGGCACCGCGGTCGCGGGCACCGTCGCCTAGGAGCAGGTCGACGTGGCCACGTTCGGTCAGCCCGAGGGCGATACGGGTCGGGAAGTAGTCCCGGACCGTCACGACTTCCTTGCGCGGGTCCTGCGTGGCGGCCACGACCAGGACGCCGAGGCCGGCGCCCTGCGACAGCAGCACACCCAGGCTCTGGGTGATGCGGTTGCGGATCTCGCTGTCGGGCAGGAATGCCAGCAGCGTGGCCAGCTCGTCAATCACGATGACGATCAACGGCTCATCCACAGTTGGGCTGTGCACCCGGACCTTCCCGCGCAGCACCCGTTGCCGGGCACGCATCCGGGTCACGGCGTCGTCGAGCATGTCGGCCATGCGCGACCAGTCGTCATCGACGTAGCGGGAGAACAGCGGACCGCCGATGGCCAGCTCCATCCCGCCCTTCGGGTCGATCGCCCACACTCGCACCAGGCCCGAGCGGATGCCAGCAGCGAGGGCGCGCAGCAGGGACCAGATGACCGAGCCCTTGCCCATCCGCGTCGCCCCACCGATCAGGACATGGGTCGCGAGCAGCCGCAGGCAGTAGACGGCCAGGTCCTCGCGCAGCCCGAGCGGCAGAGCGGTGAAGTCCGGGCTCTACGGGCCACCCGCCGCTGGTAAGGACACCATCACCAGCGCCCTGCACGAGCTCGATGCCCGGTACACGCTGTACCCGCGCCTGAAGGTGGGGCCGGGCCGCACCGCCGGCTACCGGATGGCCGATGAGGCGACCGTCAACGCGCTACGAGCGAACGACGAGATTGTCTGGGAGAACCACAGGTATGACGCGCTCTACGTGGTTGACAGGCCGTCGCTCCTGCAAGGACTGACGACGGGGATGCCTGTCGTACACCTTGGGCAGCGGCCGGCTGTCGACGCTGTCACCGCGGCCGTTTCGGCCGCCCGCTGGTTCGTGGTCTACCTGTGGTGCCCAAGGGGGGTTGCGAAGCAGCGAATCATCTCGCGAGGCACCGGCGATACCGACGCCAGGCTTCGTGCCTGGGATGCCACTGAACCGCTACCCGACAGTGACCTGACTCTGAACACCGCTGACGTTTCCCCGCGTGCCGCAGCCGAGCAGATCCACCGTCACGTCCTGGCCGACGAGCGGGCGGCAGTTCCCCAGGCCTGACGTAACAAGGCGAGCAGCCCGTGACCGTCCTCGATCCTCGCGTCCGGTTCGACGTGGGGGAGGGCGGATTCGCGATCGGTACGAGGTGACCGCATCAGGATCGCCGCACCGGCACCCGCCCGACGAGCGCAGACGATGTCACGTTTGAGGCTGTCTCCGACGAACCAGCAGTCCCCGATCGGGACTCCAAGGCAGCGGGCGGCCATGTGCGCCAGCTCCGGGTTCGGCTTTCGCGGCCCCGCCTCGTCGCTGTAGAACTCGGCTGCGAGCAGCCCGGAGAGCCCTGCCGCGGCGAGGTAGTCCCGGTGCGCGGCGCCGGAGAGCGTGTTGCTGACCACCGCCATTGGTAGTCCCGCGTCGGCGGCGGCGTGTAACGCCTCCGGGATGCCGGGACGTACGGCCCATTGCTGTCGCCAGGTCCAGGCGTACGCCAGCGGGGTTGCTTCCCGCTCGACGGCATCGCGGGCCTCCTGAGGCCAGGACCGGGTCACGAAATCTGCCCACACCTGAGCGTGCGACAGCTCGACGGGTTGAGCCGCCTTGCCAACGTCGTCGCGCCAGAGGGCATACGCACGCGCACCCTCGCCGATGTCCCGAGCGATCTGCTCGCGGGACACCGCTCCGTCTACGAGTTGGGACACTCGCTGCACCAGCTCCGGCGGGGCCGGCGGTTGCGGTGGCGCGTCGACCAGGACGCCACCGAAGTCCAGCAGAAGCGCGCGAGGCGGACGAAGCATGCCCGCATCCTCTCGCAGCGGCAGAAGGAAGAGGAGGGAATCCCAGGGCAAAGCGACTCATGCCAGGTTGGGCGAAGCCACACGTGGTGCGGCTCCCATCAGTCCGATCGTCGTGACGGACTTCTGGCCCAACGTGCGATGAGCCGCACGAACAGCAGGGTCATCACGGCCATCGCAGGAAGGGTCAGCAACACCCACCGGCCGCCGAGCAGGTTGCCGGTTCCGAGCAGGGCAACCGCTACGCCCTCCCATAGCACTTCACGTCCGCTGAACGGCTGTCCAGGCAGTAAGCGTCGGCGCTGGCGCCGTTCCTCGCGTCGTAGCCGCACTCCCATGAGCATGAACAGCAGGCCCAGCGCGATGCAGGGCCAACCAGCTATCCAGGTGAGCGCTTGCGGCATGAGAACTCCTACCGGTCGTCTCATTCGGTGAAGGCGATGTGCCCGGTGAAGTCAGCTGGCAATCCCCTTCGTCCTGGCAACCGCTACTTCTAGCGGCGGACCTGGTGCTGATCCGGGCCGGCTGCCGTACTAGCCGGTCGGACGCTCGGGCCGGTCTCCGTTGCGCCGTTGCCGACGTTGGAAGGTGTCGGGCGGTGGTGTGTCGTGCTGCTCTTGGCTCGCGCGGACCTGTCGGTGATCTCTTGCCGAATCGGCTTCGCGCTCGCGCGAAAGCGTCCGATACGGAGGGGGGTGGGGTGATCACGTTTCCTGCGTGATCACCAGACCCTCGCTGTCCCGGCCGAAACTCCGCCCTCCGGCGACCCCCAGGGGTCGGGCGACCCCCACGCGGGTGTCCTTGGTCAACCAGGACGGACACATCTACCTGCCCAGTCGCGCTGATAGAGCTGCACCCGGCCGTCGCTATCTAGCTACTCAAAGTACGGTGCTCGAATGACCCACGGTCCCTTGGATCCGTCGCAGCCGCCGACTCAGCCAGTGCAGCCGATGAGCCCATACCCGCCGCCGCAGTACACCCCCACTTCCGGCGGCCCGCCGGTATACCCGCCGAGTGGGCCGCCTCAGTACGGTCCAACGACCGGCGGGCCGCCGCCGTACCCACCAGCCGGGCCGATGCCCTTCTATCCCGCGCCTGTCCCGCCGAAGAGGAAGAGTTTCTGGTCTTCCACGGGCGGGATCCTGACCATCGTCTTCGGCTCGCTCGCACTGGTGGTCGTGTTCGTGCTGTGCACGCCCTTGGTCTTGGTCGCGGTGATCGGGGACAGGGGGGACAGGGCCGCCGTCTCCAAGATGGAGGTTCGGGTCACCTCGTGCGAGGTGTTCGGCTCGGTCGCGAAGGTTGGGTTCTCCGTGAAGAACATCGGGGACCAGACTCGCAGCGCCACCCTCAAGATTGAGTATCGGGACTCGGCTGGCGCCCGTCTGGACACGACAACGTCGTACGTGCGAAACGTGGCGCCGGGAGACACGGTGCGCGGCGAAGAGTCGACCATTTTGGATGTCCCGACGACGTCCGGAAGCTGCAAGATCGTCGAGGTGAGCTGACCCCAACGATCGTGCTGACCCGGCAGGCCGCGCAGCCCCCCGTCGTCTTGTAAGTGGCGGGGGCTCCGCGCGGCGCGTTGTCCTCGGTGTCGAACTCCCAGCGGAGCACCTTGCCTGTCTCGGAGTCGCCAGCCCTGGCGACGACGTACCACCGGACCTCGCGGGCGAGCCACACGTCACGCCGGGTCAGCCGACCCAGCTGTTATTCCACCAGCGCGTCACCAGCTCCTTGCCCACGCGATGATCGTACAAGCGTTCTAAGCCGGCAGTGGCGGATGGCGTGAAAGGGGAGGCGAGCCCGAGCGGACAGGCCGGGGAGCGAACCGCGCGGGGCCGATGAAGGAGAAGGGTGGCAGCGCGGCCACGAGCGGAGCCGACGAGGCAGCCAGCGTCACGCGCGGATGAGCCACAGCGATCCTCGGAGGCGACACCGGACGGCGATGGCCGGGGTGGAGTTGTGCTCGTGCCGGCTTGGTCGACTCGGAGCGCTTCCGGTGATCTGTTGCCGAATTGGCCTGTACTAGATCAAGGCCGCTCCGCGCGGCGCGGGCCGGGGCGCGGCAACCGGCTCCTGCGGAGCCGCCGCCCCGGCGCCCACGGGCGCCGGGGCGGAAAGTCAGCCGGCCCGAACCCCACGCCCCGCCCCGCGCGTCACCCCTGGGTCAGTGAGGTGACCCGGTGACGAGTCCCGGAGATGACCGGGACCAGGACGACAACGTCTCCCTGCCGGTCTTATCCAGGCTCGTGACGTCTCACTGCGGACTGGTCTGCGGTCTCGGGGTGAGTTGCCGAACGGAATCCGTCGGCCGCTCACGGGTCCGAGGTGGGGAAGGGGGAAGGTGAGGGAGAGGAGCGGGGGGGGTTGGGGTTAGGGCTGCCTCCGGCGGGGGCCAGACGACTCCAGGATGGAGTTGCCGAACGGTTCCGGCCGTGGGTGGTTGAGGTGGGATGCCATCCCGCCAGCCACCGACCCAGGCAAGCCGAGCAGACCAGGGCCAGGGCGACAAGGTCGTACGTCCCGTAGGGCGCTCCACCTTGTCACCCTGGCCCTGGCCCGCTCCACGGAGTGTGGGTCGGCGGCAGACGGGATGGCAGGGGCGCGAGCGCTGGCAAGCCAGGACTACCGTGCTCACGTATGGACTGGAGTCAGATCGGAGCCGGCCTCATCGGTGCCATCGGTGCCATCGTGCTCAAGGGCATTGTCGACTGGTTGAGAGAAGGCCGGCGGCAGAAGCATGAGCGCGATATGCGACTGCTCGACCGGAAGATTCAGGCGTCGGCCGACTTTATGGGGGCGGCGGAGCGCCTCTGGCGGGCAGAGTCGGGGCGCCTGACTGCCGCCGACAGCCTTGACAACAGCCGCAGTCAAGGAGACACCGTCTACCAGCAGTATCTCGCAAAGTACAACGCGGCTGTTGAGGCCACGAAGTCCCCCTGGGCGGACGGCCACACCGCACTCTCAACGGTCCGGCTGCTGATGCCTGAGGCGACGTCGGAGTGTGACGCGTACTTCGAGGCATGCAAGAACGTGGACTTCCCAGACAAAACAAGAGATTCGCGTGACGCCGCTCGTAGCGAGGCGGAAAAGTCCCTCCGGGCAGCCCTTAGATAAGGCTCGCCGCACAGTAGCGATCTATAGAAACCGATCGAGCGCGGAGGGCAAGCTACGCCGGCAGGCTGGTCGAGCAGGTCAGCGGCTCTGACCGACGCCAGCCGAAAGGCGCGTGGTCTTTCAAAGGCGGGTGGCTCACTTGAGATTAGGATACAGGGCTTCCCCTGACCAATGACTTGAGGGAATGAGGATGATGTCGCTCAGTCCGTCTCAGCAGAGCTTATTGGCAGTGCTTGTTCCGTTGGCATCCTCATTACTTACGGCAATCGTTGCAGTGGCGGCAGTTGTGGCAAGTCGAAAGTCGTCCCGCGATACGGTTGAAAAGGATTTGAGGCTGAGCTTATGGGAGAAGCGGAACGAGATCTACATCGAGCTGCTCGTCAGGCTTGACAAGCAGGACCCATCAACCCGCCCTGCCGCCGCCGGGATGCGAGACAAGGCCCTGTCCGGAGAAGTCGTCTCCATTCTCCGACAGGACCCGCATTCGAAAGACTGGAAGAACTTCGAGGCAAAACTCCGTGCGTATGCGTCAAAAGACGTGTGGACGCTCTATTCGATATGGTTAGCCACTCTAGGCACTTGGACCTTTTTGCGTAGTGCTTGTCTAACTCATATCATGGGCGACCGGGAGAAGTTCGACAGCTTCTCGAAGCGAGAGGACAAAACCCGTGATGCGATCCTGCAGATATCCAGAAAGATAACTCATTATGTGAGGGCTGAACTGCGATTTGAGCGTGTGAAGCCGGTCAAAGCGCGATACAAGCCAGGGCCGCTGGGAGGGATCGAGGATGTTTGGGTCGCTGCCACCGGCACTGAGGAGGACTTCACCTACCAGGAACCACCTTTCGTGATAAATATGCGAAAAGAGGGGCCGGGTTGGTCGTTCAGGTACGCCCTACCTCCCGGCGCCACATTCGCTGACTGGATTGGTGGTAGTCCTACCGCTTCGTAGGCCGGGTTATCGGTTGCGGATACCAGGTCTCACAGACGAAGGGTGAGGGGGAAAGCGAGGGTGTCGCGTCTACCTCGACTGTACGAGTCACAGTGAACTTCGCAGGCACGGAAGGGCCTGTACAAGCCTGTCGCTCTTCCTCCATGCTTCTTCTGCTGCTATTCATGGCCCAAGCCACGCCAATGCTGCCAATCAAGATTCCAGCAACAAGTGTACCGGCGAGGCGCTTTAGTCGTGGCTTGCTCTGGGCGGTCGACCTGACTGCGGGTCTTGCTGGTTGAGGGCTAAGGGGGCGGGTTGGTTGAGGAGAGCGTTGGAATGGCGCTGGACGTTCGGTGAAGGCTGCACGATATTCCTCTGCCCGAGGGAACTCCTGTGCGATTTCACGCAGCGCCCCGACGTTCGGGATTTCGGCTGTTGCCTGCCTTAAGTCACCAACCGCCGTCTCCAGTCGGCTGGTAACGTCAAAGTTGGCAAAGTGTTCGAACGCCTCGGCTGCGGCTAGAAGTGTATTGCCGGATACGGTTTCCGCAAAAAGCCCAAGCTGTTGTGCTGAGTATGATAAATCAGGCACTGTCTCGGCAAAGTAGGCTAGAAGTTGTGCTGAGTGATGAAGCTCGCTGTCCGGGGAGGGCAGACGCTCCACCGCTTCACGAAGAAGTTCTGCGGCTCCGTGCGCAATTTGGCCAGCGTCCTCTAGCCTGTCCACTGTCTGGCTGAGTTCATGCATGGTCTGCTTGAATGAATCGAGTAGCAATCCGGGCAGCTTCTCACTGATCGGCCCCGTACGTTCTAGAAAGCGGAGGGCCTCAGCATCGAAGTCCTTCTCGCGATCCTTCTTCCATTCACGCAACAACCTGGACGGGTAGTGCGCCCAAGTCGTACGGTTGTCAATGATCTTGTGGTGTTCGCCGCATAGGACCAAGAGGTTCGAGAAGGCCTCGGTGTTGGAGCACGGTTCGCCGCCGCGGGGGCCGTCGGGTTCAGCCGCTACGATGTGGGCAATCTCGCCGACGAAGATGGGCTGACCTCGTTCGATGACGAGCACCCGAACGGTGCAACCAGGTGTGTAGCAATGACCCCGGCTCATCCCGAACAGGGCACGCTTGATCCGTTCTGACACGCTGCCGCGGTGTCCAGCCATGGCGATCAGAGTAGGTCTAGGGTCCGACAGCGGTCTCAAGGATCGGAGGCTGGATGTACAGCCTTTTGTACAGCCAACCCCGCCGACGGCCATGATCCCGGGATCGACGGTAGGCGACACGGCGGGCAGGTCAGCGACAGTAACGGGCAGTCTTGATCTTTGCAAGGCAGTGCCCGCGAGGCAGCGAGCTACTGGGCGGCACAGCGTCGTCCCGTTATCGCGTTCCCGCTATGGTCCCGCGGAGGCTCGTGGAACGCCGGACCAGGCTGGACTCCGCTGGACACAACGAGAACGGCCCCGGTGTGCGCTTCCGCAGCTCACGGGGCCGTCTCTGCACCTGGTGGCGGGTAGAGAATTCGCACCTCTGTAGCTTTCGCGACGGATTTACAGGGAACCGGTGTTCCCGCCATTGTTTCCGTAGCACGAGTAGTGGTTGCCTCAGCTACTCTCGTCCCCCGACCGCTGAGCACCTGCATCCTCCACCTCACCGGAGACGCCCGGGGCTCTTTCGTCTGTCCGCTCCTCCTGAACTTGCTCACTACGCCGGTCAGAGTCCAAGTCTTTGCTCCCCCCTGACATCACTCCTTGCGCTCGCATCTGGAACACCGAGTGAGCGACGATACGGAGGCACAGCCACCAAGCGTATACCGAGCTATGGCTCCAGGCCTCCGCGTCGGTTGCAAGGCCATGAGCCAAATTGTTCCGGAGGTTCGGACCCTGTTGCTCGCAAAGCAGGGCGCGTAGCTCAAGGGCTAGGCCAGGCCCGAGAAAATGAATCGCCTCGGGCATCCTCAGAAGCGCCGATAGCCCCTTCTCAGTCTCCACCCCCATTTCATCAACAAGTAACGTATAGACACCGTTCCGCTTCAACCCCTGACGCACCAATTGTTCAAGCTGAGGGACTAGAACAAAGGCGGCTGAAGCAAAATCGCCATTAAGGCCGTGCCATAGGCCTAGAGTCCACAGTGCCTCCTGTCTTGCAGGAACGAATGGACACTCTTGACATATTTCCAGAAGATTGGACCTACTGTATCGGTGCTCCATAGTGATCATTGCGTGCGCGGGCAAGATTCGGCCTTGACTTGCGACCTGGGCCCGGATATCCAACTCTCGCATTACCTCGGACCATATCGCCGGCTCCACCGCATCCGGATCCGTAACTACTTGGCTGCCAGATGACTCGTCGACAGGTGAACTTCCGGCGTTGGAGGCAACCTTACGGCCATCGTGCGCGAAAGTAGAGCTACTGAAGATCCGCGCAATGCTGCCACGGACCCGCTCCGTAGCCGAGACAAAAACTTGCTCAGGATCAACGATCGAGTGGATGCTGCCGAGGCGCGCAAGGGCTTCAAGCGGTTCGGCACCCCGGACGGCCGCACGTGCACTCTCGATGTAGTCCGTGAGATCGACGCTCTCACCCTCGATCGCGACCATCTCGTCAAGGGAGTTTAGGCGGTTCTCCTCCAACAACTTACGCAACTCGGCCAGTCGAGTATCAAGACCTGCGGCCGTCCGATACTTATTGGGCAGGGAGATAAGCGTGGCTACCGCCTTCTCAAAGAAGTGGCTGGCAACCATGGCACTGGGCGACTCACCGGAGAGTCGCTGCTTCGCCTCTGCAGCATAGGCTTCCGCCACCGCAGCTTGGCACTGGTTGGCGGCTTCCGCATCAGCGATGCGCTTATACCAACTAGCAGCTTGCCGGTTGAGCGCTCGCGCCAAACGCTGGTTTCCATTACCTGCGGCGTCTCCAGCTAAAGACTGGCAGTGGTCTGCTATCGAACGCATATCGTTGGGATTCAGGACGCGTATGCCAAGAAGGAGAGCCGAAATTTGTACGGTCAGGAACGAGTCATTAACGCTTGCGGCTAGGATTTGCGTCTTGAGCGCCTCGCTCATTTCCTCGACGCGTCGATGCTCTGCCTTTCCTCTCCGTAGCCCTAACTCCAAAGCGCGCCGCCAGGACTCCTCGCCGCCGTGATACCACGACGATGCCTCCAGCGGACTCTCGCGATACGCATCGATGGCTGTAGTCAGCAGAGCGCCGTCTCTGCGATCACCATAAGTCCAGGCGATGTCGGCCACGCGCGCACGGAGCCCCGCATGCTCTACGAGGGGCGCCAAGCTTGCGAGTACGCCCAACTGCTTAGCCGTTAGATCCGATGGCATGGCCGAACGGTGAGTACGGGTCTGAATCACAGGAGCGAAAGGATCGATCCAATTGTCGGGCACCAGCATAGGCGAAGTTGCGATTGCCAGCGCATCGAGGACCAGCCGCTTGAACTCCCCGACTTCGACCTCCCGCGCCGCTGCTTGAAAGCGGAACGACATCGAGCTGACGCTAGAGTCGTCGCTGGCCTCTACTACGGAGTCCCACCAGCTAGGGTCAATCAGCTCTGGCGAGGAGGTTGGACTGTCGGATTCGGCCATGACTTACCAATCGTCTCAGGATTCCACTGCCGGAACGGCATTTCACGTTAGCAAGTCCGTCTTGGTGCTGGCATCCTCAATTTGAGTGGCCAGGCTATCGACCGTCCAGGCACGCATGCCAGCTGCACGAACCGGCCCTGTCGACAGAAGCTAGGCAGGACGAGCGACGACCTGGTCCATGACGGCGGTTCAGCTCGCTCGACTCCGCGATCGTCATGTCGTACCGCCGTCGCGTTTTCGACCGTTGCTCCCGCCGACACCGCTCGCTGCCAGCTCCGCCGTCACACGATCGGATGCCTACAGCGGGTGCACAACAGCGGTACAGCAACGAAGTACAGCAACCGATCGAGCCGCAAGGGCTACCACGCGACGGCCAGGAGTCAACCGACGCTGGGGGCAGCCGCAGGAGATCGCATCGCCCGGAGCTACGGACCAGATGGCTCACGGATGATTGCAGCCAGCGGTGGATGACCTAGGCGGCGAAGGGCCATGTCTAGCCAAGAGGCTTCCTCGCTGTACCACAGGCCAGGTTCGAGCCCGGTTCCGGCTGGGAGCACGAGGTGGGCTTGCCGGGTGGGCATCACGAAGGCGAGGCGCTGCCGTCGCCCGGGGAGTATCCGACGGAGTGCTGCCGGACCGTGCGCGAGTTGCTGTCGACTGGCTTGGGTCTGGGGCGGTTGGCCTAAGAGCCTTCCCACGTCTTGCCAGGCGGTCTCGCCAGCGGCACCGCTCGCGGCGTATCCGAATCCCCCCGAGAGGATGACGCCGCGGACGTGGGGCGCGTCGGCCAGCGCGACACCGATGTTCAGGGATAGATCATGTAGACGTTGAGCAAGCGGGCGAACGCTCCAGTCGGTGAGGCGGAACAGGGTTCCGACGTCATCAATGCGCAGCCAGGCAGGCGGGCCGCCCGAGGTTTGCTTGATTTTGCTGGCTAGCCGGGTCGCCACGCGCAACCACGCGTCGTTTGCCAGGGCCGGGCCGGTCAGGATTGGTCCGGAGGGTCGCTCGCCCTTTGCGAAGACCTGCACGGAGCCTTCGCCGGCCCGCACGGTGCGCTGCTTTCCATCCTCGCCCGTAGCGAGGGCCGCGGCGGCAATGTTCAGGATCCACTGTTCGGTCTCTGCCTCACTCAGCACCTCGTCAAGCTGGGCGATGGTCTCGACCTCGTGCCGTAGCTCCAGCACCTGGAGAGTCCGCCGTAGGCGGTCCGTCCAGTCTTCGGTTGACCGAAAGTCACGGTCGAAGCCGATGATCGTTATCTCGATCAAGTAGTTCAAGCCGTTTCGGCTCAGCCACAAATCAGGCTTCCGGCCGGAGGGGAGCTGCTGCTCGTAACTGACCTTCCAGCCGTCCATGACGGCGAAAGCTGCGACCTCAAGCCCGAGCAGCAGATGCTGAAACTCGCGGAGGGCGCTCTCTCTGTTGGATCGGATCTCACCCGCTTGGGCGAGCAGCGCTTCGGCGCCCTCTTGCTGTTTGACTAGAGCGACTCGCGCCGCGAACTCCAGCACTCGCACGACCGCACGTGGATTGGTCAGGGGGTACCAGTCCAGATGCAGCAGTGGGATGGTCTGGTTTCTGGCCGCGCTGTCAGCCAGCCATGACTCACCGAAGAGGCCTCGCAGCTCGTCAACAGCCCACGGCAGCACGGGTTGCCCGAGAGCGGTTACTGCCGCCTTATCGATAGGTCCGGCCCACTCCTCCCAGGTGAAGTTGCGCAATGTCCGTCCTAGGGGCTCGTTGACGCTGGCGATGCTCGGCCATAGTAGGACGTCGCTGTGCGACCTGCGTTCCAACCGACTGACGGCACTGACCTTTGGCGCAAAGGCAGCACGGAGGCATCGAAACCGGCGGCAGTCGCTGACGATGCCCGGCGCTGATCAGCCTGATGGCCACGCCCCGCAGCACCGGACGACAACGGCCGACAAGTGATGGTGCCCCATGCCCGCGTTCGGGACGAAGAGGCCGGCGGGCTCGGGCCGGCACCGAGCGAACCCGGAGGAGGACCCAGCAGTACAGCAACGGAGTGCAGCAACCGAGCAAGCTGCACGAGCTACCACGCGACGACCAGGGGCTGTCCTAGGTCCGGCGCGGCCATGAGAGATCGCATCGCCCAGAGCTACGGATCAGAAGGTCATGTAGGCGTGGGCACACCGTGTCCCTGCCGCCGGAGATCCTCGGCCGAACGCATCTTGTCTTCGCTGGCGGGAGTCGATAGACCAGATGTCGTGGCGGAAGCGAAGCTAGGGCAGCAGGCGAACTACTGGTGGGTCAACCAGGGCCAGACCTATCAGCAGGAGCGCAAGGCCGGGATCCTCTGGGCGCCCAAGGTGCAGAAGAATGGCATCCAGCCTCTGCACTGGCAGTCGATGCTTGCCGTTGGGCCAGGGGACGTGATCCTCCACTACGCGAAGGGCGTTCGGGCGCTCAGCGTGGTCGCTGCCGCGGCGGTCGATGCCCACAGGCCGGGTGACCTGCCGGAAGACGTGTGGGACCGCGACGGACGGATGGTCCGAGCTACCTACAGCGAAGCCGCGAACGCAGTTACGTTGGACGAGCTGCCGTTGGATGAGCGACTTAAGGAGCCGCAGGCTGGGCCTTTCGATCGTGCGGGCAAGGTCAAGCAGGGCTATCTCTTCTCCGTGAGCAAGACGTTCGGGGAGATGTTCGCGGCCGCCTTCGGGGACAGGTTTCCAGCGCTGGGCGTTGCCTCCGGCAGCTATGTGCCGAGCGAAGCGCGGATGGAGGCGGTCGAGTTGCTCCGTGCGCTCATTGGCGTGCCTCTGCTCACCGTGAAGGGTCAGACGAACAGAATCCTCGCGGTGCAACCGCCAAACGTCATCGTCGCCACGGAGTCTTCGCCTGCCGGGCAGCCGGTACCGATCGCTTGGGTCGAGAACGCGCTGCAGATCCTGCGGGAACATGGTTCAGTCACCGTCCACCCTGACCAGATTGGCTACCGAAGCGCCTTCATCGGAGCCGTCCTACTCCAGTTGCCCTACGCACAGGCGACCGGCAGTCCTCCCGTCGTCAGCTTCCGGGCCGGTAGCGGGGCTGAGTCAGACGCCGGCCCACAACCGCCGACCGACAAGGTCGCAACGGATCCCTTCACAGGCGGCCTTGAAAGGCCGTTCGCGGGAACCCAGCGAGGAGAGCAACCAGCTCTGCGCCGCCGTCTGCTCGGCTCGATGTCCGAAGCTGACTGCGCGATCTGCGGCGAGACCTACCCGGCACGCTTTCTGTGGGCAGCGCACATCAAGCCGCGGTCGGTCTGCACGGACACGGAACGCCGAGACTTGACACACGTGGGGATGCTCGCCTGCGTCTTCGGTTGCGACGCGCTCTTCGAGGCTGGCTACATCAGCATCAATGAGAACGGGCACATCGTCACGAGCGCTTCCGAGCCAGAGTACAAGGCCATCGCGAACAAGCTAGCCGACCTCGAAGGACGACCCGTCAGCGCTCACACGAAGGCGAGCGCCGCTTACTTCGCCTGGCACCACTCGAACATATTCCGCGACTGATGTATGTGATCAACTGGCGAAAGCTCAGTGTAATAAGCGCCACAGGAGCGAGGAAAGCGTAGGGTTCGTGAAATTGGATCGTGTAGAAGTGGTCGCCCTTGTCGGCGTAGCCGTTGCGGTTAAAATCGCGGCATCGGTGCGAGGCGTTGTGACGTGCTTTCAGTGGGCTTCCTGAGGACTCCGGTGAACCTAGGTAGCGCGAGTTCCTCCGTCGCGATTCGAGACGAACTGGAACAATCCAGGTTCCTTCGCGTCAGTCAACTCGTTCCCGATGACCAAGATATTGTTACCGTGATGGCTGGAACGCCTGTTCGGGAAGCCCTTGGCCTAATGCGGTCGCGCCGCTTCGACCAGCTGCCCGTGATGACGACGGACGGGCGCGTAGTCGGCGCGTTTACCTATAGGTCTTTCTCCGCGAATCTGCGCAACATTAGGCCCCAGGACGATCCACTGGGTGCCACAGTGGACGATCTAGTCGAAGATCTTAACTTCGTTCGCCCGGCTGATGAGCTGAGCGCCACCCTTACCTTTATCGAACGGGACAATGCCGTTCTGGTTGGCGATGAGGACAGATTGCTAGCGATCGTGACGACCGCGGATGTCAGCCGTTTCCTCTGGCGTCGTACGCGGCCCTACGTACTCCTGGAAAGCATCGAGCTAGCGGTTCGAGATCTGATGCACACTTCCTGCTCTGCAGAGGAATTGCGGTCGGCGGTGGCAGCTGCTCTAAAACTCGAAGAGGGCGGGCAGGATGTGGGGCTAGAGGACCTGACATTAAGTGAGTTACTCACGGTTCTGCTTAACGGCAACAGCTTCGGTAGGTTCTTTAGGCTACGCTTCGGCAACAACCGGCAGCTGGTAAGCACCACTCTGGCGCCCGTTCGAGAGATTAGAAACAAGGTATTTCACTTCCGCGGTGATCTGTCCGAGCAGGAGATCCAATGTCTGCACGACGTGTCTGTCTGGCTTAGGCGCAAGGTCTTGATCAGAGGCGGTGGGCGATGAAGCCGTTAGCTGAGTATCAGCAGGCGTTGCTCGACCGCCTCACGGATCCGGCACGGCCGAGGGCAGGAGTTGTCGCCTCAGTCGCTGGCGGCGGGGTCCGGAGAGTGATCGAGTCGTACCTGGACGACGTTTCATCTAATGGGGCTCTCACACTTGTTGTTTGTCCTACAAGGGGCCTCGTTGAACAATGGGCCGACCGTCTGAAAGCGCGGGAGCGCACGGCTGTAACGGTCCTTGATTCCACGGAGGCAGCTTTTCGTCTGTTGGAGGGGTCACCTGAGCAGACTGGCCAGGTCCTGCTGACGACGTATCATAGGGCTATTCACGGCCCCGGCAGTCTCGCCCTATCTGAACTAAATTTTGAGCTGATCGTGCACGACCATCCCTTGCGAGACATCCCGGAGCGGGTTTATTCGCTGAACTCCCGCGCCCGATACTTAATCGCGCTCGTCGATCAGCAGTCAATGGGCTTCTGGTCGGACTGGCCCCTCCTCGCTAATATCGCTTCGGAAGACATAGCTCGCGAACTAGGTCACCCGATCCTGGTTGACGTCCAGTACCGATCGAGCGTTGAAGAGCGCATGCTGCGAAATGAAATAATCCGCTTGTTGCAGGAGTATGCATCCCGCCGTGAGCTCCCGCTCGCGCTGAGTAGCGACAGCCGTCCCGCACTTCACGCCAGCCTAATGAACCTCGCCGCCGCCGGGTCCGATTTGGATGGTGCCCAAAACAAGGGCGGAGCGGACGTCTCGGACCTTTCGCAGAGAGCATGGACGCTGCTAGATCGAATCGAGAACTCTCCGGACCCTGACCCACGCTTGCATGCCCTCGATTCCGTGCTTGATCGCCAGTTGGCAGATGGCGCGCGTTGCTTTGTCTTGGCGTCCAGGATTGACGACACCAGGTACATCGCGGACCACCTTGCAAACACAGGCAGAGCCCCGCGCGGGGTACTCACCGTGGCAATACCCGCGGCTGAACGGCGCTCAATCTTGGAATCGCTCGAACCCGGACAGTCTGTCGTCGCGTCGTACGGGGTGTGCGAGCTCCTGGACGTGTGGCCCCCTAATTCTGTAGTGATCTCCTGGCCATCACCTGGCAACCTTCGCCTTCGTGGGGTGCTCGCGACGATAGACGAGGCTTCCGGAGTGAGGTTCTTTCAACTGAAGGAGTCAAAGAGCTTGCCCCACGAAGGTGCATCGTGAACGGATGCGATGTAGGCGGAAGGCGGGCGGGGGGTGGGGCCGCGCTGGTGCTGAGGGCCGGCACTGGCCTGCTCGCGGTGCGAGTACCGTCGTCAGTCAGGCCCGGTCGAGGCCCAGTGCGGTTAGGCCGCGACGTCAGCGAGAAGTCAGCGAAAGGTTCGGCGTCATGCGTCACTTATCGACATTCGACCGTGGCCGGGCGTACGTGACGGCACTACGTGGCGTTGCTTGAACCGGGCTAGCATACGAGATTGACGTTCACACCGAAGAGGTCACTGGTTCGGTCCCAGTATCGCCCACGCAGGTCAAAGGCCACTTCCCGGCTTCGGGAGGTGGCCTTTCTGCTGTCGTACGGCAGCTAAGTACAGCAGTTCCGTCAGCGGCCGAGTGAGTCACCGAGGCGTTTGAGGGCATCTCTGGGTCGCCTTCGTCGATACCTGCGTGTAGATCTCCATCGTTACCGAGAATCTGGCGTGCCGGAGCACCTGCATGGCGACTCTCGGGTGGACGTCCAGGTCGGCCAAGAGCGTGGCGCAGGTCCGCCTGGCGTCGTGGACGGTAATCGGCGTGACCTTCGCCTTCTCGCATCTCGTCTGCCAGGAGCGTTGGAAGTTGCGCGGCTCGATGGGCGTGCCATAGCGGGTGGTGAATACGAGGTCGGTTTCGTGCCACGCCTTGCCGGCGGCTGCTCGGGCCTCGCCCCGCTGTTCCTGCCTGAGCTTGAGGGCGGTCAGGCAGATGTCGGGCAGGGGGAGGGTGGCGTCGGACGCCTGGGTCTTAGTGTCGCGGTGCAGGAGCTGCCCGCGCACGCGTTGCAGTTGGCGGCCGACGGTCAGCTCTCCGGCGTCGCGGTCGACGTCCTCCCAGGTGAGGCCGAGTGCCTCGCCCTTGCGTAGGCCGGTGACGAGGACCAGGGCGTAGGCGGCGTAGAGCGGGTCCTCGTCGGCCCGGGCCGATTCGAGGAACTTGCGGGCCTCGTCGCCCGACCATGACTTGCCCCGCCGGCGGCGAACGGTGGCGAGGGTGACCGCGACGGCCGGATTCTTGGTGATGAGGTCTTCGGCCTGGGCGTGGGTGAGGGCGGCCCGCAGCGCGGCCCGGATGTCGCTGACCGTCCGCGTCGATGGGACGGCCTGGCAGCAGCGGCCTACGGCGCAGCAGCGGCGCTTGTCCTTGGGTCGGGCGGCGTCCTTGCCCTGTGCGCAGCACTGGCAGGTGCGGGCCACCTGGTTGATCCAGGTCTGCACGTCCCGTGACTGGAGCCGGTCGAGCCGCTTCGTCCCGAGGCCGGGGGTGATGTAGCGGCGGACGAACGTCTCGTAGGTGGCGTAGGTCAACGGTGC